>JBAQTB010000001.1:0-455697 GCA_049296775.1 Patescibacteria group bacterium
TGAAGCGCCAATCGCAGTGCCGTCGATGGCGCCTCCGTTAATGTCGACGGTGGTGGCGGTGAGGGTGCCGGAATCGGTGAGCTCGGACAGAGCAATGCCACCGTCAAGGACGGTGATCTCAGCATCAGCGACCGTGGTAGCTCCAATAACGAGAGATAACGAGGCTCCGTTAACAATAACTGTGTCGCTAGCAGCATCTCCAATCGTAATGGCATCAGCATCAGCGTTAGTACCAATAGAAATCGTGTCGCAAGCCGCTGAGTTGCAAACTGAGACTGAAGTAGCATTCGTGTTACCGAGGGCGAGAGCACCAGCAGCGTTCGTGTCGAGCCCAACGCCAGCCGCAACCGTAATCGCACCGGTCGAAGCGACGTCAAAATTGGTAAAATCAATCGTTGAGGTCGTACCAATCAGTGAATAAGTGGTACCGGTGATGTTGTTATCACCAATCGACAAGGAGTTGGTGTAGTCGGTGTCAGTGATGACGATGGCGGTAGTTGCCGCAGCAGAAGCTGACAGGGTCATGACACCGGTCGCAGCGATTGACCAATCGTCACCACCCGTGATCGCGACCGTAGACGAGGCGTGGCTGTTACCGATGGTAATAACATCAGCCGCTGTCGCATTAGTCGCGATGTTCACGGTGTTAGTGCCGCTTGAGGTAACGCCACCAATGTCGATAGTTGAGGTCACGGCCGCGTCATTGATGTTGAGAGTAGTCGCAGCCGCGAAGGCGTTGACGGTAGTTGCGTTCGTCGCGGCCAAGTTCAACGTTGCAGCCGCAGTTGTAATGTCACCACCGGACACTTCTAAATCACCGGAAATCTCTACAGCCGCAGTCGTAATATCCAAATTGCCACTGGCATCCGCGGCTAAAGTAGGATCAGCTGTCGCAGCAGTTACGCTGTATAACCGCAGCGAGCCACCGAGAGCATCGTCTGTACCTAAATCTAACTGCCCAGCACTTTCATCGAAAAATAAGGAGGCTGCGGCTACGGTAGCCGCACCAATGACTAAATCATCCGTCACACTAATTAAATGCGTGAATGTTCCTGCGTCTGTCCACTTGGATGACCCAGCCGCCAAACCGCCAATCGCAACGTCAAAGTCATTCAAGACTGCTTGAACAGTTGCAGAATTCGAATTATCAAACTCATCAAACACACCCACTAAACTTGCACCAGAAGTAGCATTATTCGCTCCGGCCGCACTCAGAGCGACCGACCCAATCGTCAACCCAGTCGTAGTCACATCACCCGCCAAAGTAAGATCACCGGACGAGTTCAAACTGTTTGATGAGGAGAAAAACTGCACGCTACCCGTCACACCAGATTGCAAGGTGAGCGTATTACTGCCAGTAACATTCAACTGTGGATTAGTGCCACCGAGCACCAAGTTGCCACTGGTTAAAACAGGAATTTGATCAGCAGTCGCGGATTGAGCAGCAGAATATCCGCTAATCGTATTGGCGTTAATCGCATAGCCAGATGACACCACACGCTGGCGTGGACTCAAGGTGTCAAATGACTCAGCACCGTCACCAGCAGCACAAGTCAAACCAACCTTAGCGGCAACCTCAACGTTCAAGTACGCCGTATCTGTAGTCTCAAAGTCAAAATCTAGAGTGTCTCCCCCAACAGAAGTATCTCCGATGTTCACGCCGAAAACTCCATTCGTTACGGTGACTGTCATGGTCGAAGGTGAACCAGATGGCCACAACTTAACATCGCCACCGCCAACAACCGCGTCATCGTAAAACGAAAATTGAAAACAATAGTCAGTGCCGCTAGATCCACCCAAGAGATTTCCACTCGTATCAAATAAACGACCTTGATGATGAATCAGCGCCGGCGCACCAGTGGCCGCTAAAACCTGCTCAGCGCTTAATGGCGTCAAACCTGCAGAAACCATTGAAAACAAAAGCAAAGAAGCAGATATTTTCTTCAATGCACGTTTCCAACTTTTATTATTTGAAGCTTGCTTTACCACATCCTCCAAAGCTATAAATTCACTAACTATATTATAGCTTATTTTCTGCTAAGATTTGAGATTACTGTGGGTAAAATTAATTAAATTTTCTCTGCAATTATGAAAGTATGGTGCCGGTAAATTCTTCACCTAAAATCGCCTTCTCAACCTGGTCATATTTTTTACCGTTCACCACTGCCACACTCATTCCATACTTGTGACAGAACTTAGCAGCAACCGGATCAAAAGGCGCAGACAGGCCCGGCGACCAATCATCACCTACAAGCTTCCTATAATCACGCCAACGCATCTCCTCAAACGCCTGAGCTTCCGGATTGGAACGCGGGTCATCGTTATAAACAAAATCGATATTTGATAAGTTAATCACGGATTTTGCATCTAAAACCTGAGCAATCCTACAAGCCACAAAATCAGTGCTCCAACCCGGTCGCCAGCCCGCCCCCACTAGCACGCTCCCCTTCCACTCCCCCACCGGCGGCACAGCTAACGGATTCTTGTACACCACCGGATGAGCTACGTCCCGTAAAATTGTACGCACCAAGTGACCGTTAAGACGCGTAGCGTGAATCCCCATCCAATCCAAATCTTCATCAGAAATTTTCTGAACCGTGGAAGCGGCGTCAATGTAATGCCTAGCCGTCTTACCGCCTCCCGTTACAATCACAATCTTTCTACCCTGCTCAACAGACTTAAGAACCAAAAGCCGTAATTGCTGCAAGAACTCAACATCCGGCCCACCATTTGGAATAATTAACGAACCCCCAACCGATAGAATCAATGGATCCTCCAAGTCTAATGATAATTTTGGCATAGCGGCATAAAAAATTGCCCTGACGGGCAATTAATTAGTTAGTCTTGATTCAGGAAATTACTCGTAATGGTACTAACCGCCCAGAGGAAGATCGCTACCAATAAGGCCGGCCAAAAACCGTCCACCGCGATACCCTTAACAAAGCTACTCATGAACCAGACCAAACCTGCATTGATGACAAACGTGAAGAGTCCGAGTGTCAGCAACGTAACTGGTAAGGTCAGTAAAACCAGAACCGGCCTCACAATTGCATTCAACAGCCCCAGCACTAAAGCCGCAATTAAAGCCGCGTAAAAACTACTGACCTCAAACCCGGAGATGAACTGAGTTGCAGCCAAAAGCGCCAACGCATTAATCAACCACCGTAAAATTAAACGCATATTTAGGTTTCGTTATCATTTGCTACCTCTAACGTAGCAAACTTCTTTTTTAAA
Source organism: Patescibacteria group bacterium (assembly GCA_049296775.1). Taxonomy (GTDB): domain Bacteria; phylum Patescibacteriota; class Patescibacteriia; order UBA9934; family UBA9934; genus JAGORL01. The sequence continues at coordinate 3,235 of JBAQTB010000001.1, forward strand.
TCGATAACCTGATTTTCAACATCTGCAAGCTTACTCTTGCAAACTTGAGCTAACTCAAGCCCACGCTCAAACTTCTTGAGACCCTCATCTAAATCAACCTCTGAAGTTTCAAACCACGCCGTGATCTCTTCCAATTCCTGAAAGGCCTCAGCGAATGATGTTTTCTTTGCCATGTGTTTAAAGTAATTTTTCTTGTTTACGCTTACCAATTACCTCAACTTGAATCGTACTCTTAGCAAACTGTAATGACAACCCGTCCCCCGGACTAAGTGCACCCGGATCAGTCACGATCCCGCTATTTGTTCGTACAATGGCATATCCCCTAGCCAAAACACGCTCCGGATTAATACTCTCCAGCAAACGCCCCATGCCATGCAATCTATTCACGGCTCGCTCTAGAGTCAGCTGATACCGCCGTTCGTTAGCATCAACCCTGCGCTCAATGTATTCACGTGTAGCCACCAAACTCAGCCTAAATCTGTCAAAAGCATGAGACAAGCCCGTTGCTGCGGCTTGCAGTCTATTTCCCATACCAATAAACGCCCGTTCAAACAACAGGGTCGAGCGTTCGATTCTCACATGAGCCTGACTAATAACACTCGTAACTCTGTCCTCCATGCGATCCTCTATGTGTTGAACATGCCGCAATAACTCATGTCTGTCCGAACTAATATACTCAGCGGCGTTAGATGGCGTAGACGCACGAACATCAGCCACAAAATCACATAAGCTTTCATCACGCTCATGACCCACGCCCACCACTACCGGCACAACTGAACCAAAAACCGCCCGCACTACCCGTTCGTCATTAAACGCGTGCAAGTCCTCCAAACTACCACCACCGCGTGTTAGCACTATCAATTCCGGACGCTCAGCTACCGGCAACTGATTAAACAGACTAAAAGCCTCGCAAATTTCATCCACCGAGTATTGACCCTGCACGTGAACATTGGCGTGCAAAATCGTAACTCCCCCCATACGATTGGCAAGGATACGCAAAAAGTCTCCGTAAGCCGCAGCTTCTTTAGACGTGATCAATCCCACCCGACTCGGAAATTTAGGCAGCGTACGCTTACGTGCCTGATCAAAAATACCTTCCTGCGTCAGTTTGGCTTTTAACAAAGCATAAGCCTTAGCCAAAGCACCCTCGCCAACTGGAATCACGCTCTCAACGTTCAAGGAAAATTTACCAAATCTCTCAAAGACCTTAGGGTAGCCAGTCACCCGTACTCGCATGCCACTTTCAAGCGCTGTACCCAACTGAAAGGTCGTCATAAAGCACGGGACCTTGACCTCAACTTCTTCATCTTTCAGATCAAAGTTAATCCATTTGCCCTGAGAAACTCTAAAATCAGCCACCTCGCCTTCTATGGCAAAAGTGTCGGTTGGAAGGGCTCGTAAAGTCTGGTTAACTAAGCCAAGAAATTGCGAAACGGAAATGGCTGGCTGTTCAGTCATGTTTACTGCGGATCAAGGTATAAAATTCTACTTGCGCCGTGCGTTGGATCACTGTTATTCCAATCCCCAATCGCCGCCATCAAAACATCAATATCGTAAGCGTAGTTCTCCCCCAATCTAGTCCCAGGATCATTGGTGATAAAAGTCGTTTCGGTATAACCGCGGATCACCAACATGTGATACAGCGGGCCTTCACCCGTGAAAAATGGATTCCCCAACTCCCTACCTGCAGCCGGAACAATCACCGGCTTGCCCTCCGCAAGCAGTGATTTTATATCAAACACCGTAGGATTGTCGATAACATGAGATACGGTCTTTGAGTCAGCTAATAAAAACTCCTGTGCCTCCGCCAAAGAAATGCTCGGACCCTGCGCTAAAGACTCCCCCGCATGCACCATGCGCTGCAACTCTGGATCAGCAACATTAGGATCGATCTTGCCAGCCGGTATCCCAGCATAAAACTGCTGCACCATGTAAAACGAAGCCTCTTCACAAGCATCTTCATGCAACGGATCCCAGTTACCCGTAGGCGCCTGAGAAGTAAAGGGCACGGCCAGATTAAACTGGGCCGGTGACACCTGATTTGGTGGCTCTGGCTCTACGACCGTCTCGGGAGCCGGCTCATCAATGACCTCCGGCTCCGTCACAACGGGCGGCTCATTCACAACTTCTTCGTAAGTTACGGCCGGAACATCCGCTGTGGGAGCCCCTACATCAGGCTTCAAACCGTAGTAAATGCGCATGCCAAAAGTCACACCAAGCACGACTACCAGTAAAAACGCATACCAGGGGTTAAAGGTCGCTTGTTTAGCCGTGCGTTTACCAAATGCCATATTAACTATGCTTAAGTGCCCAATTTCTTAATGCCCAAGTAGCTCTCACGTCATCCTCATTGTAATCAATCACATCCTGCAACGCCTGTTTATTCCCACTGTTCAACCAATCCTCAAACCAGAGAACAGAATTCAAGCCGGAGGCTTGCTCGTGCCGCCACTTAAAACCAATGTACTGAGCAATATCTTTGAGTGAATAAAAAGACAAGGGAAAAACTATACACTCCCGCAATCTCACCAAGATATCAATAGACTGCTCCTCAAGCATGGCTAGCACTTCTTGATCTGTACCGTACTTAGCCCCCATAGACCTAAACACGTCCTGCTCAGACCAGCCGTAATGGTAAATTGGCGTGCCAATATACCCGCGCATGAAAGCAATAAACTCCTCCCAAGCACGCTGCTCGTCCTTAGGATCTTTGGCTAAAAAGGCATGGTATTTTTCATCTTTACCATTCACTTCCAGAACTCCAAACAAATAATGGACATCGCGTAATGGGTCACTCTCAACATCCACAATCAAGGCTATATCTTCCTTGGGTAAATCAGCCGTACGCAAAATAAAATGCTGATTAGTCGCTAAAGCTTTAGCCTGCAAATACAAGAACTCCAATCTGTCCCTACTCACACCTGCCACTTTGCTAGCAATCAGATCCGGATGCAAAGCGGCTAAATCCGTGACCGTAGCAAAACCGGCCGCATTAAACTCCTGCACCTCACTCCGCCACACTCGGTTTAACCTAGATAAATCATCACAGGAAATCGCATCCTTCTTACATTCATGAAACCACGGTGACTGCTTGCAGTCTGAAGTTAAAAAATGCGGTTCGTCCTCACCGTCTAGAATTCTTTCAATCGAATCCAGGGTGAGGTGATAATGCTTAGCTACTTCGGCTAATAAATAACTTTCGACCTCGCCATTAGGGTGCATGACATAACCCTGGACTGGCTTTAGCTTCTGAATCAGGGCCAAGACCTCAGCATAAAAACAGCCTTGCAGCTTGTATTCCTCCTTCAAATGCCGTGAACGTTTAATATCGCAAGCTACGTAATAATAGGCCCCAAATTCAGATTTACCTTCCACCCGTTCCAAGATATCCGGCCTAGCCACAAAATGACCGTGCACCAATACGCCTCTATAAATAGTTTGCACGCCGGACTGCATATATTCCACCGTACGCACGGCAGCATCATCCATGTCTTCTTCCACTACCTCGACTACTTGCCTCTTGGCCAACAAGCGACGCTCCACTTCTGGCAACAAGCCGTCTTCCTGTAAACGCTGACGCAAAACATCCTCAAGATGACCAGCCCTGGCATCATGAGCCACCCAAGATGGGCACTTGAGATATTGATAAAAAGTATGTTCAGTAATCCGGGGGCGCATAGTTAAACTATACAGCAATTAACCTAAAATCAAAAGGTCGCCAAATGACGACCTTTTGCGTCTAATCAACTCAGACTAATTACGGTTTATCCTCAACAACCACCTGAGTCATAACGTCCCCAATGCGAATCTTATCTACTACATCCATACCCTCCAACACACGACCGAAGACCGTGTAGTTATTATCCAAGAAGTAGGCTGGCGCCAATGTAATGTAGAACTGACTACCCGCAGAATTGGGGTCCATGGCTCTAGCCATAGCTACAATCCCGCGCTCATGCTTAACGCTATTGAATTCAGCCGGAATAGAGTAACCAGGGCCACCGGTACCATCTCCAGACGGATCACCGCCCTGAATGACAAAGCCTTCATCACGACGATGAAAATTCAAACCGTCATAATAGCCGCCACCGGTCAAATACACAAAGTTAGACACGGTAATTGGCGCTACGTCCGGCAGTAGCTCAAAAACGATATCGCCCTTGGCGGTAGTGACACGGACCTGTTTATTCTCAAGCTGATCGGCAGGTAATTGGCCTGGGAAAGCCCAAGTTTTCTCATTATCCATAGTTAACATTTGGGGTGAATCTTGGTCGGACTGCGTTAGTTCAGAGTCACCCGGAGCTGCCGGAGTAACTGCAGCTGATTCTACACAACCTCCACCAAAGGTCAAAAGTGCAGCCGTTAACACCGTAATAGAAATGCGTTTTGACATAAATAAAGAAGCGGGATTACTCTCCCGCTATAAACTATCTAGCTCAATTATTCAAGTTGGCTGTGGGCAAGTTGGCTCTCCAGAGCATCAATCTTAGAGCTTTGAATATCTAATGCGTAAACTGAAGTAAACAAAACTGCCGTCAAAGAAAAAACTAAAACCAACATGAGCGCCATCAGCTCCATGCTGCCAGCCGGCAAGGCGTGACAACTGCGGCACACACCGGGCACTGACGGAATAGGCTTAACAGCAACAGCCTTGCGAGCACGAACAGATGTAGTCTTTTTTACAGTAGGCATACCTCCAAACTTTTACTAAATTTCAATCTGTTCGAGTATATCATATTCAGGCGCAGGCATGAGAGCGTCTTCAACGCCACAACCAACATCACTTGAAGTAAACCAACGCGTCACAAACACAAAAGTCAATGACTGCAATTCATCTCCAATTTTCACTTGAGCTGTACGCTCTAAGCTAGAGACAGACTCACCGTCACCCACGCGCACAGCACCGCCACAACCGCCACGCTCGCCTACTCGCGGTAAGCGCATTAATTCTTGTTCGGCTAGCCTATAACCCACTGCCGTCTCATAACCAACCGCTTCAACTGGTGCTAAATTACGCAAGTCTTCATACACATTCGCAAATACGGGCGGCTCAAAATTAGGCACGCTACCCACCGCAAACGTGCCTAAACGTGACGTCTCAATCGCAATAATTTCGTCAGTGTGTGCCACCACCGGCATCACTGACTCCCACATATTCAAACTGGGATGCAATCTAAATACCTGCAGCGCGTCAATGTCCGCTGACTGTTCTGTCGAAATTGAAAACGCCAAAACAGCTGGCTCATCCAAGGCGATCCCCGCCGGCTCAATCACGTAAGACGTACCGAACAGTGGCTGTTGCACCGTGTCGCTCAGTGTGACCGTCAGCGGCTGCGTCTGACGCGCCAAGCCTGTAATCGTTAAAACTCCATCTTCACTCACAACACTCACGTCCTCAGGTTCGTGAGTCGTAAAAAAACCAACCGTAATTGCGATTACCGCCAACACCGCCAAAGACGAAAATATTCTTTCAGAAGTCATGACATTAGTATACCGTGCTTTTCAATATGCCTAAAACATAAAACTCTCAGTATCATGCTCTACAAGAAGTAGAACGCTGACACTGAGAGCAGAAGGAGGAAAGGGCATGGCACGTGACGCGCTGATGTTGCAGTGGGCTGAGTCCAAGCAAACCCACCATCAACGAAGCGGCGCGTATAACGCCCCCGCGTCTACGCATGCTAACGATCCCAACCGAATCGTCGTCACGGCCAGCCGCCCTCCAGGTCGCCATCTTAAGTCACAACTAGAGTATAACCTTAAAATACCCCTATTCGTCAACTATTCCTCCCAAGGCACGCCCTCGCGTCCAAACATGCCATAATTGGCGCAAGTGGCGTAAATCGGACGGCGCAAGTTAAAGCGCTCCACAATAGCTTCTGACCTAAAATCAAAACGCTTAGCAATAAGTGGTGATAAATCCGTACCGTCACCCGCTCTGGCAAACAAAGAGACCGGCTCCTCCAAACCTACTGAATAAACCGCTGTAATCAAAACGCTAGCCGCTAAACCCTCTTTAACGATCTCCCTAGCCACAAACCGTGACATATACGCACCAGCACGTGAAGGCTTCAAGGGATCTTTACCCACCATCGCTACGCCCCCGTGTGGCAACAAGCCCCCATAAGTATCTGACAAAATCTTACGCCCACTCACACCCGCATTCAACGTAAAGCCACCGGTTGTGAACGGTCCCACGGGATTGATAAAAACTTTTACGTTATCCACATTACCCAAGACCGGTACCACTGCGTGCTCCAATAACAGCGTCTGCACCTGAGTAATATCCATGTCTTCAGCATGAGCCGCCACGACCGTGACAGAAATCACCTGCTCCCCCTGCATGACTAACTGAATCTTGCCGTCCGGGCGCAACCACGCAAAACGCGTATCCGTCTTACGCAAATCATCCACACGTCTCGCGAGTGAATTAGCATAAACCACAGACCGTGGCATGAGTTCCCTAGTTTCACGCGTGGCATAACCGTAGACAATGGCCGTGCCAGAAGCTCCAGCCACCCTAGGTGCACGCAAATGTTCATTACCGGGACGCTCTAAATTAACAAACAATTCAATCGGATCAACATAACCAACACTGGTGTAAGCCTGTTTAGCAATCTCAGCAACATCAAAATCCGCTCGGGAATCAACAACTCCCCCCAACATCACCATCCCGTTTGAACCGAGCGCCTGAATGTCCATTTTGGACAGCATGTCACGGCGCAAATACTCGTCTACGACTGATTCAACAAGCAAATCACAAACCTTATCCGGATGGCCTGAAAGTGGTGCCTCAACAGCTCTTAGCATACTGGAGCGCAGTTTAAGGCTTACACCAGACAATGGCAAGAATAGCTGGGTCTAAATCCAAAACCAGTCCATAAGTTTGACCTTTTAACAGGTTTATGCTATAGTTTTGGTCTTATTAAACCGCTTATTGTTGCATCTCCCCTCATTACCCCTCTTTTATAGAGCAATGGGAGTCCTGGAGAAGCCGGCGGTCTCGAACCTCAGTGTGACATCTGTCATGACTTTCAGGGGTGCGAGTCATGAATAATTATGTCCGAACAAGAGATTACTCCCACTTCGGGTTTTACCGGTCTTGGTATTAACCCAACTTTACTGTCGATTTTACACGCCGCGAATTTCGTGACGCCGTCACCCATTCAAGCTAAAGCCGTACCTGTCGCCATTGAAGGCCAGGACGTTATTGGCATTGCACAAACTGGTACGGGTAAAACCTTAGCCTTTGGTATTCCAATGATTCAGCGCTTGGCCATGTTCAAAGGCCGTGGCTTAGTCCTGGTGCCAACTCGTGAATTAGCTATTCAGGTAGAAGAGTCGCTCCGCCGTTTAGGGGCTAAAATTGGTATGCGCACCGTCGTTTTGATTGGTGGCGAAAATATCGATAAGCAAAAGCGTGCTTTACGTACCAATCCTCACGTCCTCATTGCTACTCCTGGTCGATTGATCGATCACATGGAACAGCGCACCGTCAATTTGAGCGATATTAAGATCTTAGTTTTGGATGAAGCTGACCGCATGTTAGACATGGGTTTCGCGCCACAGATCAATAAAATCTTGATCACTGTGCCTAAGGATCGTCAAACCATGCTGTTCTCAGCCACCATGCCGCAAGACATTGTTAAGATCGCTACGAGCCACATGAAGTTGCCGGTCAGAATTGAAGTTGCTCCAGCTGGAACTGCCGCAGAAAGAGTGGAACAGGAACTGTTTATTGTAGAACGCGCTAAGAAGCGTAGCTTGCTAGCCACAATTCTAGCCGAACAAACAGGCACCGTGCTCGTATTTACGCGCACTAAATTTGGAGCTAAACAGACCTGCAAGGCCGTGCAAGACATGGGCCACACCGCCGCCGAAATTCACTCTAATCGCTCACTAGCACAACGCCGTCAGGCTTTGGAAGGCTTCAGAAGCGGCAAGTACAGAGTGCTAATCGCGACTGATATTGCGGCTCGTGGTATCGACGTTAAAGGCATCAGTCTTGTCATTAACATGGACTTACCAGATAATGCTGAAGACTACGTCCACCGCATTGGCAGAACTGGTCGTGCCGGGACTACTGGTCGCGCCATGTCATTTGCCACTCCAGATCAACGTGATGAAATTAGAGCCATTGAACGAATCATCCGCAATCGCTTAAACATTACCAAAGTACCAACTAAACTCATTGATGTTCCTGCCCCAGCACCACGTGAACGCGAGGAACGTGATAGTCGCGGTGGCCGCGGCAATCGCCCAGCCATGAACGCACGCGGTCGTGGTCAAGGTCGTTTCATTGACAGAGGCGTACGTACCAAGCAGATCAAGCCGCGCCCACCGTTTGTGCGCAGAGAGGACACCTTCAAAGCCGCTCCAGCTAGCCCTACATCTAGCACTCCGAGCGTGCCCCGTGGCATCATCGTTGACGATGAAGAAGCACCAGCTTACCGTTACGAACCGCGCAGCCGCGGCTCTCGCAGCCGCCCACAAAGCCGAGGCGCAAGTAAATCCGGACGTCGCTAAACGCGACTGTTCCAACGTATCTCCCTGACCTTTAACGGTTAGGGAGATACGTCCCGCCATTTTTCATTGCTGTGAAACTGTTTCTGCAAAGAATTTTCCAGTTTCCACTTCACCCTTTTAATCTTAGTTACTTCTCAGTTCGCTATGAACACACAACCAAATAACTCCGGACGACACGGTCGTTCTCGGGGCCAATCTTCTCGTTCTTCACGTGGTCCTGCGCGCGCCTCTTGGCAGCACACCCCAAACAACACCTCAACCCGCAAGGGAGATGGTGTTCGTTACGGTAAGCTAGAACTCACTCCACAAAATCATTACGCCGTTCACCCTACCAAAACCCAAGAGGGCAAACTTAGAGTTATCGTCATGGGCGGCAATGAAGAGGTCGGTAGAAACATGACCTTACTTGAATACGGTGACGATATTATCTTGATCGACATGGGTATTCAGTTCGGAGAAGAGCACATGCGCGGTATTGACGGCATTGTGCAAGACTTTTCTTATCTGAAAGGTCGCGAACATCAAGTCCGCGCCGTGATCATTACCCACATGCACATGGACCACATTGGTGCCATTCCATTTTTGATGCCGCTCTTGCCTGGTGTACCGGTTTTTTCTGCGCCAATTACCTTGTCTTTGATCGCTAAGAAACTAGAGTACATGCCAGACGTTAAGGTCGACCTTAGACCCGTGGATGAAGCCACGCATCTAACCTTGGGCAACTTCAAAGTTTCCTTCATGGGCGTGTCTCATTCAGTCCCATCTGCTTTGGCGATTATTATTGATACCCCTTGCGGCAAAATCGTGCATACGGGTGACTTTAAGGTCGACCTCAACCCCACCAATGATGAGGACCGCACCAGACTAGAAAGCATGCGTGCCCTAGGAGATCAGAACGTTCTCGCTCTCTTGTCAGACTCTACCAATGCCCCACAGTCCGGTCATCAGCTCATGGAGCATGAAGTTGCTCATGATCTAGAAAAGATCGTCGCTGAGGCCAAAGGACGCCTCTTGTTCGGCATGATCTCATCTAACGTAGAAAGATTGAGACAGATCATTACCATTGCGCAGAAACACGGCAAACACGTCGCTGTCGGTGGCCTGAGCTTAAAAACAACGCTAGAAATCGCCGAAAATTTGGGCTACATCAAACCTTTCCCTGGTACCCTGATTGATATAAGTGAAATTCAGGGCATTCCACCCAATAAAATTATTGCGATCTTCCCGGGTGCTCAAGGAGAAAGTAACGCCGCATTCTATAAGTTAGCCGACAATCAGTTGCGAGACTTACGCGTAACCCCAGGTGACACGGTAGTTTTCTCTTCTTCTGTCATTCCTGGCAACGAACGTTCAGTCCAGTTTATTACGGATAAATTCTACCGTTTAGGTGCTAAGGTGGTGAATTATCGCGCGTTAAATATCCACGCTGGTGGCCATGCTAAAGCCGCTGATTTGGGAGAAGTTACTAAGATGATCAAACCTAAGTACCTAATCCCAATTGAAGGTCATCATGCCTTCTTGCATCATCACGCTCAAGCTGCAATTGTAACTGGTTTCCCACGTCAGAATATCTTTATTGCTGACAACGGTCAGATTATCGAATTTGATCAAACTGGTCAGGGTAAATTGATGCGTGAGAAAATCGATCTCAAACCAATTCTCATTGATGCCGAAACTTTAGGTGTCGTCGATCTAGACACCTTACGTGAACGTAAGCGCTTGGGTGACGAAGGTATTGTGATCGTTAGCAACAACCGCGTCGAATGCCTAGGCTTCAGACATCGCGGTGCTATTCGGGAGCTAGAGCAAAAACTCCTCAAATTAGTCAGAGATGAGCTACCGCGTCTAGCCAAACAACGTGACGCTAAACACATTCTGCAGGGCAAGCTCGAAAAGTTTATTGAAAAAGAAACCCGAGCCACACCTTACGTCTGGGTCAATATCACCCAGCAGACCTAAACTAAAAAGCTCCCATTGGGAGCTTTTTTGTTTTAGGCGAGTTTGAGCTCGATTTTGACCCGCTTCATGTCGATTTGGAATTCTTCTATCTGCGGGAGGATAGACTCACCGATGAAATTGGTGACCTCGGAAATGATTGCGGTTTTCATGCGATATTCAGAGGCTGTAACTATAGAATGAACTTCATCACGCAAAGTACGTATGAGATCGAGATTATTTTGACCTAGTATTTCGCCAAACCTCCGAGTCAACTTCCGCTCTATTTCGGCACCTTGGCGAGAAAACATCCCCTCCAATAATGCAATGTCCTGTGCGCCTAACATAAAAACATGCGTTAAAAATTATTGGGGAGTAATTTAACAATAGCATGAGCCCAAGACAAATTAAAGATGCTCATATTGCCGCATCCGGCTATATCCCGATGGGATACGCGTGTGCTTATCCCCAGGTGGAACTGGCGTTCGGTATATGTTCGGGTATGATACGAACATAAGGAGAACGTAATCATAAAACTATGTTACCTCCACTCACCAAAAAACAACGCCAGGTATTGGACTGTATTGAGTCCTTTGTGCGGAGGAATGGTTACACGCCGTCCTATCGGGAGATCGCAGAAAAGCTCGGCTTATCTTCCCCGGCGACTGTCCACCAGCACATTAAAGCTTTATGTGAAAAGGGCGTTATCAATACGGGTGAGCATGGCATTGCAAGATCCATTGAGGTCGTAGAAACGGCCCCGCTCTCGCCGCTGGCTGTCATGTTGCCACTCGCAGGCTTAATCACGGCCGGAGAGCCTATCGAGGCTGTGGAAGAGCGCGAAGCTATGGCTATCCCTACCGACTTTGTCATGGACGCCATGAACTCTTATGTGCTCAAGGTCAAGGGACGCTCCATGATTGAAGATGGCATCTTTGACGGCGATTACGTGATCGTAGAAAGAAATCCTTCTCCCAAGAACGGCGATATCGTCGTGGCGCTCCTAGACAACGCCTACGCCACCCTCAAACGCTTCTACCGAGAGAATGGCTACATTCGTTTGCAACCCGCTAACAGCACCATGGACCCAATCATTGTCAGAGGTGACATCAATATTCAAGGCATTGTCAGAGCTGTCATGCGTAAATTCTCTAAAGCTTAAATCCGCCCCCTAATTTAGAAGAATATGACCACAACTACCTTACGCCACTATCAAGTGGTGCCAGATTATTGCACCCCAATTCAGCCTAAAAGAGTCTTTATCTCAAGCGGTAGGCGTGAAGCCGTACAGCAAGTGGCTAGAGTTTGGTTCAATAAACGCAAGCTCAGGCAGCACGCCAGACAAGTCATGGATTTTGTTAGCCTGCCCAGTCAGATCACGCTGAAATATAAACTGCGCTAAGAAAATACCCCGCTAAAACGCACCCCTTAATTCCCTATCTCTACTCAGACTAGCCATTAACTTATGCATGAGTTCATGAATGATCCCGTGGATGTGTCAGTGGATTTTTCTGGTAAACGCATTAGGCCTAAAAGACTGCGCTGGGGCACGAAAGTTTATGACATCGACAAAGTTAATTTAGTTCACGGCGCCAGAGAAGGGCAAAAACGTATCTTCTACTTTTCAGTCTCTGACACGGCTAATTTCATGAAACTCAGACTAGACACAGAAACTTTAGAATGGCGCTTGGTGGAAGTTTACGCACCGTAAAATTTGTCACTCCAGATGTATGGCCATCATCTTACATCTGGACTTTAACTCCTACTTTGCCTCAGTAGAGCAACAAGCTAACCCTTTTTTGAGAGGCTTGCCTATTGCCGTTACAGGCAAGGGTAGAAACTCAATAGACGTCGCCAGGGCTCACCGGAGCTCAGGCAGAATCAATATTGATCAACTCCAGTTCCAGCGATCAGTGGTAACTACGGCCTCAAAAGAGGCTAAAACGCTCGGGGTCAAAACAGCCATGGGTACCTGGCAAGCTAAACAGATCTGTCCAGAGCTACTCATCATCCCGGGGGATCCACAAAAATATGGGGAGATCACCGATCGGTTTTTAAGCATCCTGAATGAGTACGCGGATAAAGTTCAGCAATTCAGCACCGACGAAGCCTTCGCGGATGTTACCACCGCCTCAGGTGGCGACTATTTGGGCGCCATCTTTTTAGCGCAACGCATCAGAGCTGATATCGCGCAGGAATGTGGGCACTTCTGTACCCTGTCTATTGGCATTGCGTCCAATAAATTCTTAGCTAAATTAGCGTCAGAATCTAAAAAACCTCACGGCCTAACCTGTGTACCCCCGCATGAAGCTGAAGACTTTGTTTTATCCAGACCTTTGTCTGATTTTTGCGGCATTGGCAGGCAAATAGAAAAACACCTGGAAAGACTCGGTGCTACCTCGGTAGCTACACTTAGGCGACTTCCCCTGCCTCTACTTCTCCATGAATTCAAAAGTTACGGTTACTTTTTGTATAACTCATCCAGAGGCCTAGGCTCGGATATTTTAGACGGCTTAGAGGCGCCTAAATCTATTGGCAACTCATACACCTTTCCTCATGACCTCACCTCAGATACAGAGATCTACATGAATCTACTAGCTCTGGCTGACCGGGTGGCCTGGCGCATGCGGAAACAAAATTTCTTAGCCACTCAACTCTCCGCCTATGTACGCTATGCCGATTTTGGCAGTCACGGCATCAACAAGCGCTCTCAGGAACCAATCTTAGACGGCCTGGATTTAGCTAATATCGCCTGGAGACACTTAGCTAATCATCTTCAAGTCAATAAGGGCGTCCGCCTAATCGGGCTGTCAGCTAGCGGATTAATCGACCTAAAAGGTTGTAATCCTCTGTTTAATCAGGAACAGCGTAAGCGTCGAGCTCTAGAAGCCCTAGACAAAGTTGCGGAGAAATATGGGAGCGGCACCTGGCAAAGAGCCTCCACTTTAAAAACTCAATTTAAAGAAAGAGTCAGCGGCTGGCATTACGATCATAAAACCTAAGTAAAAAAAGAGCGGCTGCAACACAGTATGTGTCGCAGCCGCGAGCGTGACCCTCAGGTCACGATGTCTCTAGCCTCAGATGGGCATGCCGCTCACGTTGCCGGCGAAGCCCTCACATCCGCCAACGCCATTGGCGTGGAAGCTGTGGTGAGATGGCTCGCCACCGAAGTAGATTTCCCACGTACCTGTGGTGGAGAACGGCATCGCGCCACCCACGCAGCTCCACTGCTGGGTGCCGCCCGTCACCTCTGCCGAGAACTCGACGGACGCGATGTCGTCGGAGTCCAAACAACCGAGGTAGGTCAACATGGTCCCGTTGTCCGGCTGCGGGATATACAGCCAATTGGGGTCGGGCGGCACAATGGTGTGCACCTCCCCGCCCGGCACCGGGTAACCGTTGGTCCCGATCAACTCGAGAGAGATGATGGGATTGGTGGCACCCGCCTCAGGCGTGTACACGAGGGTGAAGCCGCTCGAGCCGTCGGGGCAGTCTGCCCCGGTGTCCGGCAAGAAGGGCGCGCTGCCGGTGTCACCGGTGGGCATAACCATGCCCGTGTCGCCGGTGGGCAACATGATCATGCCGGTGTCGCCGGTCAACATCACCATGCCGCTCGTATCACCGGTGCCGGAGTAGCCCGTGTGGGGCTGAACGCCGGTGTCGCCGGTGGCCATCCACATGCCGGTGTCGGCAGTGGACATCATGCGGCCGGTATCACCGGTCGGCATCATCATACCGGTGTCGCCGGTCGTGCCCGTGTCGCCGACACTGGTGTCGACCCACGGAGCGCTCGTATCGCCGGTATCAACCATACCGCTCGTGTCGCCGGTGTCGGTGTCAGTATCGGTGTCCGTATCCGTGTCGGTGTCAGCGTCCGCATCTGCGTCCGTGTCCGTATCGGTGTCGGTATCCGTATCTGCATCGGTATCGGCGTCAGTGTCCGTGTCAGTGTCCGTATCCGTGTCGGTGTCGGCATCTGCGTCCGTGTCCGTATCGGTGTCGGCGTCGCCGTCGGTAGTCGTGATGATGCCGGTGCCGCCCGGAACGATGTCGATCTGACCATCGATCAGGACGTCCCAGATGCCGGGGCATCCGGCAGACGTCATCATGATCGCAACCAACAAAACACCCAAATTCAACGTACGCATCTTTTTCCCGCCTCCAACTCAAGTTACTTCATCAGTACGGCACACTGCCGGCCTGAACTCTCTTGCTTCGCCTCAGCCCAACTTGCATTGGGCTAAAAAACGAACACCTCAAACTACCCAAAAATTAGCAAACTGTCAAGTTTTTGCTGGGTTTGTTGGCTTTTTATTGAATTTATTGGCTTTTTGGCTAATTTAAGCCTTTTGCTTAGGCAGCTAGCTCTTCCTCGATCTCAAGCAACCTATTGTACTTACACAACCTTTCTGACCGGGATGGAGCCCCGGCTTTGATGTATTCAGCGTTCACGGCCACGGCTAAATCGGCAATGGTGGTATCCGTAGTTTCACCAGAACGGTGCGAAATCACGATTTTATACTTATGTTTCTGTGCCAAAAGAATGGTTTCAATAGTTTCTGACAAAGTCCCAATCTGGTTAACCTTAACTAGCACAGAATTCGCCACTCCCTCGTCTAGACCACGCTGAACCCGCTCTTTATTGGTCACAAACAGGTCATCGCCAATCAGCAGCAAGTCCGAGCCCAGTCTCCGGGTCATCACCTGCCAGTCTGCCCATTCATCTTCTGAAAGGCCGTCTTCAATAGACAGCATCGGAAATTTCTTCATCCAAGACTCATAAAGCGAAATCATCTCCAGACCGATCAGCTTACGTCTGTCAGTTTTTAGAATATATTTGCTAGTTCTAACATCAAAAAACTCGGTTGCCGCCACATCAATCCCAAACCGAATGTCCTTGCCAGGTTTGTAACCGGCTTTCTTAACAGACTTTAGCAAATACTCTAAAGCCTGTTCTGTCCTACCCACGTCTGGCGCATAGCCACCCTCATTGCCAACATCAGTATCCAAACCATCAGCTCTCAAGACATCACCGAGTGCATGAAAGATCTCACTCCCCGCCTGTAATTGTCTGGAGAACTTCTTAAAGCCCACGGGCACGATAATAAACTCCTGCATGTCCAAGTTAGTATCCGCATGTCTACCACCATTAAACACATTCATGAGCGGAGTTGGCAGCTTGAAGCCCTTGTAATTCAAGCCGTACACGTCACGCAAGTAAGCGTAAAGCGGCATCTTGGCACGCTTAGCGCCAGCGTGTGCACACGCTAAAGACACACCCAAAATCGCATTAGCGCCTAACTTACGTTTGTTGTCCGTACCATCAAGGACACGCATAGTGTCATCAATTCTTTGCAAATCAAAAACGTCCAAACCCTTCAAGGCCTTAGCGATCGGCCCATTCACGTGCGCCACTGCTTTCTGTACGCCTAAACCCCGGTACCTGCGCTTATCGCCATCCCGCAGTTCAAGCGCCTCATGACTCCCGGTGGAAGCCCCAGACGGCACCGCCGCCACTCCCCGCGTGCCATTTTTCAATAACACCGTAACCTGCACCGTAGGATTGCCACGAGAATCAAGAATCTCGTGAGCATGAATGGTATCAATTTTTTCCAACATAGTTGCTTAAACTATAACATAAAGTGCGACAAGAAAGAGATCAGATCTAATCTCTATCCTGTATAGCGACGAGGCCTGGTAAAGCTTCTCCCGCTAAAAATGCGAGCATGGCGCCACCACCGGTAGATACATGTGTAAAGCCCTTGATCAGTTTGTGATCATCTAAAAATGTTACGGTCTCGCCTCCGCCTGTGATCGTTCTGGCATCGCCATTTAACATGCCTGCGGTCACAGCCAGAGTTCCAGCCTGACCGTCTGGACGTTCAATAATTCCAAGTGGACCGTTCCAAATAATCGTACGGGCTGGCGCTAAATGTTCTAAAAATGCCTGAATAGTCTCTGGACCAATGTCCGTAATCAAATGAGACTTGGGCTTAGCTACCAAATCAACGGGCATCACCAACTTACGACCAAATTGCCTCAAGAGCTTCCTAGCCACTGCCACATCTGCCGGTTGCATCAAATCGGCAGGATACGCCGGCAAGGCCACGTCAGCCGCAGCCAAAAACGTCACCGCCAAGCCACCACCCAACAAAATCTTATCTGCCTTAGGACCCAACTCACGTAACACATTAATCTTAGTAGCAATCTTGGCGCCGCCCATGACTAACACGAATGGCTTAACCGGCTTAGCTGACAACTCTTCAACTTCACGTCTAACCAGCTCTCCAGCAAAACTCGGCAAGTGCCGGGTCACAGCATGCACAGAGGCGTGCCGCCTATGACACACGCCAAAGGCATTATTCACATATACATCGGCCAGCTTGGCTAACTTCCAAGCAAACGCGTCATCATTTTTTTCTTCACCTGGATCAAAACGCAAATTCTCTAGCAAACATAAACCGCCCGGACGTAACTCTGGCAGATCTTCCCAAGCCGTCACGAGCGGCACTACGCGTTTGAGTTTAGTCGCTAATACCTTAGCCACTGGCCCTAAAGACAAACTCTTAACCACCTTGCCACCAGGATCTCCCAAATGGGCCGCTAAAATAATCCTGGCTCCGCGTTTACGCAGAGCCTCAATCTCTGGCAGAGCTTGAGCGATCCTACCAAATGCCCCGCCGTCCTGAACCTGACCGCGCTTAACCGGAACATTAACATCAAGCCTCACTAAGACTCGCGTGCCCTTGCCAATGTCTGCCGCCGTCCAATGCTTTAACTTCATACACTAACGATCATTCTTACGGTATAAGCGTACACCCACCAACCAAGCCTTGAGCGCATGACGCGGTGGTAGCAAAAATAAGAAATAATACAGGTCAGAAATTCGGCGCAAGGCAAAAGCTGGCAAACCCCAGAACTTCATGCCGCCAAGAGTGCCGGCCGCATACGCCCCACCGAGTGCGGAGAAAAAAGCCCAACGCGCTGGCAAATGGGCTGGCTTCAAGGGCTGGCCCTGCAAAGATCGCAAAATATTCCCGGCTAACACATGGGCCTGATAATGGGCTACTTGCGCACTCTGCGGATCGGCCTTGCCAGTGTGCGGATTAATCAGCGCCGCACAATCTCCAGCCGCAAAGACTCCCGGCTGCCCAGACACAGTGTAGTCACTACCAAGCACTAAACGACCCCGGTCATCCAAGGGCAAATTCAAGGTTACCACCAACGAATTCACTTTAACGCCTCCAGACCAAATGCATAAATCGGCAGGAAGCTTTACTTGGTCCTCAGACTTACCGCTAGCCGTAAACACCGTAACAGCATCCTGCCCGACTGCTGACACTCTTAAACCTGGCTTCAAATCAACGCCCAACGTCTCTAGGCGTCTCACTGCTTTTTTACGTAAACTAACCGGCAAAATGCCAAATAAGTCTGGCGCCGGATCAACTAAGGCGATTTTAATCGAGCCAAATTGTAAATTCCGCCTGTGTTCTAAGACTCGCACGGTGTTAGCCAACTCCCCCACAAACTCAACACCATTCGGACCAGCGCCGGCAATCACAATATGCTTTGGAGCGCGGCTAGTCGCGGTTGTGAATAA
Source organism: Patescibacteria group bacterium (assembly GCA_049296775.1). Taxonomy (GTDB): domain Bacteria; phylum Patescibacteriota; class Patescibacteriia; order UBA9934; family UBA9934; genus JAGORL01. Next base: position 21,296 of record JBAQTB010000001.1, read on the forward strand.
TTTCTCAACGGCCAGCTGAATCCGCTTGGCGTCAATCAATTGCTTTAAGACCAAAGCGTTATCTGGCAAGCCTGGAATCCCAAAATAGTTGGGCTCAGCACCCAAAGTGATAACTAATACGTCATACGGTAACTTACGCTTACCCGCTAACTCGACATGTTTAGTGTCAAAATCTACACCTTCGATTTTGGCTTGCACAAAACGTACCGCCTCAAAACCCGGTAACTCGGCATACGGAAAGGCGGCGGCCGCAATCATCTTAGCTTTCACCTCAGCAGACTCGCCCTTAATCGCACAAGTAGCAGCTTCATACAGCCAGGGCGTATAAACATGAGCATCGGCAGCGTCAACGATCGTGACATCACATAAACTACCGACCGCTCCAGCTTTAACCAAAGTTCTAGCCGTCATGAGACCAGCAAAGCCTCCCCCCAGCACAACCACCTGTTTACGCTGACCAGCCATAATTAACCGAACAAAAATCTCGTCAAGACATTTGCCTTACGAATATTTCTAGAAATAATGCCATCGAGACCCAGAGCATGACTTGAGCCACCGGCCGCAAACAAAATAAAACCTAGACTACAAATAACCGTCGTTAAAAAGACTCGCTCGGGATAGATTGAGCCTGACTGAAGTCCAAAAAATATCAGACCTAAGATCACTAGGATCGAAATGGGGCGCACGAGTACACCCAAAAGAAAGGCCAGGCCCATAACTACACCAATTGGAACAGCGACACGTGTCAGAGCCTGCTGATCAGCCAGCTCGTGATAGTAAAGAGCGGAACCCGGGTCAGCCGCAATTTCGGTAGCTGGCATCTGCAAAGCATTAACAGCTAAGTACAGGCAAGCTACTCCAACCGCGATACGCAAAGCTACAAAGCAAGCAGCGAAAATATTTTGACTAGTGCCTTGGGAAATCTTTTCGTAAGTCGACTGAAAACGCATATTATTCTTGGCCGGCTGCCATTAAGACCAATTCAGCTAAACGGTTAGAGTAACCCCACTCATTGTCATACCAGGCCACAACTTTCACCAAATCGCCATCAACCACGTTGGTAAGCAAAGAATCTACGATTGCAGAACGTGAATCACCTCGGTAATCAGAAGACACCAACGGCTCAACGCTCACACCAACCAAGCCTTTCCAACGAGCCTGCTTACTGGCCTTAAGAAGCGCGGCATTCACCTGCTCTACCGTAACTTTCTGCTTAAGCAAAAACGTCATGTCAGATAAAGACACGGTGGAAATTGGAACGCGAATAGATAAACCATCAAATCGACCCTTGAGACTAGGAATTGTTTTAGTCACAGCAATCGCGGCACCCGTAGTAGTCGGCACAATATTCTCGGCGGCGGCGCGGCCTTCACGTAAATCTTTCTTGGGGCCGTCAACTAGAGATTGTGAAGCGGTGTAACCGTGAACTGTGGTCATGATCGCTTTTTTAATCCCGAAAGCTTCTTCAATAATCGCCGTGACCGGAGCTACGCAATTAGTTGTACATGAAGCATTGCTGATGATCGGATGGGTATCTGCCTTCAACTCATGATCATTCACGCCTCTGACATACACCGGAATCTCACCGCCCTTACCTGGAGCCGATAACACTACGCGTTTGGCACCGGCCTGCAGGTGAGCCACGGCTTTATCTTCACTCGTAAATAAACCGGTCGATTCAATCACTACGTCAACCTTGTGCTTAGCCCACGGCAACAGCGCTGGATCTTTTTCCGCATACACTGGAATTTTTCTATCACCAATCATGAGCGCATGTTCGCCCACGGCCTTAACCGGCACATTCCAAGTGCCGTAATTACTGTCATGCTGCAGCAAATACGCCAAAGTTGGAGCATCCGCCATGTCGTTAATAGCGACTACTTCAAACTCTGGGTGCTCAAACCAAGCTGCTTTCAGAACCGATCTCCCAATCCGGCCAAAGCCGTTAATTGCAATACGTGCCATATTATCCAAGTATAACAGATCCAAGCCTATTAATGAGATTTCATCGATTACGCAAATATTTGCCACTATCTTGAGCATTCAAGCAAAAATATCCTCTTATTTTAGCCAAATTATCTTCAATAATCCTTGACTTTTAAGCTAAAAAGTGCTATTCTGCCCCGTTACCCTTGGTAGCCGTTTGCTGACTAAGCGAATGTTTTCACAACTCGGCCGGCACAATCCGGCCACATGGAGGACTCATGTCCAAGCTCACCACGCTCGCCGCCCTCGCGCTCACCCTCACCGCCGGTTGCTACGGCGTGAACGGTAAGGGAGAGCTGGTCGACGGCAAGCCCGCCCTGATCGAGCTCGACGACACCGACAGCGATACGAATACCGACACCGGCACGTACATCGATACCGGAGTCGAGGATACCGGCCTGGAACCGGTCATCGACGCCGACGGTGATAGCTTCACCAGCCTCGACCAGGGCGGCACCGACTGCGACGACAACAACGCCGAGGCCTACCCCGGCAACGTGGAATTGCTCCACAACGGCTTCGACGACGACTGCGACCCCACCACCCAGGACGATGCGTGCGCCGAGGGCTTCGGAGAAGTCCGCGGCAAGTACACCGCCCCTGAGGACACGACGATCAAGTCGATCGGCGGCAAAACGCGCGGCGGCGTGCTCTGGAACTGGACCGACTGGACCAACTCCCCGCCTCACGGCATGACCACGGAGATCGTGAACAACGTGGTCACGTTCAACTACCTGATCTGCTTGAACGACCAGGTAGCATGGGAGTTGAGTACGGAGTTCACCTACCCGGCCATACCCGCCATCCAATACTCCTGTCAGTCCTCTGAGATGAGCGGTGAGTGGACCGTGCTCCGAGACGGCATCGAGCAAAACGTCGAGCCATACGTCTGGGATCCGGACACCGGAGCCTGCAGCGCTCTGGTGACAAACCCAAATTAACACGTCAGAATATCACCGACGTGTCTGACCGCCTTTCCATCTTGGACTGGCGGTTTTTCTTTTATGCAAAAACAGGGCCGTGCGGGCCCTGTTTTTTTGAATCTTTACGCGCCTAGACTTAGACGCACAAATCTACCAATTCTGATACTCTCCCCCATGCTTGTGACCTTCTGCTCAATGAGGTTGGTGATCGAAATCTCATCATCCTTCACGAACTTCTGATCCATGAGTACCACTTCCTCGTAGAACTTATTCAACTTACCTTCCATGATCTTAGCGATCACTTCCGCTGGCTTGCCTTCAGCTGCAAGCTGCTCAGTGTGAAAGGCAACTTCTTTTGCCACCACCTCAGCTGGTACCTCGGCACGACTGGTATACACCGGCGCGGCAGCTGCGATATGCATGGCTAAGTCCTGGCAGAAATCGACAAAGTCTGTATTTCTAGCCACGAAATCTGTCTCACACATTACCTCCACCATCACGGCTAGCTTACCGTTAGAGTGCGTATACGTGTGCACTCTGCCCTCAGCGGTAGTCCGGTCAGACTTCTTAGCGACCTTCAAAGCACCGTTCTTGCGCAAAACTTCAATTGCAGCCTCTACATTACCGTCCGTTTCCGTTAAGGCTTTCTTGGCATCCATCATGCCAGCGCCTGTCAGTTCACGTAACTTTGCTACATCACCTGCGGTAATTGCCATAAAAAGTTGTGGTTAGTCGGCGATCTTGTCAGCCTTTTTCTTACTTGCTAACTCTTCTTTAATCTTATTATCTAATTCATCAACCACGGTCTTAGCTTCAGCGGAAACACGAATCTCCTCTTCAAGAGCCTTACGCACCTGAGCAGCAGCCTGAGCCTCAGACGCCGCCTTAGTCCTACCCTCTTTAACTGCACCAGCCACCAACTTAACGATCAAATCAATAGAGTTAATCGCGTCATCATTGCCCGGGATCACGTACTCAATGCCAGTTGGGTTAACATTGCTGTCTACCAAAGCGACCATAGGTACTTTCATGGCCTGAGCCTCACGCACAGCAGTCTTCTCATGACGTGCATCCAGAATGAAAAGAGCTTCCGGTACACGAGTCAAAGTAGACAAACCACCGATCTTCTCATCTAGCTCAGCAATTTCACGATCAAACTGTAATTGCTCCAACTTGGTGTACTTCTTCAGTTCACCCTTGGTGCGCTTATCCTTAAGATCAAGGTAGTGACGGATCAAACGCTGCAACTGAGCGTAGTTAGTCAAAGTACCACCCAACCAACGCATGTCAACGTATGGCATGCCGCAGTCCAACGCGTACTTAGCTACAATTTCTTGAGCTTGGCGCTTGGTTCCAACGAACAAAATGCTACCGCCCTTAGACACAGTTTGAGTAACAAAATTCAAAGCCTGCTCTAACTTTTCTGCGGTCTTCTCTACGTTAATAATGTGCACACCGCTGCGTTCTCCAAAGATGTACTCTTTCATTTTTGGGTGCCACTTAGACGATTGATGTCCAAAGTGCACACCAGCCTTGAGCATCTCAAGGGATGATGGGATCTTCATAACTCATTCCTTTTAACCTCGATCCAGCCTCACTTTGGGCCCCGCTCTTTGATTCAGAGTCTAGGGAGGATCCAAAGCTTCTTTTGCGGCCGATCTGTGGGATGAAATTCTTTAAATTGCCTTTTTCAAGGGCGGCAGAAGTGTACTTAATTTAGCCAAAAAGGTCAAATATCTCCCGCCATAGTAAAGCAGCTTCTGCGCTTATAAAGTAGCAGCCGACCGGAGGAACCGGTCGGCTTAAGACGTAGTTCTCCTGGCGATGCTTGCAGCAAGTGGCGCAAAATCCCTCTCAAGCTGCTCCTGTTGGAGACGATTTTTCTTCGCGGAGTGGTCAAAGGCCCAGGCCAGCCGTCCGCAACGCTTGCAGAGCAAATAAGATTTGCCGTGCGGCCTAATATCGGCGGAAAAATTGTCGAAATGATCCGTCAGATAAGCCTCAACCAATTGACCCTTGTCCACGGGACAATGAGGGCAGGCCGTCGGTTTGTCTGCTGGGCTCTGGAAGTCCTCCTTCCGCAAATTTTCGCAATAAGTCGCTAACGCTTGACCACGCTCCCGACCGAAAAAAACAGCTCCACAAACATCGCAATACAGACCACCGATCACCTTTTCATGAATAGGCAGACCGCTCACTCCCCGAGCAGTCACACCTGCCTCTCGCTCCTTAATCCAGAAAATGAGCGTACCTTTTTCGCTGCTTCCAGGTTTTCCCTGACAAGCCTCATGCAACGTGCCAGGAGACCAAGAATCAAACTGAGACATTTGTACCTCCTCAAAACGGTTGAACGTGAGTTCTTTGAAGCCCGAACTTAGTGTACTTAATCACTTCAAAAGGTCAACCGCTCTAGACCCACAAAACAAAAGCTGGTCTTAAGATCAAGACCAGCCAAGAGTCTAAGGGCGTCAGCTAACGCCTAGACTAACCGGAAAGTGTCGCAGCGTCGCTAACCACAGTCCGTTTCAAAGCACCAAGCTCCTCATGTGAGTCGAGCTTGGGCCTATCGGTCCAGATCACGCGTGCACAGTGCAGACACAGCACAGCGGTCACAATGTGGGCGTCATCAGCGAACGGCTCCTCAGCTCTCAGATCCTCTGGAACCCGAGCTTCTTTCAAGTAATGATTCCTGCCCATAGGACAATGCGGGCAAACTTCTGGACGCAACGGCGGGTCATCAAGACCGTCGAATTGCTGGCTACACATGTAGACCAAGGTCTGTCCACGGCCAGGAAATTCTCCGCCACGCGCCACTTCACAACCGCAACACCGTAGCAGTGTTGCAAGCGTGGCGAACTCCAAGTAATCACCCCTCAACTGCTCCTTGAATTCAAGCCGAAACGTACCGCCCTCGGCACAACCCGGATGCTGATCACCCGGCTTAAGCTGTTCTTGCCCTCTCATATCACCCCCTCAAGCTCAAGATTAACATAAACCCCCAGCCCTTTCCAGGTTTGACTTTTACTAAACAATCAACATCGCGTCGCCGAATGAGAAGAAACGGTATTGGTTTTTCTTGGCTTCTTCGTAAGCCGCTAAAACTGATTCACGGCCGGCTAAGGCTGAGACTAGGACTAACAGTGTTGATTTAGGTAGATGAAAGTTGGTAATTAGACCAGAGATGATTTTAAACTCGTAACCGGGGGTGATGAACATATTCACGTCACCCGCATACGCGACGAGTTTGCCGCCATGTGAACTCGCTACGCCTTCAAGTACACGAGTGGTCGTGGTGCCGACAGCAATGATGCGACGACCTTCAAGCTTGGCGTCATTCAAACGCTCGGCGACATCGGCTGGAACATTCACCCATTCGCTGTGCATGACGTGCTCTTCCAGGGTCTCAACCTGAACAGGCCTGAAGGTACCAATGCCAACGTGCAGAATGACATACTCGATCTGAATGCCTTGTTGCTTTAATTGGGCTAAAAGTTCGTCGGTAAAATGAAAACCTGCCGTAGGCGCCGCCACCGAACCTACCTCCTTAGCGTAAACAGTTTGATAGTCCTGATCTAAACTCGACGCGTCCTTAACGTAGGGCGGAGTTGGGATCTGGCCGTGCCTGTCACAAAACGCCAACATGTCAGCAGTCGATAAATTAGTCTCAAGCATCACGATGCCATCCGGCGTCTTATGAAGCACAGTAAAACTTTCACCGTGAATATGGATAGTCGAACCAACCGGATATTTCTTGCCAGGCTTTAATAAACACTCAATCTGGCCGTCTAGGATCTTTAAGACAAAGATCTCCAGACCAGCCTGGACTAAACGAGCTTTAAAAACTTTTGACGTATTGAAAACCAGCACGTCTCCAGGCCCCAAAAAATCTAGCAAAGCATAAAAATGCCGGTGCTGAATTTGCCCGGTAACCCGATCCAAAACCATCAGCTTAGAGTGATCCCTAGGCTCCACGGAACGTTGGGCTATAAAGCTCTCTGGCAGGTTATAGTCAAATGAGTCAATGTTTGTGGCCATATTCAGCCCGAGGATACCTGTGACTCAAGGATTTGACAAAAGACCTGAATTTTATTACTCTAATGGCAACATTTTTGCTATGAAACCATCAATTCATCCAAACTACTATACCAACGCCGTAATTGCTTGTGCATGCGGAGCTGAATATAAGACGGGCTCATCCCTTGAGCGCATCGATATTGAACTTTGTGCTGCCTGCCACCCATTCTTTACTGGCAAGCAAAAGATCGTTGACAGCGCACGCCGCGTGGAGAAATTCTCTGATCGTGATTCTAGAAAGACAGCAGAGGTTAAGACTTCCAAAGAGAAGGCAGCAGAAAAGGCTGCTCGCGCTCAAAAGAAGGCTGAAAAGAAAGCATCAAAAGACACTAGCATCAAAACCAGCCGTTCTTAGCTACCACCAACAACACTTTGCTTACAAGCAGAGTGTTTTTGTTTATACTAGCCCCACACCCACTCTTTTCTCTGCCTTAACCTAAATGACAACCCCCGACCTATGGAATTCGATCGCATGATCGCTGACAAGCGCAAAGAAGCGGAACGGCTAGAGCAGGATCTGATGAATCCGACGATTCTAGCTAACCGCATGAAGTTGCGAGAAACCAATATCGCCTATCAGCTCCTCAAGCAGAGTCTCAGTATTGCTGACGCTTACCAAGATGTCGCCGGCCAACTTAAGGGTGCGCAGGCCACGTTAACTGATCCAGATCCAGACATGCGCGCCTTGGCTGAAGCGGAAGTCAGTGAACTTGAGGCAAAGTTACCAGAACTAGAAAGAGCTTTGGAATTAGCTATGCTCCCCCGCGATCCGGTAGATGAGCATGATGCCATTGTAGAAATTAGAGCCGGCACCGGCGGTGATGAAGCCGCCTTGTTTGCCGCTGACCTATACCGCATGTACACCCGGTACGCAGAACGACATGAATGGAAAACGACTTTAATTTCTCAAAGCCAAAATGACCTGGGCGGTTTTAAGGAAATTATTCTAGAAATTAGTGGAGCTGGCGTGTACGGAGTTATGAAGTTAGAAAGTGGCGTCCACCGTGTCCAACGCGTACCCACCACAGAAAAAGCCGGCCGAATTCATACCTCCACAATCACCGTAGCCGTCTTACCAAAACTAGAAGAGGAGGAATTCGATATCAATCCTAAAGACATCAAAATTGAAGCCACTACTTCACAAGGCGCAGGTGGTCAAAGTGTGAACACTACTTACTCCAGCTGTAGAGCAGTACACATTCCCACAGGCATTACGGTTATCTGTCAGGATGAAAGATCATTTAGCCAGAATAGAGACAGGGCTTTATCTGTCCTCAGAGCCCGGGTCTACGCGCAAGAGCAGGAGAAAAAACAGGCTGAGTTAGATGCTGAACGCAAGGGTCAAGTAGGCTCAGGCGACCGGTCAGAAAAGATCCGTACGTATAACTTCCCGCAAGATAGAATTACCGACCACAGACTCAAGCAATCTTGGCACAATCTCCCAGAGATCCTAGATGGCGATATTCAAATCATTATCGATGCCCTACGACTAGCGGCACGGAATAAACGTCTGGATGTCAGTGGTGACGATGAGGATGATGAGTAATTATGCAGGCGCTAACGATTTTTGAAGCCCTGAATTGGGCCGCGAATAAACTCAAAGCCAGTGAACCTGAGCGAGTTTTAGGCGTGCGTAATCCCAAATTAGATGCGCAAATTCTGTTAGCATTCTGTCTAGATAAACCGACCTCCTACTTATTCGCGCACGGTGATGAAGACCTGCGAATCACCGTCAGTGATGACTTCATGCGCTTGGTTGAGAGACGAGCCAGACATGAGCCCATTGCTTATCTGTTGGGGACCAAAGACTTCTATCGCCGGACGTTTGCGGTTACGCCCGCCACTCTGATTCCCCGTCCAGAAACAGAACTTTTGGTAGATTTAGTCCGTCAGGAGATCGATAATAATTGTCTGATGCTAGACGTAGGTACCGGGAGTGGTGCCATAGCTATCACACTAGCTGCAGAAACTCATTGTGAAGTCATCGCCACAGATCTATCCCATGAAGCTCTACGTGTAGCTCATCAAAATGCCAAAACCCACGACGTCAGTGACCGCATTGCTTTTCTGGAAGGCAATCTGCTTAAACCTTTTTTTGAAAGCTATAACGCCTGGTCACCCCGAGCCAAGCCCAAGACCTTACTGATCGCTGCAAACTTGCCGTATCTAACTGGCCGACAATGGGATGGACTGGATCCAGATGTGAAGAACTATGAACCACAAACCGCCCTGGTAGGCGGCTTGGATGGCTTGGAATTGTACGATGAATTACTCATGCAAACCGCAGCGCGGCGCAAAGATCTCCCCCAGACTGTAAAAGTATTTTTTGAAATTGATCCTAGTCAAACCAGTGCAGCGTTAGCCCTAATTAAGCACTATTTTCCAGACTCTTCGCCCGTTGGTATTAGAGATCTATCTGGTAACTGGAGATTCATTACGGCAAGTCTGTAACTGTAGATGCTCTATCTAGTGAAGGCACTACCTCAATCCAAGTCTTGCCAGCGTTGAAGCGGATCTCTTCACCCTCAGACGTATAAAAGCGCAAACGGTCATTAATTGTCTCTTTTTTCCAAGTGCCTAAAATCAAGTTGCCGTCCTGAACTACCAAAGCATCACCTTCGCCTAAAGTGCGGATATGGCGTCTACCCACGCTATCAACTACGGTAATATCAGAAGCTAAAACGACGATATTATTAGCGGTCACCAGTTCACCCGCCTCAGTACGCACTATATCTGACCCCTGTAAACGCGTATAACTATTTGAGGCCAAATCATATTCCCACGAAACATCATACAAACTCCCTTCGCCCCAATTAATCACGAGAGACAAACCCTCAGCTCCAATCGGGGCGTCATTTTTGAACAACCAACCCAAGTAGTCTGGCTCAGCTGGCTTTAACTCTAGAGCCGCCTTCAACAATTTCTCAATTGAAGTATAAACATTGTGCGGAGCTAAACGACGCGGTACATCACGCCAAAAATATTCACCCTGATAAAACTCATTCAAATCCTCTAAATCGCGGCTAGCTAAAATATCCAAGGCTTCAGGGGATCCACCAACGTGAGTGTAGATAGCACTAAATTCCTGCGCCCAATCTAAGTAATATGGCCTAGCAGAACGCACAGGGCCAATCTTGTCAGCGATGCTGTCGGCGCTAAAGAAGGTGATGAAACGTGGAATATTCCCTTCAACCGGGACCTCAATGACTAGAAAGGCCTGATCCACACCAGACAACGGCCAAGCATCGGCACTATTCTCAACCATCACACTATAAACCTGAGGCAGATCTTCTAGAGCAGAATCTAAAAACTCACCCGTCAAAGGGTGCCTGAGAGTAGCATCCACTACAACCGGAGAGTCGCTACCTCCCGGGCTATCAATGTCGTATTTAGCTGGCTTGAGTAAAAAGGCCGCCACAACCACCAACATCACAATCACCGCCGCAAATACAGCTGAAATGATCATCAAATTATCTTTCTTCTTCAGCTCTGTCCACACCGTCTGCTGAACCTTGGTCAACCACGTTTTAATCGCCGTAACAGACTTATTCATAGATAGATGCAGTATAGCGTAATTGAAAACGACCAAGCCTTAGCTTGGTCGTTTCTTAAGCTAAGTGAAGTTACTCTTTCTTAGCGGCGTCACCCTCAGCAGCTTCTTCCTTCTTCTCGGTCAAAACTTCAACCTTGGAAACGTCAGCGTCAACAGCAGAATCAAGAGCGGCCATTTCTTCCTCAGAACGTGGCGGCTGAACAGAAGCCACAGCCTGTTCAAGATCAGACTTAATTTCGATGCCCTCTGGAATCACTAGATCCTTAACACGAATGATATCCTCAAAAGTCGCTAACTTGCTAACATCAACCTCGATTTCATGCACCAAAGCATCAGGCAATGACATAACTTCCAACTCTTCCAAAGTCTGAAGTAAAGTACCGCCCAATTCCTTAACGGCAGGAGCGAGACCAACCAACTTGAATGGAATCTTGGCCTCAATCTTACGCTTAGGATCAACGCGACGGAAATCGGCGTGAGTAATGAAGTCAGTCAAAGGATCGCGCTGAATTTCAGAAATTAGCACAGGGTGATTAACACCCTCGATCTCAAGATCAACGACAGTACTTTCACCAGCTTGAGAGTAAACTTTAACAAAAGCATTACGATCAAGTTCGATCATTTTTGGCTCAGTTTCAAAGCCGTACATAACGGCAGGAACCTTACCTTCTGCACGCAAGGCGATAGTCTTACGACCTCGGATCTCGCGGGTTTTGGCCTCAATTCGAGCATGCTGCATATCGGCCGGTATTCTGCTAGATTTTATGATGGTTGTCAAGTTCAACTACTTTCTGAGCTCAACATGTGCGCGCAAAACTTCATCTAAACTGATTTTTTGCGCCTTTTCAAAGCGAATCGCTTCATCAGCATCACAATCAGTCAATAGCCCGACACAGGCCACCCGACCGGCCCGTCTATCCACAGCAAAGAGCATAGAGCGCAGACACTGCTCGCAAGCAGCGTGAGTCACCTCCCCCTCTTGGCGCTTACCCACCGGGCTGATCAGATGCTCAGCGTAGGCGGTGGCGCAAAAAGGGCAACGAGCCAAAGGCTCAGGTAAGCGTGAATGTTTGGCATCAGACATAAGTGCAATTAGGTAGCTATTTTGACTCAAGTCTATCTACAGAAGTAATCCTGCTGGCCACGCTCTCAGCTACGCCTAGCATAGCCAACATCATAATCAATGAGCTGCCACCATAACTTACAAAGGGTAAAGTCACGCCAGTCGCCGGCATAATGGCTAAATTCACACCTACATGAATAAAGGTCTGAACACAATATACAGCAAAGATCCCTATCAAGAGATAAGCCGCAAAAGCATCCCGGGTCACCCTGACATTACTGAGTATACGTACAAATAACAAGACAAAAGCGCCAAGCACCACAGCCACGCCCACAAAACCAAGTTCTTCCGCAATCACGGCAAAGATGAAATCTGTCTGACTTTCCGGCAAGAAACGGAGTTGACTCTGGCTACCCGCCCCCAAACCCCTACCAATCAAGCCCCCAGCTCCAATAGCAATCTTAGCTTGAGCAACATTATAGCCAGTCGCCAGAGGATCAGAGGCAGGATTAATAAACGTACGAATGCGCTCCAACTGATAGTCCCGCAGTTGTCCGGAAGCTAAGATGCCACCAACTAACAAGGCCACGCTCACTACCATGACGGCGATCTGTTGCCAGCGAATGCCTGCGAAAAAAATCATAACTATCCAAACACCCACCAGAATAACTGCTCCGCCCAAGTCTGGCTGCCACAAAATCAAGCCAACCGGCAAAACTAGGCGTAAGCCACTTTGGATTAACTCGCGCCAACCAAAACGCTCCCTAGCGTTATCACTAAAATAACGTGCCAACTCCAAAGCTAAAGCAAACTTCATCAATTCGACTGGCTGAAAAGAAAAACCGGCCAGAATAAACCAGCCCGTTGTACCGTTTAAGGTTTGACCAAAGAGCAAAACAGCCACTAACAGCAAAACTGAAAAGGCGTAGAACAAACGGCTATAAGCCCTGTACAACTGATAGTTAACATTGGATGCCGCCACAAACAAAACTAACCCAATGCCAAGCGCGATCAATTGCTTGCGCACAAACACGAATTCATCCGCGCCATGAGACAACTCCACCGAAGTAATGGTCGCAATCCCAAAAGCAAACAGCCCAAAAGCCGCCAAGATCATGAACCAATCAAAACGTCTAACATTCACAGCCTACTTATCTTCGCACATCTTGCCCTATTTCGTCATCTGGGTTCATGTAAACGCTCTGATCAAAATACGGAATGAGTGGCTCGACACTCAAAGTTCCGCTAGGGGGCACCGCACCAAACCACCTCAAATCCAACACGCGAGTCTCCCCAGCTCCAAACTCTGGTACAGCTACTTTAGTTAAAGACACCACTGTGGCGCCACGCATCAGTTTGACTAAAAATTCCGGAGACCAGTAAGCGTATGCGGTACGATTGGTTAAAGTGACCTGCGAATGGCCGAGCAGCTCATCCCCAACCAATAGGTCCTTAGCGTAAGTCGCCTGATCAACGGTGATATTGGATCGTGACTGTAAAAATTGCTCCGTGTTTGAGATTATATGTTTATCCACACGGTGCCAGACTTGATTGGTCATGATTAGGCGCAGGCTCCCGGGACGCTGTTCGAAACTAACATTTATAGCTGCCAGCAGCCTCTGTTCATTGGGATTCAAGAAACCCGTATAAGTCTCAGTCACCCCACCTTCATAGCCAAAAGCGTAATCAAAAGTGACGTACCAATCATCATTTGAATTAGTGACCGGTACGAACACGTCATATTTACCAGGCACCACCGACACTGACCTCACGTCCTGAATATCTAAACCCGTTGGCGCCAAGCGGGTCACTCCAGCGTGACTAGAGTTAAGATTAGCAAAAATTCCGGCCGTTAATCTGGCATCAGAAAAAGATCCTGACACGATATACATGATCACGCCGCCAATAAAAACCAGGAGCAACAAAATATCGACACCGGCCAAAAACCACAGCGCACCCAACTCTAACCTAGGGCGAGCATTCACCATGGCAACGTCCCGACGGTATCGGCTATCAATCGCCTTATACTCGCCGGAAAGCTTGGTTGGTATTTTTTGTGGCTCCCCCTTCACCATAACTATGTACATTTTATCACATTCAGGACTGTACTCCACCGTGAGGCCATGGTAAGCTGTTTGCGATAATTGAATGCATTTCGATATGGTAAAAAAGGCAGCGTCAGCAGACTATAGCGCGAAAAATATTACCGTCCTTGAAGGACTAGAACCTGTTCGCAAACGCCCGGGCATGTACATTGGTTCCACAGGCACCGCCGGCTTGCATCACTTGATTTGGGAGGTCGTTGATAACAGTTTCGATGAAGCCATGGCGGGTCATGCCAGCAAGATCACTGTCCATGTCCAAGATGACAACTGGATCGCCGTAGAAGATGACGGTCGTGGTATTCCGGTAGACATTCACCCTGAACAAAAAATCTCAGCTCTTGAGCTAGTCCTGACCAAACTCCACGCTGGTGGTAAATTTGGTGGTGATGCCAGCGGCTACAAAGTCTCCGGTGGTTTGCACGGCGTAGGTGTGTCCGTGGTCAACGCCCTGTCAGATCATTTACAAGCTGAGGTGCACCGTGATGGCAAAATTTGGGTACAAGAATTTAAAAAAGGTATTCCCGTTGGCAAAGTGCAATCAATTGGCAACACCAAAAAACGCGGCACTATTATTCGCTTCCATGCTGATGCCACCATTTTTGAAACCATTGAATATAGTTTAGACAACATCATTGGTCACCTCCGCCAACAAGCGTATCTAACGGCTGGTATTCACGTTGTCATCATCGATGAACGCGCCGGCGCCAACGTGCCGCATGGCTTCTACTTTGAAGGTGGCGTCTCTTCTTACGTTAGACACTTAAACGAGCGCAAAGAAAGTCGGCAGCCGACCGTTTTTTACGTGCATAAGGCTGTTGAAAATTTAGATGTTGAAGTGTCTTTGCAGTACACCACCGAATACACCGAAAGCATGCACTGCTACGCGAATAACATTGTTAACGCTGAAGGTGGAACGCACTTGGCCGGCTTTAGAGCGGCCTTAACCAGAGTTCTGAATAGCTACTCCCGCGATAAAGGTTATCTAAAAGAAAAAGATGTTAACCTGACCGGTGAGGACACACGAGAAGGTTTGACAGCGGTTATCAGTATCAAATTACCGGAGCCACAATTTGAGGGTCAGACCAAAGGTAAATTAGGTAATCCAGAGGCTAAAAGTGCCGTTGAAAATGTTTTTGGTGAAGCGTTCCAAATTTTCTTAGAAGAGCATCCGCGTGATGCTGAAGAAATTATCGGCAAATGTCTGCTCTCCGCTCGTGCTCGTGCCGCGGCGCGTGCTGCCAGAGAAACAGTTCTACGCAAAGGCGTACTTGATGGCCTCACTTTGCCAGGTAAATTGGCTGACTGCTCAAGCAAGGACAGCAAGAACACGGAGCTCTACATTGTTGAGGGAGACTCCGCTGGTGGCTCTGCCAAACAGGCCCGTAATCGTGAGTACCAAGCTATTCTGCCACTACGGGGAAAGATCTTGAACGTAGAACGAGCGCGTCTGGACAAGCTCCTAGCCAACAATGAGGTCAAGAATCTGGTCATTGCCATGGGCACCAATATCGGCGAGGCTTTCACGATTGGTGACATGCGCTACGGCCGCGTCATCATCATGACCGATGCCGACGTGGACGGAGCTCACATTCGAACCCTACTGCTAACCCTTTTCTACCGACACTTCCCCGAGCTTATCAAGGCCGGACACATCTTCATCGCTCTACCACCTCTCTACCGTGTTCAAGTTGGCAAAGCTGTTAAGTACGCCTTCTCGGACGAAGAACGAGCCCAAATCGTAGCCGAGATGACAAGCGGCAAGACTGGTGGCAAGAAGGGCAAAGAAGAGGCCAAGGAAGAGCCTGTTGAAGCCAGCGATACCGGGGATACTGAATCAACCGTGATCGATGCCGGTGGAGTCAAGGTGAATATCCAGCGCTACAAGGGTTTGGGTGAAATGAACCCTGATCAGCTCTGGGAAACCACCATGGACCCAGAAACTCGCATCATGAAACGGGTGACTATTGAAGACGCTACCATTGCAGATGAAACCTTCGATATTTTAATGGGCTCAGAAGTAGCTCCACGCAAAAAATTCATTCAAACTCACGCCAAAGACGTGTCCAACCTAGATATCTAAACTGTGACGCACTTAAAACCGGCTCCGAGCCGGTTTTAAGTTTGCTAACAGAGGCCCTTGCAAACGTGCAGACTTTCTGCTATATTCATCTGCGTAACGGCCCGAAAGGGCTTTTTAAAATACTGCTATGTTGGGACGTATCATCAATAACCCTGCTATTCGTTACTTTTTAGAGGCTCGGGAAGAGCTACGCAAGGTCACCTGGCCGCAGCGTCGTGAGGTCATGATCTACTCCAGCCTAGTTATCGCTTTTTCAGTTGTCACCGCCGCTTATTTTGGCCTGCTAGATTGGCTATTCACACTCGGACTTGAAAAACTCGTAACCCTCACCAATAACATTTAACGTACGAACGGGTCATAGACCCGTCCCTACATATTTATGGCAAAACAAACCGCCAATTACGGTAGGAGATGGTACGCCATCCACACCTACTCAGGCTACGAGGAAAATGTATACGATAGTTTGATGCAGCGTATTGAGACCATGGACATGGAAGAGAAAATCTTCACCGTCATGGTGCCAAAAGAAAAGAAGATTAAAATCAAGAACGGCCAACGCAAGGTAGTTGAGGAAAAGATTTTCCCGGGCTACGTATTAGTGGAAATGATCGTGACTGACGATTCTTGGTATGTTGTACGCAACACACCTAACGTAACTGGATTTATTGGTACCGGTAACGCCCCTACCCCAATTCCACAAGAAGAGATCGACGCCTTGATTAAGCGCGTAGGTGTCAACGAACCAGAGTTCAAGATCGACGTATCTAAAAATGACACAGTTTCCATTACCGATGGTCCGTTCAAAGGCCAGCAAGGCAAGGTTGATGATGTCGACATGGCCCGTGGCAAGATCAAAGTCATGGTCTCCATGTTCGGCCGCGAAACCCCTCTCGAACTCGACTTCCTCCAGATCAAGAAAGTTTAAGCACAAAAATACAGCTCGAAAGGGCTGTATTTTGTTTTCATGAAATTAATTTTTATACCATCGGTGAACACTTGCTGCGTAGCTACGTGAGTGCTAACATCGGCCCATATGAAATATAAAATCTTTACAGTGTTAGCGGCGACTATGCTCTTGGTCGGCGCCGGATGTGCGAATGACGTCGTAGATAGCAATCTAGTACCCCAAGAAACTCCAATGACACAAAAAGATGAGCCGGCTTTTAATACTGGAGTAACCGAAACAGAAGAGCCCGTAGCCACTGGCGAAATTGGATTTGATGTTACACCTCCGCAATCATGGGGTGAGTTTTCTGTGGTGCTGTATAAACGTACATTTTTATCAAATCCAGAAATTGGAGAAGACTGGGAGTACCAAGGATCCTTCAGCGAGCAACCGTCCGTGTACTATCGAGCCGCTGTTCCTGAGCACGTGATCGCTAGATCAGGCTATCCTGGAGATGTTCTTGGGTACAAGTCTGAAAACGATAATTATTACGTTAATATTGGCGGGAAGAATTGGGAGAAAGTCCCAACTTCTTTGACTACTCAAGAAGTAGCTCTAAAGAATGGGACAGCCCTACTGATTCAAGGCCCTCAGACTTCCGATGGCCCAAGTCCATTTCCTAATCAACCGGGTCAATTAGTTGCATATATCAATACCCCAAATGGCCCCCTCCCTGGCGGTGTCTTTATAGCTGATGCCGCAAGCGGCGTGACCATAGATGAGATGATCACGATGCTGTCCAATATCTCAATCTAAACAACATTCGCCGTTATTTGCTAATGAATACAGCCCAAAACGGGCTGTATTTTGTTTTGACCCTGAAAACATTGACATTTCTGCCCAAGATTGGCATACTTTGGCCACTTTCTCCTCCGCTAAAGTTACGGTGGGAAAGCCCCTAACGAAGTCCCCTAGGACGAAGTGGGGCTAAATCACGACGTGGTCGCTCGGGCACATACCCGTGAATCCACTATAAACAAGATCGTATGGCGAAAAAAATCAAGGCGATCATCAAAGTGCAGGCCATTGGTGGCGCGGCTACTCCAGCACCTCCACTTGGTCCAGTGCTTGGTCAGCAAGGCGTTAACATTCAGCAGTTCGTGCAGGAGTTCAACGCCGCCACTCAAGATCGTCGCGGTGAACTAGTCCCAGCCGTACTGACTATTTTCGAAGATCGCTCTTTCTCCTTCATTCTAAAAACCGCTCCGGCTTCAGAAATGATCAAGAAGATGCTAAAACTCGAACGTGGTTCCGGCAAACCGTTAACTGAAAAAGTTGGTAAGCTCACCAAGGCTCAATTGCGTGAGATCGCAGAAAAGAAGATGCCTGACCTGAATACTACTGACGTAGAAAAGGCCATGAAGATCATCGCTGGTTCTGCCAGACAGATGGGCGTAGATGTAGAAGCGTAAGGAAAGTGGTAAGCTATAGGTAATCACTAACTTAATCAGTGTCTATGGCCAAAGGTAGTACGTTCATCATAAAATTGTACTTTGCAGTCATTTCTGCAGTCACAATTATTACGCTCATGTACGGCTTGATCGACTTTGTATCCCTGGGTCTTAAGACTTACGTCTTCAAAGCTGCAGATGTACCAAGTTATCTACAAACCTGCGGAGACACCGACTACTACAACGCCTACTACGGCAAGCCAGTTGCCCCAGACAGCGTTGTACCAGCGACCACCGCCGAACAGGCCAAGGCCGACTGTGAACGCAATCGTGCTGATACCCTAGAGAATTACGACAACCAAAAAGCTAATGACGCGGTGCGAGATTTCGCACTCGTCCTAGTCTCACTCCCACTCTTCTTAATCCACTTCCGCTTTGTTTACAGAGATTGGAAAGAGGATAGAGGCTAGACCCCCACCTCCCCCTGACCCCCTCCTTACGAAGGAGGGGAAGCGAGCGAAGTAAAAAAACTTAACCAAACGTGGGAGCTCGAATGAGCGTTATTACCACATACTTATATGACAAACAGCAAACGCTTCGTTGAACTCAAGAACAAGATCGATAAAAACAAGGTGCACTCAGTTACAGAGGCGATTACTGCTCTCAAAGCTAGTGCCACAGCTAAGTTTGATGAAACCGTTGAACTCCACTTCAATTTAGGGATTGATCCTAAGCAAGGAGATCAGCAGATTCGTGGCACGTTGACCTTGCCACACGGTACTGGCAAGACCAAGCGTGTTATCGCCTTCGTAGATGCGGCTAACGTAGACGCTGCCAAGGCTGCTGGCGCCGATCTGATTGGTGACGAAGCCACCATTGAAGCGATCGCCAAGACCGGTAAGATTGATTTCGATGTTGCTGTAGCTATGCCAAACATGATGGCTAAGCTTGCTAAGGCCGCTAAGGTTCTTGGACCTCGCGGACTCATGCCTAACCCTAAGACCGATACCGTTGGACCAAACATCACTAAAATGATCGAGGAACAAAAGGCCGGTAAGTTGTCTTTCAAGAACGATGCCACCGCCAACGTTCACATGATCGTCGGTAAAGCATCTTTCGATGCCAAGAAACTGGAAGAGAATGTCGATATGGCCGTTGAAGCCATTCGCAAAATCAAGCCAGCGACTTCTAAGGGTATTTACATCAAGTCCTGTGTCCTGACCTCAACCATGGGGCCAGGCATTCTACTCAGCACCGGTGCTGCCGTAGTCTAAATTCCGCCTACATAAAACATCGCCAACCTGGCGATGTTTTGTATTTTTGCATAAAAATTGCTATCCACATCTAGCCCTTATGCGATTTCATGGGAATTGCTAAGGTGACAGCAATATGAATGATACCTTTGGACCTGGATCAAATCAGGAAAGACGCCTTATCAACGACCATGATCGGCTAAAAGCCACGGTGGACAGCCTCAAAACCTTAGGCATGAAAATTGTGCTGACTCAAGGAGTTTACGACTTGATCCATGAAGGTCATGCGGCCTACTTAGAAAAAGCTCGGTCTTTTGGCGATATTCTCATAGTCGCCGTGGATTCAGATGCGCTGACAAAAATCCGCAAAGGCCCTAAACGCCCGATTGTCCCGGAGGCGGAACGCGTCAACATGCTATTACACTTACGACACGTGGATATCGTCACCGTCAAACAAGCTGAGCACGGCCTGGGTGATGTCATTGAGCTCGTCAAACCCGATGTCATGGTGTTCTCCTCCTCAACTACCGATGTTCTACCGGAAGAAGCCAAGTCTTATCAACAACATTGTGGTCGCATAGAAATCTTGCCGCCACAAGGCACCACGTCTACCACCGCGAGAGTTAGAAATTTGACCATTGAGGGTGCTGAGACATTGGCCAAAGAAGTCAGTGAACTAATTACCAAATTCCTCGATCAAATCAAAACGAGCTAATATGCTCATCGCCTTTATTCCGGTACTCCACACAGGCTATCTTGAGTTATTCAAACAGCATCCTGAAGAGCTCGGTATCTTGGGCCTCGACGTTATTGCCGATTACACCGCACTCACCCGTGATCTACGTGTCATAGATCCACAAGTACTCAAACAAGCTATTGAAGGCCTACGAATTTTCCCGCGGATACGTGTCTTGTCAAAAGCAGACTTAGCTACTCTTGGAACCAACTCGACTAACATCATCATGCCTGATGACGATGTTTCACGTGAGCTGTCGAAGAGATATTTTGGCGATAAAGCTACTTTTACTCAAGCCGCGATCCGTTACCGTTGGGATAAAACAGCTGTCACCAAGGAAAATACCGTAACTCCAGATCGCACCGTCTCCGGTAGCGCAGTTGACCGCGAGCTCATGCAACTAGCTCGGGCAGAAGGTGAAAAGAGTCAGGATTGGTGGCGACAAGTGGGGGCTGCCATCCTCAAGGATGGTCAAGTCTTAGCCCAGGGACATAATCATCATCTACCTAGCGATTTCCACTTAGGAGTCAATGGCGATCCGCGGTCTAACTTCAACGCCGGCGAACGCATAGACCTCTCAACAGCCATTCATGCCGAGGCCAGTCTGATTGCCAACGCCGCCAAACTCGGCACACCGCTGAACGGAGCCACCATCTACGTGTCTACTTTTCCCTGCCCTAACTGCGCTCGCTTAATTGCAGAGGCCGGCATCAGCAAAGTCTATTACCAAAAAGGCTATTCCCTCCTGGACGCCGAAGAGATTTTCAAAAGCTACCAGATTGAAATTATCTTAGTGCAAGACTAACCGATACGACTACACAACCCGCGCTCAGCGTCATAATCTGGTGCGTCTGGATCGGATTGAATGATATGCGCGTGCAGATGAGAAACTGAACCTCCGGTAAAATGTGTATCTCCAAATCTAAGCATGAGAGTACCGCCAGGAATCTGGCGCCGCTCTGTCTCTTCTGCCAGAATGGTCTGTAGCTCGCCCCAAGCCTGAGCTGACAGCTCAGTCACGTGCTCAATGTGAGTGCTGTGAATTAACAAAATATGGTGCTTGGACGGCTGGTAAGGGTACATGTTATCCGTGACCGACCAGTGTCCATATGTCCGGATGGGTCGCTTGTGAAAATTCAAAAGCTGCTCAGGGCAAAAAGGACAAACCGCCTGACCCGCAATCTCCTTAATGACCTGAGCATAAACGCCACGATTGGCGTTATTTTGGTTAACGAGTCCAGCCATACCCAAGACTACACCGGCGTAGGAATTGACATAGCCTCATGCGCTACGTAATCGCTAAGCGTGAAATGCTCCGGTCTAAAATCGAAGATATCCATGATGTCTGGCTTGAGAGACATGGTTGGAAAAGGTTTAGGTTCACGTGCTAGCAGCTCCTCCACCTTGGCATATTGAGATTCGTAAATATGTGCATCAGACAGCGTGTAAACCAACTCTTTAGGCGTATAGCCCATGATTTGAGCCACCATCATGGTAAAGGCGGCATACTGAATCATGTTAAAAACTACGCCAACCGGCACATCGCCGCTACGCTGGAAGTGGTGCACGGACAGCTCTTTGGTTTCTGGATTGGCGATGATGTGCAAATAACCATGACAAGGCGCCACAACCACCTTGCGTGGCGGTAAACCAGAATGCTGAATGGTGTACTGAGGAATCCAAGGAGAAATGATATGAGTCCGCAAATTAGGTCGCTCTTTGAGCTGCTTAATCACGTGCTCAATTTGGTTAAACGGCGTACCTTCAGCGGTAGGGAAAGCCGCCCAAGCTGGACCATATGAACCGGGCCCTAGATCGCCTTCTGGCAAGCCAAAAATGTCACAACGCTCTTTAGTTACCCACTTCTTCCACCACCCGCAACCATACGCCTGCATCTGCTCCAGAGTTTGCGCGCCGTGCAAAAAGGCAAAGTGCTCACCTAACGCACCTAACATAAATCTCCCAGACAGATCACGTTCTGTAATCATGGGGAAACCGTTCTTAAACGCAAAACGCATCTGATGCCCCAAAACCATCTTGGACTTCTCCCCCTGAATGGGATGCATCTCAGTCCCCTCAGTCATGATACGTGTCAATAAATCATGGTACTGACGATCTGGAGTGCGCTCGGCGTAAGGTTTCATCATACTAAGTAATGAAGAAGGAGCGTGTGTGAATTAAGTTGTTTCACCGACTGAAAGCGTAGTGCTACCCTAGCAAACCCTTGCGCTAACGGCACTCCCCCGCCAAACAAAATCGGCTCAAGTGTCAAGAAAACTTCTGTCACCAAGCCCGCCGCCAAAAATTGACCGTAAATAGACGCTCCCCCAGCCACCGCCAAGTCTGTCACGCCTTCAGACTCTAACTTAGCAACCAACTCATGCGGTTCTAAGTTACTAAATTCGACCCCTGGCATCGGCTTTTCTTTACTAGGATCTTTAGTTAAAACAAGTAAACGCCGGCCCTTTAAAGCGCGGTTAAAGGTCGAAAAAGTCTTCCTGCCCATCACTACCACGCCAATCTCTTTGGTTTTATCAATAAAAAATTGCTTGTCTTCCTTACTGGTCCAATCCATGGAGGATTGATCAACATGTTCAGCGATTTTTCCGTCCGCTGAAATAGCCGCAATCAAAGTAACTTTCATAATGACTGGGCTAAGAAATGCAAAGCTACTAAGAAAAAGTGAGGCGTGACGGGCAAGCATGGAGCCCATCACACCCCACCATTCCTCGAATCCGCCCACACGATTGCGATACCTCGACTGTGCCATTGCCCACGCTCATGGTCAACGTCAGAGTGTGGATAGCCAAGATGAATTTTATCAGATTAAAGATTACAGTGGCGAATATGCAAATTTCATTTCGTCGGCTATCTCCCGACACTCTAGTACCCGAGTATAAAACTCCTGGTGCCTGCGCCTTTGACGTTGCTGTGATCGAAGAAGTGACCCTAGAGCCCGGTGAGCGTCAACTCCTCTCAACCGGTTTGGTAGTCACTGTACCCAAAGGCTATGCGTTACTCCTCATGTCGCGCTCCAGTAATGCTAAAAAAGGCTTGCGCCTCTCAAATAGTGTTGGCTTGATTGATCAAGATTACTGTGGCCCAACCGATGAACTGAAATGCTCAATCCATAATTTTGGACAAACAGCCTACACGATCACTAAAGGCGAACGGCTCGCCCAAGCCCTCATTGTGCCCATTGTAATGGGTGATTTTATAGAAACACATGAGGTCAAGGCGGGAGACAGGGGCGGTTTTGGCACAACTGGCTAGTTTGTTTGCTATACTTTAAGGCATATGGCTTCACTTATCAGCATCGGACAAATCCTTGATCAAAGCTTGGAACACGGTAAAAAATATTCTAAAGAACTCTTAGCGATTCTGCTCTGGATAGTCATTGCGGCTATTCCCTCAATTATTAGTCGACTCATTGCTCCAAGTGACGCCACAGACAGATTGAATACCGGTGACTGGATCTCGTTTGGTTTATCCTTGAGCGGGTTAATTATTACCGGCGTTGTGAGCGTGTGGGCCTATGCGGTCTTTATCTTGGCCGTAGATAGTCAGATGGCTAAGAGAAAAACAGATTTAAAAGCGTTGTACCAACACGGCTGGAAGATCTTCTGGAAATACCTAGCCCTGACCATCTCATTAGTAGGTGTAGTAATTGCCGCTGCGCTACCAGCGATCCTAGGAGTAGTGATAACTATTCTGGGTAGCACCGACAATGCTCCAGGCTTCCTGGCGGCCATTGGAGTACCGCTGCTCTTAATTGGATGTCCGATCTCCATTTTCCTCATCATGAAATACGTAGTGCTCTTTGCTTTTGCGCCGTATCTTATGGTGCTAGAGAAAAAGTCACTCACGAATTCGTTTAAAGAGAGTGCTAAATTGGTCAAAGGACGCTGGTTAGCCGTGGCTATGAGGTTTATAGTGCCTAAGCTCGTCTTTTTCTTGGTCATGTACCTCATCACCGCTGTGGTGACTATGGCTCTCAGCCTGCTCCTCGGCACAACGGCGACCATGTCTGGATTACTGACCTTGATTGTTTACGCTTTTAGTTTGCTGATCTCAGTCTTCCTGTCTATTGTCACCACGCCCCTCATCATTACCACCGACTACTTGCTGTATGACAGTCTCAAAAAAACCCGCTAAGCATCCGGTGGTCAGCACAGCTAAGTCACAGAGCGCCCAAAAATTACCGGGCGTTCTTTTCTTGATTAAAGACGCGACCGTTGTCACTTTCAAACTCAAAACTGTCATCTTGGGCTATGTGGCCTGGCTCCTAATACCCATTGGCCTCTTGCTAATTGCCCAAAATATCCCGGCACCGTATACAGAGTATTTGATTACCTTTGCCAATACCTTAACCCTCATCTTGAGCCTCTGGGTGACAGCCGCCATCACGCTATACGTAGCCGTAATCGTGAGCCATGACGCTGATGCCGACATTAACTTCACAGCGCTTGGCAACAGAGCTTGGGAAAAAGTCCTTAACCTGTTTGTCATTCAAGTACTCACGGTTATCGCTGTGGTCTGCGGCTTAATTCTCTTTGTCATTCCGGGCATAGTGCTCTGGGTCTGGACGATCTTTGCGGTACAGGAGTCAATTCTAAGCGCCGCGTCTATCAAAGAAAATTTCAAAACTAGCTACGCCTTAGTGAAGGGTCAGTTTTGGGCGATCCTGTTCAGACTAGTCATGGCTAACCTCATCTTTACCTGTGTCATAGGCTTAGCGCTCGGTACGCTCATGAATCTGGGCCATTATGACCCGGGATTACTCAGTCTAGATGAATTCGCAGCTTGGCCAATCTGGTTAAGCATCGGTTTTGGCCTGATTATTTTACCCGTGTTGCCTGTAGCCCTCATCTTCCAACTCCTCCTTTACTTTGCGGTCAAAAAGTCGTACCCTGAGGTGGAAGTTAATCGCTCACACCCCTAGCCGTGGCCTCTAGCCACCGTTCTATGCGCCTCCAACCTGTCATTGGACTTGAGACTCATGTCCAGCTGAAAACCAAAACTAAAATGTTCTGCGGCTGTTCAGCACATTCTGAACATCTCCCGCCCAACACCAATGTTTGCCCGGTGTGCATGGGGCATCCCGGCACCCTCCCCCTACCCAATCAGCAGGCCGTACATTGGGCTGTACTTTTAGGTCTAGCGTTGAATGGCCAAATCACGCCCCACTCAAAATTCGATAGAAAAAATTACTTCTATCCGGATTTGCCCAAGGCTTATCAGATCTCTCAATTCGACCTCCCAATCATGACCGAGGGCGAGGTTGAGTTAGATGACATTCCCGGCGAGGCTCCCAAGACAATCAGACTTGAACGCATGCACCTAGAGGAGGATGCAGCTAAAAATATCCACGGCGCCGACGGCAAAACTTACGTAGATTTCAACCGTGGTGGCACCCCACTTTGTGAAATTGTGACGGCTCCGGTTTTTGAGAATGCCGCTCAAGCCAAAGCTTACGTGCAGGAATTGCGTTTGCTTGTACGCATGCTGGGCATTAGTGACGGCGATCTAGAGAGAGGCCACATGCGCTGCGACGTGAATATCTCCTTACGTGAGGTCGATGACAAAGGTATGCCGCTGTCACCGGTTCTGTCACCAAAAACTGAGATCAAAAACATCAACTCTTTCAGAGCTATAGAAAGAGCTATCGCTTACGAGGTCAAGCGACAAACAGAGCTCTGGGAAGCCGGCAATCCACCAGACAAAACCTTCACCCGCGGCTGGAATGACACTAAGCAAATCACAGAAGAACAGCGCGCTAAAGAAGATTCGGCCGATTATAGATACTTCCCGGATCCAGATATCCCACCGCTTGAGTTAGCTTCAATAGCTAAAGACCTCAAGCCCCGCATGCCAGAGCTACCCACAGCCAAACGCCACCGCCTGAAGCAGGAATACGGTTTCAAAACAGAAGATATTCGGATGATCATGGAAGATCCGGCGCTAGCTGACTTTGCTGAAAGAGCTTTAAGTGAGCTAGGTGCGTGGATCATTGCCAAACCAGAAATCACCGCCGACCAAATGCCAGAAGCACGCCAGAAACTGACCAAGACTTTCTCCGGCTGGTTACTGACCAAACTCATGGGCCTCCTAGAAGAGCGCAAGAGCGACATCCGGACCATGAAATTAAGTCCAGAAAATTTCGCTGAATTCGTGTCACTCATTGCTGATAATAAACTCACCGGCCCGAAAGGACTCGAAGTCCTTGGAAAAATGCTCGATGACGGCAGCGATCCAAGTCACGTCATGGAAGAGCTAGGCGCAACCCGCATGGATGACATGAGCGCCCTTGAAGCTATCGTAAAGACTGTTATACAAGAGAACCCCAAAGAAGCCGACCGGTATAAAGCTGGTGATACCAAGTTGATCCAATTCTTTGTAGGCCAGGTCATGAAAGCCTCCAAAGGCAACGCTGATCCGAGCAATACCTCACAAGCTATCAAGAACATTTTGGGATAAAAAAACTGAGGCTTAGGCCTCAGTTTTTTTATTGCAGAAACTTTTGAGCAACTTCCACAGCGCTCTTAGCGTCGCGGACCCAAATGATCCGATCGTCGCGCTTGAACCAGGTCTCTTGGCGTTTGGCGTAATGATGACTATCAAATTTGATACGTGTCACGGCGTCGCGGAGTTTGGTTTTGCCATCTAAGAACTCGCAAATTTGGCGATAACCAATGCCGGTCATAGCCGTGGCGTTAGTACCGTACTTGTTCCGAAGCTCACGCACTTCATCGACCAGGCCGCCGGCGATCATGCCGTCAACACGCTCGTCGATACGGGCATAGAGGACTTCACGCTCAATCTCGATCCCAAGCTGTAAAGCATCGTACCGTGGGGCGTCGAACTTCTGGGTCTCAGCCAGGGTCTTACCAGTAGCTCGTAAAATCTCGATAGCACGCTCTAAGCGACGACGATTATCTTCATCGATCGTGGCAGCTGTGTCCGGATCACGCTCGGCGATCTCCGTCATAAGCTCGGCGTTCGAGAGCGTCGCCAGCTCAACGCGCAAGGTGTCATCTGGAGGCACGGCCGTAAAATTCGGTCTGTCGATCACAGCGCGTATATACAGACCGGTACCGCCAACCAAAATTGGCACATGACCACGCTCTAAAATCTCGGCTATTTTAATGTCAGCATACGCCTGGAACTCGGCCACACTGAAAGTCTTATCGGGATCAGTAATGTCTAGCCCCCAGTGAGGGATGCCTTCCACCATCAGCGGCTTCTCCCCCGCCATCTGCTTAAGGTCTCCGCCCAAAATACGTTCGCCGACTGGCTTGGCGGTACCAATATCTAAACCCCGGTAAATAGTTCTAGAGTCAGCAGCAATAACTTCACCCTCAAAAGCACGAGCCAAAGCTAAACCAATGTCAGTTTTACCTGAAGCCGTAGGGCCGACCACTGCAAGAATTTTGGGTAAAGGCATAAGTAGCCACTAGTTTGCCCGGAATTTGTTAAAGCTGCAACTTGGAAGATTGTAAAAAAGATGAGAGCGGGGGCCCGGATGGGCCCCCGCTCGCGCGGTCACCGGTAACCGGGGCCCCAGTCTGGGACCCCAAGTAACCTGCTAATCATTTTTCACCAGTCGCAGCACGCCCGGTTGGCGCGGCTGCGTAACTGGCAGTGGCGGAATATTCCGCTCCGGAATGTCGTCGTCTTCTTCGAGCTTCCCCAGACATGAGTCTGGAAAATACTCGATTCTTTTACCGCTCGCTGACAGCGAGCGCTTGAACTTAGGCCGTTGCTCGAGTTCCAAACGTACGTACTCTTGGGCGGCAATGTAAGCCGTCCAGATCAGGTTGAAAAACTCGACCATCACCCCCAATTGATACGTGGAGTGCATGGCCCGCTTTTCAAATTTATCGCGGAAGTCACCGCGCGCCAGCCTGTAAGAGACCTCGTATTCCGGCCTCGCAAGATGCTCCTGCTGCCAGGCGTGTAACTTTTCCGGCTCAAGAAGCCGGATCAGCCTCTCCGCGCGATACGCGATTACTTCTGGCAGATCCATGATCGGCCCAGAGCAAAAGGGCAGAAAGCGCTCCTTGATCCAGAGACACATCTCACCCCAGAATTCCGGAGAGAAATCGGCGTCATCGTCAACCGCGCGCACGTAATTCTGGATCACTCCAGCCAAACGCGGTAGATGAGCACGCCGCGTGCCTCCCCCTTTTGGGAGCTGTACCAGGATACCTGGCGACACGAAGCATCTGTGAACGCAGTCAAGGATGTCATCCCGCCTGCACTGAGGTGCAGTGTACGGCATGTCGGAATGAACCAAAAACAGATTGAATCGTTGAGTCAAAGAACACCTCCAGTTAGCTGAAGCTAGCAAAAAAATCGACTTTTGTCAATCTGTCCACCCTAAGGTGCGGTATACTGTGATGAATAATTGCAGGCTCTATGGTGGAACAAGCGGCGCGTAATCGAGCTGAAGTGGGTCGAAAATCCCCAGAAACTCAGCCAAAGGCTCGTGAAGTGTTAAAATTCAATGGATCCAAGCCAACTCTAGAAGCCCACCCTGTAACCCCGGAAACACCCGATTACGGCTTAGACCAGGTCACTTACACAGCTGGCCAAGAGGTCAAGCTTATGGATGAAGCCGGTCGAACGACAGACTACACCGTAGTCTCCGCCAATCCGGATGATGGCGACGTGTTTCTACAAAAAACTGGGGATACCACCGTCGCCCCCTCTCTGGAAATCAGACATAGGCTAGAGTTAGCACTAGAAGAAGCTGTACATCCCATCGCCGCTCAAGCCGACCAATTGTGGCCCAAACTTTTGGCTAAATATACAAACTTGTCAGGATTCCAAGGGAACGATGAGAATTTCATCAGCAAGGTCACCGGCGGCAAAGGTAAGATTCTATATCTGACCGGTTTAGAAGTTCTCAAAGACCATCCCAACTTTCAGAGTACTAATGATCAAGATCTACTCGAACGTGTCTTAGACAAAAACCTCAAACAGTACGCCGTTGAACACGCTAAATCAAAGGTTGAAGATAGGCATCCAGTCATTACTGCGGAACATCAAATCAGCAACTACGCCCTAAACTGCAAAATTCAAGCTGACTTAAGATGCACAGATGAAGAGCTGAAAGCGTCAGAAAAAATGCAAGAGTTAATTGAAGTAGAGATCACAACTGCCCTATCCAATGATCCACCGCTGCTCGAAATAGATGAGAATGACGACTGGGATAAAACCGAAGCAAAGCCTAATGCTCCAGAAAAATATCGGCCAATCGATGAACCTTATGGAGTTACATTAAGCCGAGCCAGAGAAACTTGGGCAGAAATGGGTCAACAGGCAGAAACTTATCAGAGACTAGTGCAAACGGAAGACCTTAGCTTAGATAAGCTGCAGGATATTTATAGAGCTTTGAGCAAGTCGCTAGCAGAGGCCAAGGCTAGCTCTAGGCTCTTAAATGCTAAGCGCTTAGAATTGAGGGTGGACAAAGATGGCGCTCAGATCTCACTAGCCGAGCTCGATAAATGGGAGCAAATAGTCGCCAATCTCAAAAATCAAAACTTGGGAGTTGCAGATAAAACAATTAAAACACCCAAACTGGTAGGTCCGGTTGGATTCAATATATCGACACCGACGTCCGCGCCAGAGATAAAACCACCAAGTAAGGTCGCTAAGGTTCTAGATAAAATCAGTGAATGGTTCCGGATCTAAAGTGTCCCCACGCTAGAGAAATATACGCTAAAAAATTGCTATAATTAGAGCAATCTTATTCTTTGATTTTGCTATGAGTCATTACTATTACATTCGTGGTGAAGGCGGCCCACGGCCAAGCGGCGATATATTTCCTAAACCAAAAAAATCTAAAATTGATGAGGCGGACCACGCCAATATATTGGCACTCACCGAACAGGCGGCCTTTGAAGCTGAAGAAGCGATGCCAAAAAGACGGAGCAAGGCCGTGGAATTGACAGCTCTGCAAAATCCTGAAGAACTCAACAAATTAGCTAATCCTGAGCCAGCTTCTTTTAATGAGGCCAATCCTCTAGACCGGAATTTACCGGAAAAAATCAACAACACTCTTGATGTTGCTGAGATTCCTCAACGTGAACTCATCAAGTCTGCTGAAAAAGCCGAGAAATCGACCGATAGCTGGTTCACCAGTCTGGCTAAACATTCACAAAGCATAGCTAGCGGCGCTGGCACGTTATTGAGCAAGGCTTTTGCTGGTAGAAGCAATCCTGAATTTGCACCGCGTAGCATAATGAAAGACGCCGCCGAAGGTGCTAAAGAAGTCTTTGTAGATGCCCCTCTAGACATGCTCGTCGGCACCAAGGGCCCAAGTCTAGCCAGACTCCTCGGGGAAAATCTATCCGTGTACGATCTAGCAAGAGCTAGCAAGGCCGCCGTGATTGATGTAGCTAGTGGCGTCAGTAAGTACGCCAAAGAAGCGGTACGCGGCGATAAATATCACAGATTACCAGAAGAAGACTTTACGCCTGAAGGCCAGACCATCCCGGCAGCCGTTGATTTCATGAAGGATTTGAAAGAAGCGTTGGGTGGCGGTGAAACTAAAGGTATGCTAAGCGAAATTGCAGACAGAAAAGAGGATGCTGTGACCATGACCAAATATATCTTAGGTGGCGGCTTCTTCAAGGAAGTTTATACTGGCGTGAGTGACAAGATTACCGGAAAGCAGCGCAAAGCAGTTGAGGCGTTGTTTCAAGATGCAAATATCAATGGAGACAAGGCCAAACTCCGATCAAGATTAGACACCTCACCCCATGGCAAAAAATCTGCCCATAATCCTGAACTAAGAGCCGTAGAGATCGCCATGAACAGATTAACTGAATTTGATAACGCGAATATCGACAGCCGTATTCACGCCGGACAGATCAGTGCGGATACGTTGCGCTACACTAGCGAAACGCTCAAGACCGCCAGTGAAGACGAGATCTTCTGGGGCAGAATGGTTAACGACGCGTTGCAGGTTGGTTCGCAAAGACTGGAGACTGCAGCTTCAGAAACTGAGGATATCGCCAATATCGCCGCTCAAGCTGAAGCTACAAAACAAGAAGCCATTTTAAGATCAAGAGAGAAATTCATTAAACTCATAGATGCAGCCGAACGCCAATATCAACGCAACAACGAAGTGCTAACAAAAAATAAACTAACCAAAGGTACCAGGGAAGCCATGGCACAGAACATGGATAAACTAGACGACCTCATGAATAAGTACGCTGCAGCCGTGACCGCTTTAGATGACCTATCCAAGTTTAAACCTACTGCTAAACGTTTAGCTAAGGCCGCCTAAAATCTATGTCTTCACCTGCCGAACTCATCAACATTATCGCCGCCTCCCCGCTCTCAGAAACCACCAAGGATTTTTTTACCAAAAAGGTAGAAGCGCATGGAGCTACGCCAGAGATAGTTGATGCCCTACGTGAGCTTATCCGAGCGGTCAAAGGTCAAACTGCCCAAGCCCTCGGTAGCGGCTTACCCAAAACTGATAGTCAGCTCATAGCGGCTACCAAAGTCATGCAATCAGAGATTAAAGCTGCTACGGATACGTACGCCAGCACCATGCAGAAGCTAGAGGAACACTCCGCTAGACTAGCTGCGGACATTCAAGAAGATCTAAAACATATAGAAAAACTCGTGGTCGATTCTGCCACGGCTGAAGCGTAAACACAAAAACACGTAGGCTTAAAACCTACGTGTTTTGTATTCAAGTTACTTAATGGTTCCTGCCGCTACGGCCGCAGCAATCAGCTCTGATTGAGCAATCTCTAGTGCTGCTTCTTGACCGAAGACCTTGATCTGACACGGCTCACCGGCGACTTCTTTCTCTCCGAGTACAATGGTCCAAGGAATTTTTTCAATGGCTGCATTGCGAATTTTCTTGCCGACCTTTTCACTCGACTCATCTAGCTGAACCCGCAAACCAGCCCCATCCAACTTAGCTCTCAAGTCCGCAGCGAAAGACGCAAACTCATCTGACACCGTCACTAACCTAATTTGTTCAGGTGCTAACCACATTGGGAATGCGCCAGCGTAATGTTCAATCATCACCGCCATAAAGCGCTCCAGTGAGCCCAGGATAGCGCGGTGAATCATAACCGGACGTTTCTTCAAGTTATCAGAATCCACGTACTCAAGCTCAAAGCGCTCTGGCAAATTGAAGTCCAACTGAATTGTCGCTAACTGCCACTCTCTGCCAATGGCGTCCTTGGCGATAAAGTCGATCTTAGGTCCATAAAATGCTGCCTCCCCCACTCCCATCTCATAAGTCTGGCCTAGCTCATCTAATAACTCTTTCAGCATGCCAACAGAAGTCTCCCAAACCTCAGCACCACCCAAATAAGCTTCTGGTTTAGCTGGATCATTGACAGATAGGCGCAGCCGCAAAGGCATGTCAAAGGCTTGGTAGAACCGGGTGATGATGTCGTAAATGGCGAGAGACTCAGCTTTGACCTGATCTAACCGGCAAAAAACGTGGGCGTCGTCTTGGGTAATGGAACGGACACGTGACAACCCCTGGAGCTGACCAGTATTTTCATCACGATACACGGTGGTCACTTCACTAAAGCGCAGTGGCAGATCGCGATAACTACGCACACGAGAAGCGTAAATCTGAGTGTGGTGCGGACAATTCATGGGCTTCAACACAAAGGTCTCTTCAGACTTTTTGCTGGAAACATGAAAAATATCATCCGCGAATTTGTCCCAGTGGCCGCTAGTCTTGTATAGATCACTTTTAGCCATGTGCGGAATGGTCACACGTGTGTAACCGTAAGGCTTCATGAGTGACCACACAAAATTAACTAGCTGCTCACGCAAAATCGTGCCCTTGGGAGTAAACAGCGGCAAACCTGGACCAACGAGTGGAGAAAAAGTGAATAAGTCGAGCTCAACTCCGAGCTTACGGTGATCCCGGCGCTTAGCCTCTTCTTGCATAACCAAATACGCATCGAGCTCTGCCTTGGTTACGAAAGCTACGCCGTAAATACGGGTGAGCTGAGCATTCTTTTCATCGCCACGCCAATAGGCACCAGCGAGTTTGGTGAGCTTAAAAGCTTCTGAGTCGATGTCCTTAGGATTTTCGATGTGACCGCCACGACAGAGGTCCAGGTAATTTCCAGATTTGTAGAAAGTCAGATTCTGACCATCTTTAGCAAACTCATCAATGAGCTCAGTCTTATAAGGATTACCAGCGAACTCTTGCCTAGCTTCATCCGCCGTCACATCAATTCGCTCAAAACTCTTCCAAGTCGTCAAAATCTTGCGCATGCGTTTCTCAATCTTAGGAAGCTCAGTCTCCGAAATCGGAGTGGAGAACTCGAAATCGTAATAAAAACCATCTTCAATGGCCGGACCGATCGTTCGCTTAGCATCTGGGTACATCTCGAGCACGGCAGCAGCGAGCAAATGGGCTAACGAGTGGCGATAATGTTCGAGTTCTTGAGAGTTCATAGGTATTGGATCCTGACGCAAGGAAGGATCTAGTAATTAGAGTTAAACAAAAACCGACCAAGGCCCTAAACGGACGCTGGTCGGGGTCAAGCTTTAGCTCGACGGTTCCACCCGAATTCCTCGCTCTGTCATAGACGGGTCACGGCCGAGTTTCTTGCGATTCTTGCCGACCTCGACCCATCTCTACAGCTCGGGGCGCTTTTATGAATTGTCTTTCGCTCCTGGGTTAGTAGCCCAATCACTGCGAATATAGTGATTATAGCGACAGGCTCAGGCCCGGTCAATAGGTGACGGAGACGGTAATTATTCCTTGGGCTCTTCAATGATGATCTTAATGTGATCTTGCAAGGTAGGCACGCGCTTCAGCCAGAAAGGCGTAAAAGACACGGACACGTCTTGAATGGCCTCTGAAGCCCGGAGTAAGGTCAAGACCTCATGAGGTGCCCTACCCACAAATCTGTCTTTATTTAAGGTTGGAGCATCTTCAGCCAAAATCGAAAGTCCGTCTAGATATACAGTAATCACAGCTTCCCCATTGGCAGCATCAAGCGCGCTAACTTCCGTACGCATGGTTTGATCATTCACTAAAGACACACGGAAACCGTCTGGAATCTGTTCAGACAAAAGCTTTTCAGCATAATGCTTAACTTCCAACCTAGGGTAATACACGGCAGTGATCTTCTGCTTTAAGGTCAAAGTAAATGAACCCACTTCAGCACCAACGGCGGAGTCAGTCGTCTCCGCAACGGTTACGATCTCATAAGATTCGCCGTCTAACTTGGCCCTATCTACACCGGCACTTAATGTCTGTTGGGCCTCAGATAAAATTTCATCTGACAAGGTCTGAACAGCTGTATCAATATCCGCCTCAGTTAAAACCCGAACATATTGCACGCCGCCAGTCATGGCCGCGACACTCACGCCATAAATCTGAGTTTGCTGTGTGGCATTCAAACCAGGAATAGTAAATTTAGAGGCACCAATTTCGCCACCCTTACCGGCGACATCTGCCTTTACAAATACCTCCACCTGACCATTAGCTGGCACGGTGGCAAGATTCTGCAAACGGTACAAAATCCCTTCTTGAGAAATCAAACGCGTCGTAGCCACGAGCGGTTGATCTTTAGCTGATTCGTTAATCAAAGTCACGTAACCACTCGCCTTATTTTCTACCGGACTGGCGCCTTCTGACGGCAAAGTAAAGACGCGACTCTTGGAAAGTTCCGTAGCAGTCACCAGACCGGCCACCTGGCCTTCAGCAATTGGCTCCGCAATCACATCAATATCCGCTTCAACGTCGATAACCTTAGGATCGGCGACGATTTTAATTGTAGCTCTAGAGACAGACAGGTACAGGACGCAGAGCAGCAGTAAAAAAGTAATTACCACGAAAGCCACGGCAATATGTTGGTACATACGCAGTGAACGTGACAATGGCTTCCTCCCTGCCCCGGCGCGCTCAACACGCTTTGGTGCATTTTTAACCATAGATATCAAGATTATAGCACGACCTTTTCTTGACTCTGGATTTGTGACTAATATTTTACATTCGACTCACCGACTACGGCTGCAATTTTGCTAATGGTTTCACGAGTAGCTAACACGCTGTATTCGGTAGCGATCTTCTTGTCTTCTCCCCCAGAATTCACGACTAAATACACCCTCGTCGCTCCTGGCGAAGTCTTGAGCACATCACGCAAACGCATAATCATGTCATTGCCCGGCTTTTCCGGCACCACGATATTCAACCCTTCAGCTTTTTTCACGGAATTCAAAGTTTGCAGTTTGGGCGCGGTATCAACCGTTTGACGTTTGGCGACATCTTCCTGCCAATCACCAGCAATCAACATGCGGCTCAAGTCTGGAATGTCAGCTTCATTAAAGCTGATTAACGAATCCACCAAGACTGACCATTCTTGTGTATCCGAATCCTCTCTAGACCTAGCCGAAACTTTTCCGGTCACAAGCACAAAGGCCTCGGGCAGCAATTTATCTCTAACTTTAATGTAAGTCTTAGGGAAAACTACCATCTCAAGCACGCTCGTGGGGTCCTCAATGCGTACAAAGGCCATGGGTTCGTTCTTTTTCTTGGTAAAAATCTGCTTGATATTCGTAATCACCCCGGAAACCTTAACAATATCGCCATCAATCTTGGTCGGGACGTCTTTCAGGGCCGTGGTGTACTGATTAAACTGCTCATAAAATAGCGAGGTCGGATGTGAAGATACGTACAAGCCCAACAACTCCTTCTCCCAAGACAAAAGTACGCTTTGCGAAACTGGTGCGGCTGGCTGCAACTCTAACTTGCGCTTGGCCATGGACTCGGTCATCTCAAACAAGGAAGATTGGTTGCGATCTTTCTCTGATTGAGCCTGTTTGTTGTACATGACCAACTGATCGATATTCCCCACCAAAGTCACACGATCACCAAAACGATCCAAAGCGCCACACTTCACCAGAGCTTCCAAAGTCTTACGGTTAAAGGCATGAGAATTAACCCGCGTCAAAAAGTCAGATAGATCCGTGAAAAGACCGTTATCCTTACGCTCTTTAACAATGATCTCAGCGATTTCACTCCCGACATTCTTAATGGCCTGCAAACCCCAACGTACGTTATTTGTACCCTTCACCACCGCAAAACCTGGAAAAGATTCGTTAATGTCCGGCGGGTAAACGCTCAAACCCATGCGGCGACACTCCTCAACCTCAATAGTAATGCGGTCAATGTTGCCAGAATCAGAATTCATGAGCGCCGCCATGAAACAGTCCGGATAATAAGCCTTGAGGTAAGCCGTTCTGTAAGCAATAGAGGCGTAACACGCCGCATGCGACTTGTTAAAACCGTAAGCGGCAAAATCTTCTAATTTCTGGAAGATTTTATTCGCTAGCTCCTCACGGACACCGTTTTTCATGGCACCTTCAACGAATTTCGTCTTCATCTTGACCATGAGTTCAGCGATCTTCTTACCCATGGCTTTACGCAAAGAATCAGCTTCACCACCAGTGAAACCTGCAATATCCTTGGAGAGTTGCATCACCTGCTCTTGGTAAACCGGAATGCCGTAAGTTTCCTTAAAGGCATTCTCCATGAGCGGATGATCGTAAATAACTTTTTCGACGCCGTGCTTGCGCCGAATGTAGCTATCAATAAACTGCATTGGTCCCGGCCTGTACAGGGACACCATAGCAATAATGTCCTCAAAAGCTGAGGGCTGGAGTTCCTTAATGTAGCGCTTCATGCCGTCTGATTCCAACTGGAATACACCCGTAGTTTCACCGCGACCAAGGAGCGCGAAGGTTTTAGCATCATCAAGCGGCAGGTGGTCCATATCCACCACGTCACCAGTCACCGCTTTGATGATCTCTAAAGCATCTTCAATGATCGTTAAGTTAGATAAGCCCAAGAAGTCCATCTTCACCAAACCAGCCGCCTCAGAGGCGTTCAATGAGTATTGAGTCACCAGCGCCATGTCTTCATGCTGACCCGCCTGCAAAGGCACCCGTTCAACCAAGGGTCTATCACCAATTACGATGCCACACGCGTGTTGCGAGGCGTGTCTCGGGTTGCCCTCAAGCTTAATCGCTAAATCAATCACCCGGCGGGTCATGGGGTTACTCTCATACATGATTCTGAGATCTGGCGACTCCACAATCGCTTCTTTGAGCGGCGTGTGCCGGCCCTGCACCGGCGGCGGCACATTCTTAGCGATTTGATCCGCTTCCTGATAAGACAGACCGAAAACTCTGGCCGCATCACGCACGGCGGCGCGTGGCATCAAAGTTCCAAAAGTGATAATGCCCGCCACCCGATCCGCACCGTACTTCTGAGTGACGTATTCCAACACCTTGCCGCGACCACGGTCTGCGAAATCAGTATCGATATCTGGAATGGAGACACGGTCAGGGTTTAAGAAACGCTCAAACAACAGACCATAACGCAAAGGATCGAGGTCGGTAATATGCAAGACGTAAGCCACAATTGATCCAGCCGCCGAACCACGACCAGGCCCAACCAAAATATTATGTTCCTTGGCCCAGTTAATGTAATCCTGCACGATCAAGAAATATGAAGAGAAACCCATCTTACAAATGGTGCTGTACTCAAACTCAAAACGTTCCATGACATGAGCTGGGACAGGATCGCTGTACCGTTCTTTCAAGCCCTCCAAACATAGGTCACGCATGTATTCGTTATCTGTCTTGCCATCTGGCAAAGGGAAATTTGGCAAAAAGTTTTTACCCAACTCCATTTCAAACTGAATCCGGTCAGCAATACGCCGTGTATTCAGCAACGCCTCTGGTACATCCGCAAAGTACGCCATGATCTCTTCTGGCGTATCAAAAGACAGGTCAATCTCTTCCGTGCTAGTCCGACGGTATTCTTCCAGCGTACGACCGCGCTGAATACATAACTGCGCCTCATAAGCCTCGCGATCCTCTGTGTTCAGGTAAAACGCATTCTTAGTGGCGACTAGCGGACAACCAGTTTTTGCAGCCAAGACCTTAAACGCCTCGTTCACCTCAACCTGACGCGGCATGTCAGGGTGATGAATCAATTCCAAAAAGAAATTATCCTGACCAAAGATGTCTTGATACTGACGAATCAAATCCTCGGCCTTAGTCAGGTCACCATTCGCAGCCGCCGCCGGCACTTCCCCACTCACTGCACCTGACAAAGCAATCAAGCCTTTAGAGTGAGCTTTTAAAAATTCTTTATCGACCCTAGGTTTGTAATAAAAACCCTCCAGGAATGCCGCCGTCAAAATTTTAGACAAATTTCTGTAACCCTCCTCAGTTTCTACTAATAAGACTAGACGATACGGCCGGTCATCTAACCTGGCGCGCTTGTCTGTCATGCGGTGCTGAGCCACGTAAATATCCGCTCCAATGATTGGCTTGATCTCTGCCTCCTTGCAAGCTTTCCAAAACTCAACTGCACCGTAAATAGCACCGTTGTCAGTTAGAGCCAAAGCATTCATGCCCAACTCTTTGGCACGCTTAACCAAAGCTTTTGGCTTAGGCAAAGCCTCCAGCAAAGAATAGTGCGAATGCACGTGAAGATAAACAAAATCCTTGGCATCCATAGACGATTAATCTAGATCAAGATTAACAAAAATACGCCCTAAAAGCGAGAGCGACAGTCCCCATGATTTGCACAGGAAATTTAGGTGAGATTGACCAAATAACACACATGCTGCTAAAAATACTGTAGGTAGTCAGGACCGCTCACCCCCTAATCTTGGAGCTGGCCATGAGCAAGCCGCCCCCGTTTAATCTCTACGCTCCAACCTCCTGCAACCTCGATCCGTCCCTGGCTCGTCATTTGCAGGTAGCACGCGCCTCCCAAGTTGCCAGCCAAGCCTTTGACTGGCAAGCCTTGATCATCAAACTACAGTGTAGCGTGCGACCAGTGCTAAAAACAGCCAGCTGGCTGTTGCTAGCAAGCATCATCCTCACCGCTGAAGTCACGCTGTCAACGGCGCTCACAGCCGGTTCAATCTACGGACTAGTCGCCTTCATGTGCCTGCTGGCTGGTTGGGATGAGCATCCGAAGACACTAGTCTTCAAGCAGGCCAGTCAAAGCATGTTGGCGACCATCGTACAACCCCTCGCGTCTGGAATACAGCTCTTCAACATTGCCACCTACAAGTTCAAAGCGCCGCCCGTGATGGTGACGACACTCTCCGGTACCTCGAGATTGAAGACTGACTCCATTTGGACCGATGAAGTCTGCCAGGACCCACGGTTTGGTGAATACCTACTACTCCTTGAGTTCATGCAGGCCTGGAGTGATTTGGCGAGTACGCTTAATCGCCTCATCATGAGCGCGGAGGATCAAGTACTACCCGGCGTGGTCGCTAAGTTTATCCTTGACCATCGGGCGACACTCGAACTGAAAGAGTTGCAGTTGAGAAGTTTCATCAAACACTGCACTGCGCTCGCTACGCTCGGTGAACCTGGCGCCGTGGCACCAGAGACTCATCAGCCGCTCTTTGGTCAGGCCGAGGCCGTGCACAAACACCTGGCCAGCCTCAGGCGCATCAACTCTGAAGCTCAGAGTTTACTCGCCGACATGGTGCGAAATGGCAAATACTGATCAGGCGCCCACCGGCGTCCTACCCTGCAACGCATACACTTGTGCTTGCAGGGTTTTTCTTACTCAAATTACAATTTGCACTTTCAGTCCCCAAGTTGCATTGACTGATAACACAACAAGCGCCTAAGCTGAATTACTGCTACTTGCTATCCTCCGATAGTAACTGGGCAGGCCGAGGTCACCATGCTCAACCTGCTACTGGTCTTTAGTGCCATGGCACAAGAGACGGACATCGCCGCCGTACCCGCACCGGATGAGTTGCGCTGTCAGCTCATCATCACGAGGGACTTCCTGGCGCTTCAGCGCCAGCTAGAGCTGCAAGTCATCGAGCAATTGATGCTCGCCGACCCGCTCAATCGCCGGCAACGCAAAGCCGTCAAAGCGGGATTGGAAACGGCCATAGCTAGCGTGGCCCACACTGATCAGCAAAGCACTACCGTCATCGGGCGCCTGGCAGCCCTAGAAACGGAGTTCTACCTAGCTAACCCGAGCCTGGAACTGAGGCCACTCTCGCTCCATGTCTGCATCAACGCAATTCCGTCGGACGAGCCCCAGGGTCTCGTTCTTGATAGAAGCTGAAAGTGCAGCACATAGCTCAGCCCCGCCACCAACACCTCGTGTTGCGTCTCGCGGGGCTATTTTAATCAGAAAACTCCCGCCGTCGCCGTATGCGACTACGCGGGAGCCAAGAGCTCATTACAGCCAGGTCGAAATCTTGCCGGCGCGCTTAAGAGCATTATTCAGATCAAGTCTAGCCGTATGCACGGCCTGACCAATCGTCCCCGTCTTTGGATACAGTAACCCACGGGAGGAGTTAACTGTGATCCCGAACCCATGAATGTCGGCCGCTAAAACCGCGCTGTCAGAGCCACTACCTTGCACTCCGTAACCAGGCACCAAGAACCAGGTCTGCGGCATCAACTGACGCGCGATGACCGACTCTTCGGAAGTGGCGCCGACCACTGCCCCCAGGTTAGACCAGCCACAAGCCCCTAGGGCGGACTGACCCAACTTCTCAATCTCGATTGCGACGTGTTGCCAATGCGGGCGCGTGCCATGGTCCAAAATCCATTCAAACGCACTCGGTAACGGTTTGCCGCCCCTGTGCAGATCAGTCCTGTTCAGATCCTTCAGCACCGCCTCTCGATCGAGGACAGGCAACTGCTCAAACGCAGAAACCGGCTTGAAGCTAGTCCGGCACACCGCGAAAGCCGCCTTGTTGTTGGCCTGCAATTGCGCCATAAACGGCTCAAGACAAGATTGTCCAATGGACGGGTTGATCGTCAAGGCGTCGTACACAGACTGAGCTCCGAGGTACGCCTGAGCGTAGGCCTGGGCGCTATCGCCGCCGTCACTACACTTAGCATCCAAGATCACAATCAGCCCTTGCTTCCTGGCGTAATGCGCAACATCTTCAAGTGCCGCAAAACCCCACGGGCCGTGCTTGCCCCAAAAGGCCCACTGGAGCTTGCACCAAACCACCTCATCACCCGCCTCATCGATGGCGCGTTTACAGAAGTCACGACAGATCTTAGCCAGACCCTCGCGATCCTCAAACGGGTAGTCATCGTCAGGTACGATCTTGACCCCGTAATATTTGAAGAACTCAGGCGCTGCCTGCGCAATCATCGCCGTCTGAGGATCCAGACCCAAGCATAAAATACTTTGGCGCGCTGCAACCCCCATGCACGATCGGTCAGTAAACTTAGCATCGCTCTCCATCTGCCCTCCTGAAGTTGAACCTAACGCCGCAAAACTATAGTCAAAAATAAAATAAGCTGCAACTAGTGCGGCTTATTTTGCTAGGGTTTAATTATTACGATCTCTGGAGCGCATGGCCTCCATGATTTTGCGCACACCGTCAGCGATGCTACTAACCATGGTGATATTGCCATCAAATTTACGCTTCATGCTCATAATCGCATCCTCTAGGGCGACGACTTTGAGTTTGATCTCATCGACCAGCCCATACACGTGCTTCAATAAGCTCGCGGCTTGATACATGAGCAGACACAAAAATGACGTAAACCACACAGCGCAAAGCGCCAGGACGATAAAGAGAACATCTTGAGTAGCTACCATATGACCTCAGTATACCTTAACTCCGCAAAACGGCACCAAACTTACCGGTCAAAGTATGCCCAATGGTTAACATAATCTCTTCGACCTCCTCGCTCGTCAAAGTGCGCTCCGGTGAGGCGAAAGTCATGGACAACGTCACACTCTTCTTGCCCTCTTCAACGCCCTTGCCTCGATAAATATCAACCAACTGCACAGCACGTACTAAAATGTTTTGCGATTTAATCACGCTCTCTAGATCAACAAACTGCGTTCTGTCAGACACGACACAAGACAGATCTCGCGTCACAATTGGGAACTCTGAAACGGGTGTATAGGCTAAAGTCTGACGCAAATGTGGCAACAAGCGCTCAAGGTCTAAGTCCAGTACAAACACCGGACGAATGATGCCAAAGGCGCGCTGATAAGCATCCGCCACCTGACCGATACTGCCAACTACGACATTCACACCATCAAGCATGGCGCTCACAGTCACACTACGAACCGGATGCCAGTGCGAATCAGCAACTTCACCGGCCACCTGGACTGTCATGCCAGTCTTACGCGCAAACAGCTCCAACACTCCGCGCAACTGACGATACGCTAACTCAGGCTCGTCGCAACCATATTCCGCGACCACCAAACGGAAAGTCTCACTCGGCAAACCACTAGCTTGAGGCAGATGCACGCGTGCAACTTCAAACACCTTGGCCGCTGGCATGTTCGCCTGGTTACGTTCGATATCGCGCAACAAACTCGGCAACAAACTCGGACGCAAATGCGACAGATCTTCAGCTAACGGATTATGGAGCTTAACAGCATCCAAAGGTGACAAGCCAAATTTTTCCAGCGACTTAACGTCAATGAACGAATAACCGAAAAATTCCGTATACCCAACACTCGCTAAGAAGTTTTTCGTCCACGCTTCCCACACCAAACCAGCGTCATCCGCCAAAGTTGGTGGTGGAGCACTCGGTAAAGTCAACGGCAACATGTGGTAACCGTACATTCTAGCCACCTCCTCAGTTAAATCAACCTCTGCTTCAAGATCATGCTCACGCCAGTACGGCACGGTAGCCACCGTGCGGGCACCAACTTGGCTTAAAGCAAAACCTAAGCGTGTCAAAATGGCACAAATCTCAGCATCCGCAATCTCGACACCAATTCTGGCACGGATACGCTTAAATAAAACTGGGAAAGTTTTAACTTTAGACGTTTTCGCCTCAATATCTGTTATTCCTACCAGCTCTCCCCCAGCTAAGTCTTTCACCAACTCTAGGGCGCGAGCTAACGCCAGCGGCAAAGCTTGCGTAGACAAGCCCTTTTCAAAGAGCAACTGCGAATCAGAATACAAATTAAGTTCTCGCGCCGTTCTCCGAATAGACACAGCCTCAAAAGTGGCGGCTTCAAAAATTACTGTCGTTGTAGCAGTAGTAGTGCCGGAGTCTAGACCACCCATCACGCCAGCCACCGCCAACACGCACTCCGTATCAGCGATCACTAATTGCTTAGTGGATAAGGTGTAATCCTTGCCGTCTAAAGCTAAGAATTTTTCTCCCTTCTTAGCCAACCTAACCGTGATACCGGTCTTGATTTGATCAGCGTCAAAAGCATGC
Organism: Patescibacteria group bacterium; assembly: GCA_049296775.1. GTDB lineage: Bacteria > Patescibacteriota > Patescibacteriia > UBA9934 > UBA9934 > JAGORL01. The sequence continues at coordinate 64,632 of JBAQTB010000001.1, forward strand.
AGTGGCTGACCGTACTCATGCAGCACGTAATTAGTGATATCGACAATGTTGTTGATTGGTCTGTGGCCAGCCTCCAACAAACGCTTCTGTAGCCACCAAGGTGATGGACCAACAGTGACATTTTTAACCGTAGCCGCTAAGTATCTTGGGCATAATTTCTGAGCCTCAATCACGACACTCGGTCCAGCCTGACCAACTGGTAACGACAATTCTGGTACCGTAAACTCAGCGTTTAATGACGCCGCAACTTCACGCGCCAAACCAACCATACCCATACAGTCTGGGCGGTTGGTAGTCACCTCGATATCCAAGATTGCTTCATCTAACGCTAACGCCTTCATTATTGGCGTGCCGGCAGAGGCCGTGGTAAGAGCTGTTAAATCCCAAATCTCATGCTCGCCCACTGCAACTTTTTCAAAACCAACTTCAGCCGGGGCACAGATCATGCCCACGCTTTTAACCCCCCGAATCTCAGTCTCTTGCAATTCCACCAAATCACCCTCACCGTGCCACTTAACTTTAGAGCCCGGCAAGGCGACAAAAACTTTCTGACCAATCTCGAGATTTGAACCGCCACACACAATCTCAACCACCTTATCACCCACATCCGTCACGGCGATCCGCAATTTATCCGCTTTAGGATGAGCCTTGACCTCCTGTATTATCCCAACCACCATGCCGGCAAATTTTTCACTGCCTAACTCAATCGCTTCCACAGACATGGAACGCAAACTGAACTCACGCGCCAGATCCTCTGGAGCTAAATCTGTTTTTACGTAATCTTTCAGCCACGTGTAACTTGCAAGGATATTCATACAACTACTTAACTAAAACTGCTTCAGGAATCTCAGGTCGTTGCGATACAAGATGCGAATATCATCAATGTTCACCCCAGCGCGCATCATAGCCGTACGCTCCACGCCCCAGCCAAAGGCAAAGCCGGTGTACGTCTTAGCATCAACACCCCCAGCTTTAAGGACATTCGGATGGACCATACCGGCACCACCCAACTCCAACCAACCCGCCTTACACAACTTACACTTGGTACGTCCTGTTTTAGTTTCAGAGGCTGACACAAAACCCGTACCCGCACACACTTCACAAGAAATATCTAACTCAAAACTAGGTTCAGTAAATCTAAAATGATACGGCCGTAAACGAGTTTGACGCTCGGGTCCAAAGAAATTCTTAACAAAATAATCGATCACGCCCTTCAGATCCGTAATCGTCACCTGCTTATCTAACATCAAACCATCAAATTGGTGAAACATTGGCAAGTGTCTAGCGCTCGCTTGGCGGCGATAACATTTTCCAATGTTAATCATCCTAATTGGCAAGATACCCTTCTGCATTTCACGCACCTGAGCATTACTGGTGTGTGGTGTCAACACCACTTTGCCAAACTCCCCGGTCTGTACCTTGTCACCATCAGCCACAAAAAAAGTTTCCCAATCATCCCGAGCTGGGTGATCCTTGGGCATGTTCAAAGACTCGAAAGCGTAATAATCCCAATCAACATCTGGATGACGTTGGCGATTAAATCCTAATTTAGAAAAGATCGCCATGATGTCTGTGATCGCTTGAGAAGTAATATGTGTATGTCCAAGCCCTGGAGCAATGCCCGGCAAAGTCATATCCATCCAAGCTTTCTCAGCATTCACAGCTGCAAACGCGCCTTCAATTCTAGCTTGAGCCGCCGCAAACGCACCTTCAATAGTCACTTTGACTTCATTAGCGGTTTGCCCCGCTAAACGTCTATCTTCATGAGCTAAAGATGGCAACACTGACATGATCTCAGCTAGCTGGCCTTTTCTGCCCAAAAAAGCGACTCGTCCAGCTTCTAAATCCTCCAAGGTCTCCGCTACCGCAAAAGCTGCCAGTGCGTCGGTTGCGAGCTGTTTAAGTTGTTCGAGCATACAAATAACCGCTAAAGCCTAAAACAGATTAACGATATCGCGATACGTGACAAATACCACAAGTAGGATCAACAAGGCAAAACCTGTAGCGTGTACCCCTTGCTCAAACGCCTGGCTATTCGGCTTACGGCGGATAGCCTCAATGATCAAGAAGAAGATCCGGCCACCGTCCAAAGCCGGGAATGGGAGAATGTTTAACACCGCCAAGTTAACCGACAGCATGGCTGCAAACTGCACCAAGTGAGCCAGGCCCAAGTCCGCCACCTGACCCGTCAAAACTGCAATGCCAACCGGGCCAGATAACTGAGCCGCGACATTTGAGTCCTTAGTGAAGGCTCCCTTAATTAAACCGCCAAAAGCCTCAAAGATCTGAATGGTCATGCCCGCCGTCGTTTCCACGCCCTTGATAGGCGCAAAATACACGGGATACTTCACCTTACCCGTCTCTACCAGCGCCAAACCAACTCCATCTCGATCAATATCTTTCACGTACGCCGGCACCATTTTCACAGTGCGTTGCTCGCCCTGATGCTCAATCACAAATTCAATCGGAGCCCCATCAGCATTAGGTCTTAATGCCTCCCGAGCAGCTTCACCACTCTCAAATGACTCACCGTCGATCATGATGACTTTATCGCCGCTCATGACTCCAGCTTGCTCGGCCGGAGAGTCGCCCAACACCTGCACCACATGGATAGCTCGGTCCGAAACAATCGCTCGACCATCCACACCATCCTCAATGACAGACGGCAGGCCAAACAAAAAGCCCACGGAGAACAAAACCGCCGCCACGACCAAGTTCATGAAGACACCACCAAACAGAACGGTAAATCTAGCCAAGAAACTTTTAGTCGCAAAACTCCCCGGAGCAAAGCGTTGCTCGCCCGTCTCCCCCTGAATCCGCACAAAACCACCTAACGGAATCAGGTTTATAGACCAAACCGTGCCCTTGCTACTCGTCCAAGAAAATAACCGCGGTGGAAAACCAATCCCAAATTCTTCGACCACCATCCCGGTACGCCGTGCCGCCGCAAAATGTCCCCACTCATGGGCTAAAACCAAAACGGACAACAAGACCAAGAACAAAATAATCGTGCCAATCATACAGCCAACAGTGTAACTCATCCGGAAGCCAAAGAAAAGTATGGCCGGGAACAGGATTGAATCCTTGGTGGACTCGATCGGAATCGAACCGACATCTTCAAGGTGACGAACCTGCTAGGTTACCATTAACCCCACGAGCCCGCATGTTCCCGGCATAAAAATAAATACAAACTCCGCCAAATAAATGGGGAGTCTATATTTACGTCACCTTGTGTGGGGGTTTAATCCCAGCAGGTTACTAACAGTGCATCACGAAGCTAAGAAGTCGTCAAGCGACTATCCACCGATTACTCGCCGCAAAGTTACCCAGCAATAATCCTAGCCGCTTCGTCGCGTTTATTTTGCATGGTTTGCTCATCAATCGCCTCTAAATTCAAACGCAACACCGGCTCCGTATTGGAGGTGCGGACGTTGAACCAGAAAGTTGGATAAGTTATTAACAAACCATCAAGAGTTGATTGTTCGCCATCAGCAAAGTGAGATTTAAGACGAGCTACAGCTCCGAGTTTATCTTCGACTTTGAAATTGATCTCGCCGGAGTGTGAGTATCTGCGCAAAGGGGCGACGATTTCGGATAACTTCTTGCCTTCACGCGCCATTTCGCCTAACACCACCAGCATGGTGGCGACCGGAGCTTCATACACGCCAGCCGGCATACTCATATAGAAGTGTCCAGATGATTCGCCGGCGAACACTGCACCAGACTTGATCATGGCCTCTTTAATAAGCGCATGACCAACTCGGGTGACCTGTGGGATTCCGCCCGCCTCACGAATCATATCTTCAGTAATCTTGCCCGGACGAATGTCATAACAAATCGTCGCGCCCGGAAAGCGTCGCAACATAGCTCTAGCTACCAAACCCCGCACAATGGCCGGGTCTACCACCTCCCCTAGGTCATCTACAAAGAAAATTCTGTCACCATCGCCATCCGTAGTGATACCGATATCAGCTCCAAGTTCTTTCACCTTGTGGCAGATGGCTTCTGTGTTTTCAGCTTTGAACGGATCGGCTTCGTGGTTTGGAAAGGTACCGTCAAAGTCCCAGAACAGGCGAGTGACGTCTGTGCCGACCCCCCTTTCTCCCCCCTGGCCCGTCGCTTCTGCACCCACCCCCCCTATCCCCCCGCCATTTGCTTCGGTGCTAACCCCCCTTTCTCCCCCCTTATACAAGGGGGGAAGTGAGAATGCGAGGTCAAGGTATTGGGCGCCCATGCCGTTGGCGGAATCAGCCACGATTTTAAATTGAGGTAAATCTGTAATTTCAGCAAAGGCAATTTCGGCGGCGACCTGCTTGGCGGGAATACCCGGCCAATCAGAGACAGAATGCGGCCGATCCGGGGCGAGAGAGATGACATCGAAATCATCATTGGCCATGATATCGGCGATGGCTTGGATGCCGGTCTCGCCACTGATTGCGACAGCACGAGCACGCACTAATTTGAAACCGTTGTAGGCGGCGGGGTTGTGTGAGGCGGAAACTTGAATACCGCCGTCAGCGTTAACGTGACTGACACCAAAATAAAAACCTGGGGTCGACAATAGCCCCATGCGAATGACCTGAGCACCGGCCGCAACCAAACCCTTGACGAGTTCGGCTTCATAAGGAATGGAACTTGGGCGCATGTCATAGCCGACTGCAATAACCGGCGTCTCCTTGCCGATTTCGCGACGAATAAACGTCGCAAAAGCCCTGCCCAAACCGTAAGCAAATTCAGGCGTGATATCCGTATCCACCAACCCGCGAATATCGTAAGTTTTAAAAATGTGACGCGGAATAGTCATAAACTAACGCAAAGCATTATGGATTAAAATCTCAAGTAACTCGGAAAAGTCGATACCTATAGCCGCAGCCGCCTGAGGCAACAGACTAGTCTCCGTCATGCCTGGCAACGTATTTGTCTCCAACACTATAAAGCCCTTAGAGTCCAAAATAAAGTCCGTACGTGAATATCCCGCACAACCCAACGCCCTGTGAGCCAACAAAGCCTGATCCTGCAACTGACTAGTACGCCCCGCACTTAATTTAGCCGGAGTAATCTCAACGCATGCCCCAACAGTATATTTTGACGTGTAATCAAAAATTTTATCAGATGTCAGAATAATCTCGGTGGGCGGCAAAATGATCGTCTCATCTCCACGCTCCAAAACACCGCAAGTAAATTCTCGACCGGCAATAAACTCCTGGAGACACACCTGTCGGTCCCACTTAAACGCCGCCTCCAGGGCCATCGGTAAAGACTTAGCCCGCATAACTTTGGAAACGCCCACACTCGAACCGCCTGACACCGGTTTCACAATCACCGGCCACTTAACTTTAGGTAACGATTTTTTAGACTTCCAATCCTCCAAAGTCACAACCACTGACGTCGGTACACGCAAACCGTGACCCTTTAGCACATGTGCTGACACCATCTTGTCCATAGCCATAGCCGAAGCCAAGACCCCGGAACCCGTATAGGGTAAATTGATGAGATCTAGCATGGCCTGCAATTTGCCATCCTCGCCGAAAGTGCCGTGCAGCGCCAGCAGAGCGACATCGAAATCTTGAAGACGTCTCAGGGCCTCAAGAACCTCCACCTTCTTAGTACTGTCACCAAAACGCCAAAAACCGTCTTGCCCAATTAAAATAGGCTGCACAAGATATTTGGCCGGGGATAAATTAGCTAACATCTGTCGCCCAGTTGCTAAGGAAACCTGGTGCTCGGACCCGGGTCCGCCCATGATTACGGCAATTTTCTTCATAGACTAGCCAAAAAAGTGTCTTTATCCTTTGACATCTAGACCGGGAGAACGTACGCTTAGCTTAGCAAAGATTGTAATCTCTGTCTTTATGTCTATGATTATCGCCTTAGTAATTATCGGAGTAGTCGTGTTAGGAGTTGTGTGGTTGGTAGTCATGTACAACGGACTGATTAGTGGACGCACACGCGTACAGGAAGGCCTGTCTGATATTGAGGTGCAATTAAACCGTCGTTATGACCTGATCCCTAACTTAGTCAATACCGTCAAAGGTTACGCTAAGCATGAGGATGATGTCTTCACCAAAGTCACACAAGCTAGAACTGCCGCTATGTCAGCTAGCACTCCTCATGATCACGCTGTAGCTGAAAATCAGCTCTCTCAAACTTTGAAGTCATTGTTTGCGGTGGCTGAGGCTTATCCAGATCTGAAGGCTTCCAATAACTTCGCTCACCTGCAGACTGAGTTGGTAGATACAGAAGACAAGATCCAGGCTGCTCGCCGCTTTTACAACAGCCAGGTACGTGATTTCAATACCTCTGTACAAACCTTCCCAACTAACTTGATCGCTAACACGCTCGGCTTCAAAGTTTTTGAATTCTACGATGCTCCAGAAGCTGCTAACGCCACGCCACAAGTACAGTTCTAGTTCAGCACAGGTCGACCAAAACATGTTCGTGACGCTAACGAGCCCCGTTTGGATATATCTTAAGTATGTACAGTCAAATCACCGCCAACAAGCGTAAGACTTGGTTGTTGATCTTCCTGGTAGTGGCGCTCATCATTGGTATCTCTGCGATCTTTGGCTACGCCCAAGGCGTGGATCCAGCCGGAGCGATTATTGTGGGCACCATGATTGCCAGCACCCACGCGTTAATTAGCTATTTCTTTGCGGACAAAATTGCACTCGCGAGCACTGGTGCTAAAGCTATCAAAAAACAAGACTCGCCTGAGCTGTGGAATTTAGTTGAGAACTTGTGCATCACAAGCGGACAACCCATCCCCGCGATTTACGTGATTCAAGACGACAGTCCAAACGCCTTTGCCACTGGCCGTGACCCAGAACACGCTTCAATTGCCTTTACCACCGGCATCTTGCGAATCTTAGACAAGCAAGAGCTCCAAGGCGTCACCGCCCACGAACTGTCTCACATCAAGAATTACGATATCCGCGTCATGACCATTGTGGTGGTGCTAGTCGGCGCTGTCATGCTGTTGGCTGACATTATGCTCCGCACCATGGTGTTTGGTGGCAAGCGCGAAGACAAAAACGGCGCGGGCCTAATTCTGGCACTGATCGGTATTGCACTCGCACTGCTCTCCCCCTTGTTTGCGCAGCTAATTCAGTTGGCCGTGTCTAGAAGTCGAGAATATTTAGCGGATGCGTCCGGTGCGCTCCTAACCCGTTATCCGGAAGGCTTGGCGAGTGCCTTAGAAAAAATCTCCCAATCAGATCGACCTCTCAAATCGGCGAGCAATGCCACAGCTCACCTCTTCATTGCTAATCCGTTTGGAAATCACGCCAAACGCAAAAACTTTGTCTCGTCTTTTCTCTCAACGCACCCACCGGTTGAAGATCGTATCAAAAAACTCCGCGGCATGGCTTAAACTATGAACGATATTTTGGATAAATTTACCAATCACCTCAAAAGCACGTTAACCCGGGCGTTAGTGTTTGTAGTTGAGACTGGCGGCGAAACTATCTCCCCTACCCATTTGCTCTGGTCACTCGGCCTGCAGCGCGGCTCCATTGGGGCTGAGATTCTGACCAAAATTGGCATCACGAATGAAGCCTTGAACGAACTTGTAGGCAAAGTAAATGCTACTCCAGCTCAACCCAGCTTAAGCGCTGACAAAATTGCCCCGCTTTTGTCTGAGGAAGCAAAGCAGGCCGTAGAAAAAGCTATCCTCTCAGCTAGCATGCATGAACACCGCTATGTCGGCACGGAGCATCTACTCTTTGGCTTGCTGCAAACTAAAATTCTGGCCATTGAGGATTTTCTAAAAGCGCAAAAACTGAACCAGGATGCGCTCTACGAACAGCTCAATACCGTATTTAAAACGACTTCACGTTTTCCCGATTTCCCTAAAGCCAATGAAAGCACCAAGCCAAGCACGCAAACTTGCGACGAATGTGGCGAGACGCATGACAAGCATGAACATGCAGATGACAAGAGTGCCTTAGAATTCTTTACGACGGAGTTAACCGCACCCGAGCGCGTCAAAAAACTTGACGTGTTAGTTGGGAGAGATCATGAAATTGATCGTTTGGCCGCGGTCTTATCTAGACGCACCAAAAATAACCCGCTCCTCTTGGGTGATCCCGGCGTAGGTAAAACCGCCATCGTCGAGGGCTTGGCTAAACGAATTGTCAACAAAAATGTACCGCTAGCTCTACAGGGCAAGCGTATCTTTGCCCTAGACATGGGCTCACTCATTGCCGGCACCATGTACCGGGGTGATTTTGAAGGTCGCCTGCATGATGTCTTGGATGAAATCAAAGACTTGCCGAATGCCATTCTATTCATTGACGAACTCCATACCATCATGGGTGCCGGTGCAACCACAGGATCACTAGATGCCGCCAACCTACTGAAACCAGCTCTCGCACGCGGTGAGTTGCGCTGTATTGGCGCCACCACTCATGCTGAGTACAAAAAACATATTGAACTTGACCTAGCTCTAGCACGACGCTTTGCCCCCATTCCTGTCAAAGAACCTAATGCTCAAGAAACCTTGAAAATTCTCAAAGGTCTACTCCCCAGCTACGAACAACACCACGGTGTGGCTTTTGCTGCTGGCAGTCTGGACTTAATCGTTGAAATTACCGCCAGACATGTCACCGGCCGACAATTTCCCGATAAAGCTATTGATCTCCTGGACGAAACCGGAGCGGCCGCGCAAGCCGGTCGCCAAGCCGATCCACTGAAAATTGAAATCGATGCCAAGACAGAAGAACTGACTAAAATCACCCGAGAAAAAGCCGCCTCAGTAGCGAATGAACATTTCCCCAGTGCCATTGATCTCAAAATCGCTGAGGATAAACTCCTGAAAGACATTGCTGCTCACAAGATTAAACTCGCCAAGCAAGCTAAATTAGTCATCGGTCATGAGCTTATCCTGCAGGTTGCCTCTAGGATTACTGGCGTGCCGTTAGATAAGCTATCACTTTCAGACACAGACAAATTAAAAACGCTGGCAAGTAGATTGGAAAAGCACGTCATCTCTCAGCCACACGCCATTGCCGCCATTACTGACGCAGTACGACGCGCCAAACTTGGGATCTCAAGAGCTGGTAGGCCGTTAGCGTCTTTCATGTTTGTGGGTCCATCTGGAGTGGGTAAAACTGAACTAGCTAAAGCCGTAGCCAAAGAGGTCTTTGAAGATCCCAAGGCTTTGATCCGGTTAGACATGAGTGAATTTGCGGAAGGCTATGCTGTTAGCAAATTGATCGGCTCTGCGCCGGGGTACGTGGGCTATCGTGAAGGCGCCAAGCTGACTGACGCGGTCAAAAATAAGCCGCATGCCGTCATTCTGTTTGATGAATTTGAAAAAGCTCATCCAGATGTGCACAATTTACTCCTGCAAGTGCTAGATGACGGCACTTTAACTGACGCCACCGGACAAAGCGTCAACTTCCGTAACTGCATCATCATCCTAACCACGAACGCGGGTAGAGAGAGATTTGAAAAAGGTGAGTTGGGTTTTGGCGGATCAAATGCTAGCCAACCAACCGCCACTGACTTAAGACCGCTCCTAGAGGAACACTTCAAACCAGAACTCTTAAACCGGGTCAATAAAGTGGTGGTCTTTCAGAGGCTTGGCGCCAACGAGCTGCTGCAGGTCATCAAACAAGACTTGATCGAACTCACCAAACGCTTAAAACAACAGGGCTACTCTATCAAAACAGATCCGGCAGCCCTCCAAACTCTAGTCAAAGCTTTAAATCCAAAATTTGGAGCTAGAGATGTCCGGCGCGTAGTTGAGGAACAAGTAGAACAACCGCTCGCCACTGTCTTGTTAGACAAATTAACTTCAAGCAAGAAAAATTACCGTATCGGCGTAGCAAAAACTGGTACAATCCGCATCAGTTAGTTGAGAAAAAACGAGCCTCGGGCTCGTTTTTTCGTGGTACAATTTAGGCGTATGGTAGTTAACTCGGGTGCCACCACACTCAGACTAAGTGACACCAAAGCTAGACTTGCAGTTGAGAAAAATATCGCCAGACGCGGGCGCGATTTTGAGCAACCAAGATCTAACAATCTCGTCACGCCCGAGCTACCACAAACTCCCCCACCGCCAACAGGACTAGACCGCACTGAGACCTTCCAGAGAGCTGACCGCCAACGCCGTGTGCAAAACCAGATTGGTCAAAGCGCTGGCATGGACTTAGTCAGGCGTACTCCAGCCAGTGAAACACAAGAACCTATCGATAAAATTCAGGCCGATTACGCCCAGAAGGAAGCCTCTTTGCTAGCCAGAAACCAAGCCGGACAAGATAAACGCTCTGCCCCAGCCAAACGCTCTGAACGTAACCAGATCAAGTCCAAGGGCCTAAATGAGGCCATGGAGGAATTACAAAAAAAGGCGCAAAAAGAGATCCAATCATTCTTCAGCAATAGCACCGGCGCCGTGGCTGAAGTGGTTGGCACACCGGGTGAAGACGGTGGCTTTTTTGAACTGGCCAGCATGGCCCAAAATTCCGGACAAGCTGTCAGAACCATCCTCTCACCCGCCCCACCCGAGGCTAAGGATGCCACCAGTATCGCTGCCCTTAAATCTCAGTTCCAAGAATCAATCCTAGACGGTATCATTCCGCGTTTTAATCTGCACACCATGAGCGGTATCGAGGGTATGCTCAAAGCGATTGCTCAAATGTTCTTTGTGGGACTAGTTATGCTCGTGATTTCCATCGTAGTTCTCATCCAGATCAGTATCTTTGATACAATTTATCAATTAGGCACCAATCCATTTAAACTAATCTTCAACCTCGGGCTCTCAAAGCTTGGCATGTAACTTATGACTGAAAGACAACAAATTGCTCTCAAGATCATAGGCTTAATTGCCGTGGCTGGCGTCATGGGCTTGGTTTTGTACTTCATGATTTTTGGTGGCAAACCTAACGTTATTCCGGATGCTGGCACACCTGAAGTCACAGAAACTCCCGGCGGCCTCCCCACGGCAGACACAGGCACACCTGGCACTACTCCTGGCGGCCCAACTGAGACGGGCAGCGGTACCCTCCAGCCCTCACCTACTGCTACCGGCGGGCTGACATCGACGACACTCTTAACAACCGCCAGCGCTTTACAGCCCACCATCACACAAAATGGCACCGTAGCCTACTACGACCCTAAAGACGGCAAATTCTATACCATCAATGCTGATGGCGACGTGGTCCCGTTGTCACAAGCCACTTTCCCCTACGCACAAAATATCGTGTTCTCTAATGACGCTGGGAGTGCCGTTATTGAATTCCCAGACGGCAGCAACGTGGTGTATGACTTTAATACCGGCAAGCAAACCACCCTCCCTAGTCACTGGGAAGATTTCGGCTTCAACCAAACTGGTACGGCCATCGCCAGCAAGAGCGTAGGCACAGATCCCTCCAACCGGGCTCTAGTCGTCACCGCCACCGATGGCTCCAACACCCAAGTCATTGCACCACTTGGTGCCAATCAAGACCTGGTAGATGTCAGCTGGTCACCGGACGGCAATACACTCGGCTTTTCTAGAACTGGTTCGGGCGGCAGTGCTTTTGGACAGAATGAAATTTACTTAATCGGGAGTGATGGCGAAGCATCAGGGTTACTAATTGTGAACGGCTCGAATTTCAAAAATATCTGGGCACCGGACGGCAGAAATTTGCTCTATTCCGTAGCTGATGCCGGAGATGAATACCGCAGCAGCCTCTGGTACGCGGATTCACGTGGTGACACCCAAGGCAACACCCGCGTCCGCATTGGCGTGAAAACTAGCGCCAATAAATGCACTTTTGCCTCAGCGGCACTAGCGTATTGCGCCGTACCCAGAACCATGCCAGCCGGTGGCGGCTCCGCCACTTCACTAGTCACCGCCTATGATGATTTGTATAGCGTCTCTCTCCCATCCGGAAAAACTAATCTCATTGCTATCCCGGATAAAGATTTACGCATGTATAATCTAACTGTCTCTGGTAACGGGGATGAACTGTATTTCTCAGACGCCTCCGGTAGACTAAACCTCATCCAGTTGGATTAGTTATGCGTTATTTTTGGCACTTCTTATTCTCAGCGACCTTGATTGTAGCTTTTGTAGTTTTGTTTTTTGTCTTTTCTTTAGGCGCAAAAGACAAAATCAGCTTTACCGATGACGCCACTCTAGACGCACCCACCGTCACCATTGTCGACCCTAGCCTGGGACCCAAAGATGCGCCCATCACAGTGGTCAACTTTGGCGATTACCAGTGCCAAAACTGTGCTGACCTAGAACAAAGTTTAGTCGCTCTCAGATCTCAGTATCCAGAAGCACTTAAGATCGTGTGGAAAGACATGCCTAACACCTCCCAACACAGTGAGGCTCTAAATGCTGCCGTGGCAGCGCAATGTGCTGGCGAACAAAAGCAATTCTGGGAATATCACACCTTGCTCATGGCTAATCAAGCCAGCCTAGGCGCTGAGCTGTATACTCAGATAGCAGCAGAACTAGACCTAAAGTCTGGACCGTTCACCCGCTGCCTAGAGAATCAGGCCACTTTGCCACTGGTGCAACGCGGTTTTGAAGAAGGTTTAGCTTTGGGGATTACGGCGACCCCGACCCTGTTCATTAACCGTGAACGCTACACCGGCGCCATGACCACGAGTGAACTCAAACGTCTTCTAGACGACCTTATCTCCCAACTGTGAAGAAATTTTTCATCCTACTCTTAACCGCCTTCATCCTAACGCCATCTTTGGCATTTGCTGCCCTTAGAGATGCTGATTTAGATGCTAAATTCGACTCTGGCAACACAGATGAAGCGGCGGAATTTGAAGCTAACCAAGCACGTTGTCAGGAATATACTTGTAGCTGCACCTGGCCACAGCCAAGCACGGGTTCCGGCGAGGCTAGTCCTGGAGTGTATAGGGCTGATTTTAGCGATATCCTGACAGAAGACGCCTGCCACTCAGCGTGTACAGAGAAGCTCAGAAATGACGGAGATACGTTTGGACTCACGCAAATGACGATCAACTTTGCATGCAACACACTCGGCGCCGCAGGCAGGACTGATGAAAAGCCGCTTAGAGAGAAGATCTTTCCGTCGCTTAACGTGGTTATTCCTGGAATTGGCTATACCATCTTGAACGACGGGAAAATACAATGGACAAAGGCTTCGATAGAAGGTGATGGCAACAAGGTCACGAGCAATATTTTAGGTGTATACATTAAGGCTTGGTACCTATTTTTACTGGGAGCCGCAACTTTGGTAGCTGTAACCATGATGATGATTGGTGGCTTACAATACGCCACCGCTAGAGGTGACAGCAATCAGGTGAGTGCCGCTAAACAACGCATTAGCAATGCAGTCGTGGGTGTCATTCTTTTACTGCTTGCGTTTAACATTGCCTTCATTGTCAATCCCGCTACCACCACCTTTGATTCACTCAGTGTAGACTATTTACCGCCTGCGGCAGACTCTAACAGAGTTGCCTTTAACGCCAGTACGGCCGACCAGGGTGCTTTAACGAAATTTAAAAACGCCACCCCGCCCACGTCAGCTGAATTAGCGGCCGGCGTACAATTCTTCATCACGTCTTACTACGCCCCCGCATACGGTGAAACAGGTTTTGGCGGTATTAGTTTTGAATGCAATATCGCCATGCAGTGCGCTTGTCCAACTATATCCGGTAAATCCAGCATTAAATCTTGCTTCAGTGAAAAACTCAACTACTCCTGGGCACCGTGTAACAACTTCAGCTCAAGCGTACCGTACTGTGACGTAACCACAGCCAGAAGATACGGACTAATCGACACTCCACCCCAGGCTTACCGCACCGCGGCGGTAGACAATAGCTACATGCCTTTTGGAACGGTGTTCAAAATCTTTGGCGCTCCAGACAGTGCCGCGAATGCCGCCATCTGGTACGCGGAAGATACTGGGGCAGAAATCAAGGGCAGACGCGTTGATCTATTCATGGGCGTAGGTCAAAGTGCGTACAATCAAGCCATTAAAAACATTGGTGAAGTAACTCTAAGAACGTGTCCGGATAATGATCCCGAGCAATGCCCTAACACACCGTAAGCCAGCTACACACAGGCTGGCTTGATTGAGTGTAGTAGAGAGGATAGATTGAGAGGTGTATGTTTGCTTGTTCTCATTGCGATACCCAATACCCCAAATGGACCGGTCGGTGTACGGAATGTGGTCAATGGGGGAAAATCATTGAAGATACTGACGCAGATGCCAGAACCGGCAAAGCTAAGGGCAAAAAAGTCGCTGCGGCTACGGTTTTGCCGCTCAGCACTGCCAGCGCTTTTCAAACCAAGCACATCCCCACCCAACTGGCAGAATTTGATCGAGTGTTAGGTGGCGGAATTGTGCCTGGATCAGTCACGCTACTGGCTGGCGAGCCCGGCATTGGAAAATCGACCTTAGTCGCCCAATTAGCCGACTCTTTCTCCAGGAGTGCCGGCAACAAAACCGCCTACTACGCCTCGGGTGAAGAATCTGAAGGTCAAGTGCGATTAAGATTTGAACGTTTAGGTATTGAACCTAAACTGATTGCTTTTTCTAATACTGTCGATGTCCCAGCCATTTTAGCCGCTGCTCAGCAACTAAACCCGAGTGTTGTTATAGTCGACTCCATTCAAACCATGATGACCTCTGAGGCGGATGCTTTCCCAGGTACGCCTACGGCTGTTCGGGCCGCCACCTCCGAGCTCATTGGCTACGCTAAAACAACCGGCGTGCCGGTACTTATCATTGGACAAGTTACCAAAGAAGGCTCAGTCGCTGGCCCTAAAACTTTAGAGCACCTGGTAGATACAGTGCTGACACTGGAAGGCGATCCTGAGTCTGCGTATAGATTGCTACGAGCAGCTAAGCACAGATTCGGCAGCACAGAAGAAGTGGGTGTATTTGAAATGACCGAAAAAGGTTTGATTACAGTGGAAAATCCTTCAGCTCGTTTCCTCAAAGAACGTGTGCCAGGCCCAGGGTCAGTCGTCACTTGCGTCATGGAAGGTAGCCGGCCTTTCCTGGTTGAGATTCAAGCTCTGGTAGACAAAACCTTCTTCCCAAACCCGGTACGACGCACCTCCGGCTTTGACGCTGGCAGATTGCAAATGCTCCTGGCGATTATTAGCAAACGTGCTGGCGTTAAAATTTACGATCAAGACGTGTTCGTGAACGTAGTCGGCGGGATGCGGATCACAGAGCATGCCGCCGATTTGGCGGTAGCCGCCGCCGTGATCTCCGCTGCAGAAAACAAGCCCTTGGCGAGTGACGCTGTGGTCATTGGTGAACTAGGTCTAGGCGGCGAAGTCCGGTCTGTGCCTTTTCTAGAGCGTCGCTTGAAGGAAGCTGAGCGATTAGGGATGAAAACTTTCATTACCCCTAAGGAGGTCAAAATGGTACGTGAAGTACTTAAATAAGACTTATCGTTCCGACGTCGGCGATCCCCTTCCGGGGGAGATACTTTCTTTAGCGTTAAAGAAAGTATCCAAAGAAAGCCGCCGCCGCTGTTTTCTACCGGGGTGAAATCCGGCATCTTTCGGGCAAACCCGACGCTGACCGATTTTATTCTTCCTAAGTACCAATCTAGTCTTGTGGTATCGGCCAGCACGGGATTTGCTATTCCTCACTTCTTGCCGGATTTCCACTGGAGTAATCCCGGCAGAAAACAAACGGCGGGATAGCGAAACTGAGTAAGAAGATGCTTGAATTTAATCCACTTTACTCAAAGTGTACTTCTTCAACGTACTTATATAAGCGGTCACGCAACTTTGGATAAACAGCTAAATCAGGACTCTGATCCAAAACCTCTTTAGAGAAGTCTTTAGCGAATGACATGAGATCGATATCGTGCATGGTACCGAGCTTGAACTGCTCAAAGCCTGATTGCTCGGTGCCAAAGATGTTGCCGGGTCCGCGCAACTGCAGATCTTTTTCCGCCAAATCAAAACCATCCTGGCTATTCTCAATAGCCTTAAGGCGCTCCCTAGCCACCTCCCCCAAAATGCCAGACGGGTGCAGGAAACAGTAACTCTGATGCTCGCCGCGGCCAACTCGGCCACGCAACTGGTGCAACTGGGCCAAACCAAAACGCTCTGCACCTTCAACGTACATGATCGTAGCATTGGGTACGTCCACACCCACTTCAACTACAGTGGTCGAGATCAACATATCCGCCTCACCACTCGCAAAAGCGCGCATGACGTCATCTTTCTCTTTGGTTTTCATGCGGCCGTGCAACATGGCCACTCTGTAGCCCTTAAATGGCTCTAGCACAAACTCCTTGAAAACTTGAGAGACTGAGTTAACGCCCAAAGCATCAGATTCCTCAATGAGCGGACAGACCACGAATACTTGGCGACCAGCGGTCATTTCCTGACGCATAGTCTCGTAAATTGGTTCCTCACGGCCCAATTCGATGACTTGAGTGTTGATCGGTTTACGGCCGGCTGGATATTCATTCAAAATAGAACGATCAAGATCGCCATACAGCACCAACGCCAAAGATCTAGGAATCGGTGTCGCAGTCATGGAGAGCAAATGCGGCATACCGTCCAAGTCACCCTGCTTGTCTTTCAGTGCCTGACGCTGCTTCACACCAAAACGATGCTGCTCATCCACCACGATCAAACCCAAACGTTCAAACAACACGTCTTGGGTTAACAGCGTGTGCGTACCCACCACAATCTGCACAGCGTTATTCTTCAAAGCAGCTAGCAACTGCGCCTTAGTCACTTCTTTATTGCCAACTCGGCGCTTAGTACGGGTGTACAGCGCGATCGTCACACTATCACCAAACAAACGCTGCAAAGTTTGCGCGTGCTGTTCCGCCAAAATTTCTGTCGGGGCCAACATGGCAGATTGCCAACCATCTCTAGCCGCATTCAGGGCCACAATCGCCGCGACCACGGTCTTACCGCTACCTACATCGCCCTCCAATAAGCGGTTCATAGGTTCTGGACGGTTCATATCCTTGATAATCGCCCAGATAGCCTTCTTTTGAGCACCGGTCAAAATAAACGGCAATTGACTAATCGCCTGTTTAACCCCAGCTTCATCAAACGGAATTTTAGGGGCCTTCTGTAACTTCAATTCACGTCTGGATTTAGCGTGTAACAATTGATGCAAGAAAAACTCGTCAAATTTCAACCGACGTAGAGCCTTTTCTTTGGTGTCAGTAGAGGATGGGAAATGCAATTCAGAAATTGACTCAGGCAGTGGCACCAACTCAACATCACGCAAAATGTGATCCGGCATCCAATCCTCAACCTCCTTAAGCGCACTCAGTGAAGACTCAGCCACCTTTCTACGAATCTTCTGTGTCAAAGCCCCGGTCAACTTATAAATCGGCATGATCCGGCCCGTGTCCTTGGTAACCTTGGCCGTACCAATGATTTCGTAAACTGGGTTAACCAATGACAAGCCGTATTTATCATCGACCTTGCCTGCCAAAGACACCACCTGGCCAGGCTTCAAAACTTTAGTCAAAAACCCTTGGTGAAACCACACGGCCTTAATAGCACCCGTGCCATCCTCAATAATCGCCTCAGTCACCATCATGCGCCAAGACTTTTGACTCCGGCGCGTTTCAATGGAAGCAATGGTGCCCTGCACGGTTACCTTGCTCCCTGGCTTGGCGTCATCAATCGCGACGGCGTGGGATAAATCATCATATCTAAAGGGAAAATCGAACAGAGTGTCGCGTAAAGTTGTTAAACCCAATCTCCCAAAGTCCTTGGCCTTGCTGGCACCAATGCCCGTCACTGAGCTAATTGTATCTTTTAAATGAGAAGCCATAGCAAAATTAAAGCTCGCCAGAGGATAGCATGTTTTGGAAAAAAATCAAGTCCTGTCCGGCTGTTGGCTATACATCAACACTCCCTCCAGTAACGCCGACTTAAATAAGTCAGGTAAGCGGTGCTTGCTCAAGTCCAACCACCTAAAGCCCGTATGCTCGGCACTAGTCTGAATATTCCCACTTAAATACTTGGCTTCAAAAAAGAGATAGAGCACATGAATAGCTGCGCCGTCACCAATGTCAGATTCGGCCCCAATCATGTGCCTGCCAACTGCTACCGGTGCAGGCTTGATCTCCACCTGAATATCTCCCAACTCTTCCTGAATCTCTCGGCGTAAAATCTCGAGCAGTGGCACAGAAAACTCACCCACATCAATCCGGCCACCAGGCAAGTCAAAATAACCCGCAAAGGAACCGTCCGTTCTAGCATTCAACGCCAGGACTTCCCCATGCTCATTAGTCACCAACGCCTTCAGAGACACCTGATATCGATCTTTAATATTTGCCATAACAAGTTTTTTCCAGGGTACCACGGTCCGAGCAACAAAAAAACTCCCTAACTAGGAGTTCTTGCATTCGACTCACTTCGTCTTCCCAAGTGGTCGAAGACCATGAGCGAGCGAAGCTTGATAGCGCGTCCTTCGATGAACTCAGGACATTCGACTCGCTTTGTCCTCTCGCTGGTCGAAGACCATGAGCGAGCGAAGCGAGTCGAATGGCGGAAGGGGCGAGATTCGAACTCGCGGTACCTTTCAGTACGACGGTTTTCAAGACCGTTACCTTAAACCACTCGGTCACCCTTCCAAATTTACCGTCAGAGAGCCTCTAACAGTGCGCTCCGCAGTTTAGTAGATATTCGATTTTTTGTCCATGGCCTAGCTGGGGAGCTATAGTGTAACGGAATATCGACTAAATCTATGTCGCAACATCCTCCCATTCCCCCACTCCCTAAAGACGCTCCCCAATCCGGAGAGTTGTATCGGCACTATAAAGGTGGAGTTTACGAAGTAGTGCTACTCGCGATCAATACCGTCGATTCCGCTTGGACGGTGGTGTATAAACCTACTTATCCCAATCCGGGAGCTGATTATTTTACCCGACCTTTAGAAGAATGGCACGAGGTCGTAAAATACAACGATAAATTGGTGAAAAGGTTTACCAACAACGAAAAGCTGCTATACTATACATAGAAGCTCTGGAAGCTCAGGTTGATAGGCGGCCTGATTTTTGGAGTTTATGTATAGTGGTATGGACAGAGATATCCGTTGTAAGAGCTGCAGTAAACTACTTGCAAAACAATTGGGAGATCTTTCTCGTTTAGAAATAAAATGCGTGCGCTGTGGTAGTCTGAACTTTATCCTCGGAGAAAGTCTAGAAAAATTTCCAGGGCAGATTATCGTGGCGGAATCGAATGGCAAAATCGTCTACGTCAACAGCTCCATCCTGCGAGCTTGCGGCTATTCAGAAGCGGAAGTTATTGGAAAAACGCCGGCGCTGTGGGGAGGCTTGATGCCCAAAGAATTTTATACGGAAATGTATCGAATTTTAATCGAAGAAAAAAAGCCGGTCATTGGTGAGGTCATTAATAGACATAAGGATGGTCACCTATACCTCGCCAGCCTCAGAATATGCCCCATACTGGATAGTGAGCGTAAAATGAGTTTCTTTCTTGCCACAGAAAATGTTAAAAACCCTAACGTAACCTTACCCCACCCAGCCATGGAAAAAATGCCTGTCTCAGATTAGTTCACGACCAACTCACAATCTTAAAGAGACTCCAGAAGTCCATACACCAGAGGCTCTAGAAGCCCATATGCAAATCATATGGGCTTTTCTTGTAACTACTTGCATCGGCTTAAGTTTAAGAAGATCAGCGCGATTGTTTCCATCCTACTACTGAACAGCTTCTTATTTCCGAGCACTTCCATAGCAGCTGATACCGTCGATGACATGCTGGTTTATAGGGGTGGTGGTGATACCAGCATTCCAGAATATAAGTTACGTGATACTGGCGGATTTGAAAGTGAAGGCACGGCTGCAGATGTTACCAGTGCCGTTCAGTACGTAAAAGTCCTGAGTAAGCCCTCATCTGCTGCTACGGAAAAGATTCTCTGTACCCAAGACAGTGCCGGCGATTCAAATTGCCAAATCTGGGATGGATCCAATTGGGGGAATTTACTTGAAATCACGGCGGCTAGTGGCAGCAACGGCGGCACAGATGTAGTGTATGAAACCGTGAGCGGACGCGCCCTAGTCTGCTACCGGACTACGAGTCCAGACAACCAAACGCCAGCTTGCCGCATCTGGGCAGATGGCGCCTGGATAGCACCGGCCAGTGCGCTATCAGTTGGCGCCACCATCCAAAACTTAAAACTATACGCCGATCCCAATAGTAATTACGTGGCCATGGTGACTAAAGATGGTAGCTCAGACGTCAATGTCCAAATTTGGAATGGTACCAGCTGGGGCAATTTACAAGAAGTCTCCACAGGCTCTACAACCTGCAACCGCTGCACCTCTTTTAGTGGTGCTTGGGAAGCATCTTCCAGTGATTTTGTGATTAGTTGGTATGACAATGCTACGGACACCATGCATAGCCGTGAATTTGATAAATCGACGCTCTGGGCCAGCCAGGTGACAGATATTATTACCGGCTTGAGTGCCGCAGACAACGTGTGGGTAGAAATGGCGGCTAACCCAACTACTGATCAAATCTTGGCCGTAGTATCTGATGACGACGACACCCTAACCGCCAATTACTGGAACGGTTCCAGCTGGGGCACACAAACTGAACTTGCGGCCAACATTGGTGGCGTGGTGGGTACGAATAATCGATTATTTGACGTGGTGTATGAAGCTGGCGGCGCAGAAGCTGTGGTCACGTACGGCTCAACCTTGTTGACCTTAAGTTACCGCGTCTGGAATAGTGCCGGTACCAGCTGGGCAGATGCTGAGCTCCTACCTCTCGCGATTGAATTGAAGGATTGGCATATCTTAGTCGCCGACCCCAATTCTGATGCGATCATGTTAACCACGGTAGGCACGGTCAACGATGTCGATACTCTAGAATGGGATGGTGACGCTTGGGATGCAGGCTGGACATCTCACGAACTCGCTGGGAGTGACCAATATGAAACCGCATCCTTCGCCTATGATTACGAAGATGAGACTAGCAATACACCACCGACGATCTCATTCAATAGTGCCGCACAAAAAACTGATGGATCCGGCTTGGTAGATATTTCCATTGAGGTCGATGATGCCGATCTAGATGACACTCAAGTAAAAATCGAATACGAGACTGACGGAGATGGCGCGTGCAACGGCCCGTGGGCAGCGGCCACGTTGGCAGGCCCAGCCACGGCTGATTTTACAGATGGCGGTGGCGTTCCAAACGTGGATAACGGCCAAACGTATCAAGTGGGTCCCGGCGTCAATACGCGAATCATCACGACTAGCGGCTCGAATACCGTGACTTTTGATTGGCAATCCACCACCGATGTGCCAACTGGCAACGGTACGCACTGCTTACGCGCCACATCTAATGATGACGCGGCTGACGCCACCACACCCGACACCATCACTCTTACTTTAGATAACGTTGATCCAACCGGCTTAGCTAATTGGACGAGCTTTGGTGCAGCTGCGACTACGCAACATTTGAATTGGACCTCAGCCGCTGACACAAATTTTGATCATTATGAAGTCTGGTACGGCACCAGTCAAAGCGATGTACAGAATCGTACCGGTGCAGCCGTAGAATTTGATGATGACGATTACCTCGCCCTAAATACCGCCTCCACTCATCACACTCACATTATCGACCTGACCCCAGATACATCTTACTATTACAAAATTTGGGCAGTGGATACATTTGGAAATGAGCAAACAGTCGCAGATTTAAACTCTGCCACTGATCCTACCGGTAACTCAGTGCCAAATTCCACAACTCCAACTTCAATCTCGCAGGCTACAGACGGTTCAGGTTTGGTGACATTTACCACCACGATTTACGATGTCGATCTAGAAGGGGTAGAAATGCGCATGCGTTTTTCTCCAGATGGCGGCACAACTTTTTATAACGGACAGATTGATTCTGCTACCCCTAATTATGGCGATCTCTCCATTGACGTAAATGATTTCCAGATTGGACACACGAATTTGATTGATATCACAGAAGAAGGACCTCATCCTGTTAGTCTAGAAATCGTCTGGGATTCAAAGTCTGCCAGCAACCAAAACGGCGGACTAGATAACACAGCCACCGACGTGATCATCCGAGTCACGCCCCGTGACGCCGGCGGAGAAATCGGTTTAGATGATGACAGTTTAGCATTTGCTCTGGATAACGCCGGACCCGCCCTGGCAGAAGTCACACCCGTGCCCACCGGTACCACTGACACCACTCCAAGTTATACGTTTTCCGCTGATGAAGGTGGCGATATTACCTACGGCGGCTCCTGCGCTAGCGCTACCACCACCGCCACGACAGGCAACAATACGATTACTTTCAACGCCTTAGCCCAAGGAACATATAGCAACTGTGCAATCACAGTAACTGACGATTTTGCTAATGACACTACGCTAAATGTCACCGCTTTTACAGTCGACACGACTGCGCCAACCGGTTTAACTGCCCTATCCGCCGGCGCATCTGCGCCAACGACTCAAGCACTGATTTGGTCAGCCGTAACTGAAACTAATTTCAACCATTATGAAATTTGGTTTGGGACCAACCAAACCCATGTCCAAAACAGAACCGGTACGGCCACAGAGTGGGATAACAGTGATGACGCTACTCTAGCCACACGAACCACCACAGGCACGACGATAACAGGCCTAAGTCCAGGTACCACTTACTATTACAAAATTTGGGCGGTAGATATTGCCGGACAAGAAGAAACCGTGGCCGACATGTCACAATCGACCGTGGCCAATGCCGAACCAACTGGAGTTTTTGTGAGTGCAGAACAGGTTTTTGATGGCGGACAAACGATTGAAGTCTCCATCATCGTCGATGATGCTGATGATGAAGATCTGCGAGCAAAAATCGAATATGAAACAGATCTAGACGGCGCCTGTGATGGCCCCTGGGACCCCGCCACCCTAGCTGGAACAGTTACAGCCACCACAGATGACAGTGGCGGCCCACCAGACATTAGCAACGGCAATGCTTATCAACTTGGCTCCACGGCCACAACGCGGATTATTACCTCTGCTGGGAGCAATACAGTTAATTTTGAGTGGGACGTGGTAGCTGACGATGTCAGCGCCAATGGTGAAACTGCTTGTCTACGATTGACAGCTAACGACGATACTGATGATCAAACCACCCCAGACACCATCACCTTCACCGTCGATATCACAGAACCAACCATCACGGCTGGCAATATCGTCATGGACATCACCACTGACACTGGCACGGCCGACATTGCCGGAGTAGCTGACGTGGTCCTCATCACCTGGGACAACTCGGCCGCAGGCGATAATAATAGCGATGCAGAGACAGTCGTGGCTGATCTGTCTGAATTAGGCAATGGTGATAGCGCGACTATGTTTGATGATGGGACCAATGGCGATGCTACCGCCGGGGATGATGTTTACTCGTTGGAATACACCATTGTAGAAGGTGCTATCGACGTCTCAGATGCGGACGTACATATTACAGTCACGGATGATGACAACAATGAAAATACCATTAGCAGCGCCGGAACCTTGGTAGTTGACTCAGAAAGTCCAACTGCCCCAGGCTCGTTAAGCCTAACCTCCAACGGGGTGGTGGCGATTACTTTTGGTACCCCATCACCAAGCAGCGATTTTGCCGCGTATAAAATTCATTACCGTACGAGTGGCCAAGTCGTCACTCTCGACGACAACGAAATCTCTAGCTCATCTCTAGACGAGGTCGACTATGATGGTAATGACGGCCTTGATGTCACCGGCATCGCCAATGGCAACTACAGATTCAACATTTGGGTCTTTGATGACGCCGGCAATTTCGCCAAAGCCAGTGAAAGTGCAGTCACCGTTGCAACCGCAATCAATTTAGGTGCTGGCAACAGTGGAGGCAGCCTGAGACCTGGTCGAAGGCAGGTTCAAAAACTCGATGCAGCACCAGAACAGTCCCCCATGTTACTACCCGACACAGCCCTACCCTGCTCAACCTGTGTCTCAGATGATCCTGCGCTGTTAGAACGTAAAATTCTCGTCATTGAAAGAGAGAAAGCCCTCGTTGAGGAAGTAGACGAATCACTCATCGAGCGCTTAGTTGGTAGAATCTTGCTGCAAGTTGAAGAGCGTGGTGAGGCTTGGTACGTAGAGCCGACCACCAAACGACGATATTACTTAAGAGACGGCTCTGACGCGTATAACGTACTGGGTAGCTCCGGACTAGGTATTACAAATGAAAATTTAGATAAAATCCCAGTTGGGATAGAGACTCGGTTCCAGATCCAAGATAGTGATGAAGATGGCCTAGATGATCGTCTAGAAGCAGGCCTACACACAGACAATCAGAGCACTGACAGCGACAGTGACGGTGTCTCTGACATCGACGAGATCCTACTAGGCACGGATCCACTCGGCGCTGGCATAAAAAATCATGATTACGACTTAATAGATCAACTCAAGGGTCGCATAGTGTTACAGGTCGAGCAGCGTGGTGAGGCGTGGTATATCAATCCCAATGACGGTAAACGCTATTACATGGCCGACGGTGACCTAGCCTACCAAATCATGCGCTTCCTGGCCCTCGGCATCACCAACCAAGACCTCCGCAAAATCCCCGTCCAAGACCTGGAGGGGTTGTAGCAGACACCAAAACAACCCCGCGTGGGGTTGTTTTAGCTAGAGCTTCTTCCAGATACCGTTGATAAGATTTTCTTTCTTGTAACGCGACCAACCTTTGAGTTGTCTTTCTCGTTTTCTAGCCGAAAGCATGGAATCGTACGTTTCTTGATAGACGAGTTTTACTGGGCGGCGATCATTAGTCCAATCTGCACCTGCGCCGGCATTGTGTCGGTCAACTCTCGCAATAAGATCATTCGTGGAACCAACATAATAGCTCCCGTCACGACATTCTAAAATATACAAAAAGTATTGCGCACTCATGTATCTGTCCTTCGATTGACTCAGGACATTCGACTCGCTTCGCCTTCCCAAGTGGTCGGAGACCATGAGCGAGCGAAGCGAGTCGAATGGCGGAGAGGAGAGGATTCGAACCTCCGGAACCATTGCTGGTTCACAGGTTTAGCAAACCTGCGCCTTAAGCCGCTCGGCCACCTCTCCGGATTGCTTGGAAACTAAAACACCCAATCAAGCTTGCCCAAGGGTACATTAAAAGCCGAATTGTTTCAAGCCTACCGTGGTATACTTTTCAATGATATGGAGTCACCAAAATCAGACATAAAGGCCTTTGAGGACGGCATCGACGTTGGCCGGGTACTTTTAGCCTGGGAAGCTTGGGAATTTGAACCCACGGAAAGGTCGACTAGATGGTATGTCATTGCGGCAACCTTAGGGCTAGGTATGCTAGTTTACGCTTTGCTATCTGCCAACTTTGTGTTTGCTCTCATTATTGTGATGTTTGCGGTCATCATGCTCATGCGTGACTTACGTAAACCGGCCAGAGTTCAAGTGGCTATAACGACTGACGGCGTGGTCTTTAAGAACGAATTCTTTCCGTTTGCGGATATCAAGGATTTCTCGATTATTTACGAGCCCCCAGCGATCAAAAATCTGTACCTAGGCTTCAATGGCAAACTCACACCCATGATGTCCATTCCGCTTGAGGATGCCGACCCAATTCAGGTCAGAGAGGAGCTCTTGCCGTTTATCTTTGAAAACCTAGATAGAGATGCGGAGAGTTTGACAGATACCCTGTCTAGAGTGTATAAGTTGTAGACGTAAATTATCCAGGCAGACCTGCGGGCGTAGCTCAGCTGGATAGAGCATCAGCTTGCGGAGCTGAGGGTCGGGGGTTCGAATCCCTCCGCTCGCACCAAAAAATCCTCTCTTTGGAGAGGATTTTTTAATTGCTCATCACAACTAACCGCGCCTAAAGACACTCAAACTAATAGCACCAAAAATCCCAATCGCCACTAACACAATCGCTCCCCCAGCTGCAATGTCGTAAGTATATGAAAGTAATAAACCAGTCACCACTGACACTAAGGAAATAATCACAGCTACAACGCTGGTAGCCTTAAAGCTCAAGCCTAAACGCATCGCCGCTAGCACAGGAATCACCATCAGCGCCCCCATCAGTAGTACTCCCACCACACGCATCCCCACCGCCACGGTCATGGCCGTCATGAGGGCCAAGGCGGTGTTCAAAACAGCCACCTTGAGACCCTGGGCCTTGGCGACCTCTTCATCAAAAGCGAGTAGAAAAAATTCTTTAAAGAATAAAATGCACAAACCCAGCACCACACCCACAACCGCAGCAATCAACCACAAGTCGTGAACGCTGACGGTAGTGATGCCACCAAAGAGGTATTGGAGTACACCAGCATTAAATTTGTTAACCGCGCTCATGCCCACCACTGCAAACGCTAAACTACCTGACAAGATTAGCGCCAAAAGCGAATCACCAGAGAACCAACCAAGCGTACGTAATTTCTCAATAAACAAGGCTGCGATGACTGCAGTGACACCAGCAGCTAACAAAGGGTCGATACCTAGCAAAAAGCCCAAGGCTACACCGGCCAAGGAGGCGTGTGCCAACGTATCTGCAATCAAAGCCTGACGCCTAACCGTCAGGAACATACCGAGCAATGGTGCCACAGCCCCAATGAGCAGACCAGCCACCAAGGCGCGGCGCATGAAATCGAAATCGAGAAAATCTAACATACTAGTGATGATGAGCTAAACGTTTGGTAGGCGTAGCAGAGGCAGGACGAGCCAACGAGCCAAAAACTGCGGCCGCGAAAGCAGTGGCAATAGGCACAGCTAGCATTAAGGCGGTACCACCGACTAAAGCCCGCAGCACCTCTTCCACGATATTTTCATTATTCAAGATAATCCAGAGCGGTGGATGCTCTGGCAAGGCAAAGAGCAGAAAGAGTGGAAAAGAGGCGCCAGCGTACGCCAACACCAACGTATTCACCAAGGCGGCAATATGGTCCCTACCCACCGAAATCCCCCGCTTATACAACTCCATGGCCCCTAGGCTAGTGTTGGCGCGGCTAATCTCATCCACGGCCGCCACCTGAGCGGTAGTCACGTCATCCAAGACACCAAGAGAGCCCAGGATAATGCCACCAAGCAATAAGCCACGGAGATCAAGAGTAGGCAAATAACTCAGCTGTAAAAATACCGCTTCTTCTGTACCTGTACCGGCTAAACTCGCAAAACCTACCGCCAATAAAGCTAGAGCAAAGGCAGCCACCAGCGCCACCAGGGTAGCTACGAGTGCTACGTAGGAGCGCCTGTTGAAACCGTGTGCCAGCAAAATCGACGTCACGGCAATAGCGCATGAACCAATGAAAGAGATCAGGATCGGGCTATCCCCGGCAATAATGCGTGGCACCACAAATAGCATCAAAATCAACAAGCTCACAGATAATCCGAGCAGTGACCCAGCGCCACGCATGCGGCCAAAGGCAATGGCGGTCAAGGCAAAGATCACTACGTAAATCAGGATTGTCGGCAAACGATAACTATCTAAGATGTAATAATTCGAACCTCTCGCATCAATGACCTCCGCCATGACCACGCGGCTGCCTTTAGCCAGTCTCTGATCCCGGTAACTGGCGGAAGAAAAAGTGTAAGTCACCGTTATGGCTTGCCCCTCATCTTCTCCAGATAAAATTTCAACCAAAACTACCTGACTCGCATCATCAAACGGAGCGGCCGAGCCAGGATGATCTTCCATGACTTCAATCACCTTGCCACGCGCGTACTCCTGACTATCAATTGGCTCGTCCTGAGCTAAGGCTAACGGTGCCCAACCAAAACCTGCTACCAGCAACAACAGCCCTAACAAAAAATGACGCATACGCTAATGCTGATGTAAAATCTTAGCTTTTTTACCGTAAGTCTTATCCATAGCACCGGTCTCCATGACCTCCTCCGTGGGACCGTGGCAAACCAAATGCTTATTCAAGCACAGGACAGTATCGACCTCATGCGTCACAATATCCAAATCATGCGACACGATCACAATCGTCAGACCTTGGTCATGCAATTTTCTCAAAAACGCGTAAAAGGATTCTTGGCTAGGTGCATCCACGGCGGCTGTGGGTTCATCTAGCATGAGCAAGGTTGGATCACCAGCTAAAGCTCTGGCGATCATGACGCGCTGACGCTCACCGCCTGACAAGGTACCAATTCTGCGGTAAGCCAAATGAGCTACATCCGCTGTTTTCATGGCACGTTTAACCGCAGCTTTATCCGCCTTGGAACGCATGGATAAAAACCCACGCATGGCCGTTCGGCCACTCAAAACTACTTCTTCGACCGTAGCTGGAAATAGTCTATCTTCTGCCGCAGCACGCTGCGGTACGTACCCAATTCTCGCTCTTGATTCTGAATATTTAACCGGATCACCCAACAAAATCACCTCGCCCTGCTCAGGCTTAAGTAAGCCCAACATGATTTTTAACAACGTCGTCTTGCCTCCCCCATTTGGCCCAACTATCCCCACGTAATCCCCAGCCTTGAGATCGAAAGATACGTTGTCTAAGATAAGATTCTTAGCATACGCAAAGGTAACCCCTTGCACACTCATGACTGAGGTCTTAGCTTTTACCGACATAACATAGCGGCACTTAAGGCCTCCAAATTGGTACGCATAACTGAGAGATAGTCCTCAGAGTTAGCTAATTCTTCCTCAGTCAACCCTTCTAGCGGATTCAAGACAGCTGTCTCAGCCCCGATCTCTTTAGCTAAAGTCTGAGCCAACTCTGGGCTAACTAAAGTCTCAAAGAAAATCGTCTTGACACCCAAGCTTCTAGCCGTACGCGCTAAGGCAGTTAAATCTTTCACAGACGGCTCGGCGTCCGGTGACATGCCTGCAATCGAGTGCAGATTGAAGTTGTAACGTCGACTCAAATATCCAAAGGCATCATGCGCTGCAATAATATCATTAAGCTGACATTGAGCTAAGGCGGCGGTATATTCATCAGCTAAATCCATGAGCTTCAGTGTATACGCCTCAGCGTTAGCGGCATAAATTTGAGCACGGACCGGATCTGCACTAGTGAGTGTGCTCCGAATTCCTTCAATTGCCTGTTGCATGAGTACCGGATCCAACCAAATATGCGGATCGATATTGCCGTGCTCATGTTCATGATCATCTGCCACTACTTCAACCTCCCCACCTGACAGTTCATAAAATGGCACCACCGTCTCAATGCCTAAAGTGAGTCCGCCGGCTGCCATGACATCTGGAGCCAGATCCTCAGCCCAAGCGTCTAAACCCCCACCCAAATACACCAGCACATCCGCCTGCAGCAAATCCGTCACGTCACGGGGTGTGGGTTCATAATCATGCGGCTCAGCACCAGGCGGAATCAGGTTAGCCACATACACGTACTCACCGCCCACCTGACGAATCAACTCTTCTAACGGATATAAGGTGGTGACTACAAACAAGCGATTTTCCCGCGGCACAGATTTGGTATCTGGTGCTCCGAGCCAAATGACCACGCCCAAGATACCTAAAAAGAAAATGACGGAGATCAAGCTAACGACATGAGTTTTCATACGGTTTGACACTGACTACACAGTCCAAAAAATTCTAAGGTGTGACGAGTAACTTGAAAATTGTGCTGACTCGCTACAAGCTCATCCAATTCATGCACCGTCTCGTCAATAGCGACGTCGGTAATCTTGTGGCACTGCAAGCACACGGCGTGATGATGGTGATCTAATTGCGACCACTCGTACCTGAGCTTAGTGTCAGACAAGACTACGGCGTGGATGAGTTTCTGTTTAGTGAGAAAGTCGATCTCGCGGTAAAGCGTCGCGCGGTGTACGGCCACTTCCCGATCTTTCAAGTACACGTTCAGCTCCTCAAGCGTTAAGGGTTGGTGCTTGGTAGAAAAAATCTCTAGCAAGGCGGCACGTAATTTAGTGATCTTGAAACCGGCCGTCTGCAGTTTGAAGATTAAGGGACTGGGCTGCGTATGAGACATATACTCAAAGTATAACGCGACAGTGTCGCATTTGCAAGTATACCCTATCCTTCGGCTAAAGTTAGGGCAAAAACCTGCGTCCCGGCCTGTTGCTCTAAAATTCCTTTTGCCGCCCCTAGAGTGGCGCCGGTCGTCCAGACGTCATCCACTAATAAAATCTTGGCCGGTACTGGTGTTCCAGCTTTCAAACGAAACGGGCTTTGCGCCATAGCTAGCCTGCGCTCGTCATAGCCCAGATCAGCTTGATGTCCAGCTCGGTGAGTCCGCTCCAAGCCTTCACACACCGGCAGGTTAAGTTCCCCAGCCAACCAGTCGGCTAACAAACGTGATTGATTGAACCCACGTTCACGTAATCTCTTGGGACTAAGCGGCAACGGCATAATCGCCTCCACACCCAAAGCTGAGAGTTGTGATTTGAAAGGTGCCAACTGCAAACTAGCCTCGGCTTTCAAAAGCTCAAAAGCTGATTGGTCATACGTGTATTTCCAGGTACAAATCAGCTGTCTCACCAGCGGATTAGCGTACGCGAATAAGGAGATGTGGTCACTGGCAGGGGCCGGCGGCTCATGTTCCCACGCAGCCAAACAAGTCTGACACAGCAAAGCGCCCTCAGTCTGACAGTTAACGCAAAAACGCGGGAAGACCGCGTTTAAGCACCAAGTTAGCAATTTACTTCCAGGTAAGGCCATTGATCAACCAATCTTCCCCCGACTTAACCAAGTTCACCTCTGCGTCCTGGTAACGCACGGACACGTTCCCCGGGCTGCCTACCGCCTCCTGACGCTGCGTGGTGATGAGTAGTGTAGCGTCAGTCTCAGTCACAGACTCAGTCTTAACGCCGATCACAATGGTAGAAATGCCCGTATAACCAGAGGCCTCGTCTAACTGACGACGGTAACCAGCCACCAAGGTTTGCAAAGTACTCTGATAGGCCGGAGTCGCCAACAGCATCACGTCATCCACGTTCTCAAAGTTTGATTCGGAAGAGTAGCTACCAAAGCGTTCCACAAAAATTCTAGCTACCGTGCCAGCAGACACCGCGCCTGGCGCCGGCACATCTTCTGGCTGGACTTCTGGCAATTCTTTAATCACCGGCTCAGCTTCAACAATGGTCTCAGTGGTGTCTTTAGGCTTCTTCAAGACTAACGCTAAAATCAGGAGCAAGACCAGCAAGATCACTACCGCCACAATGATTTCGACCCGTTTTCTAGTTAGCATAATCAATTAAGTCTCAGCTTCAGGTTCAGCACCTGCGGCAGCTAAAGATTTTTGAAAATCTTCGCGGGCCCGCTCTTGATCCAAGAGCTGCTGGGGATTAGTAGTAATGATTTGATCCTCCGTGTATGAAGCCACAACTTTCATGGCGGCATGTTTTTGACCAGCAAAGAAAATCCCCTCCCCGACCGCCGCCTCAAGTAACAAATACTTTTCACTCTCAGTCAGGTTGAAGGTTTTAGCGACCAAGTCCACGCCAGCAGACGACTGCTTGAGCAAAATCTGCATGGAAGAGTTGGTCACAATAGCTTGGCCGTACTGAGATGACAAGAAGTCATTTACGTCCTGGGTAATGGTAGTGACGCCCAAGAAGTACTTACGAGCTCGCTTAACAAGGGCGAAGATAAACTTAGCAGAATCTTGATTTTGCATGAGCCACCAGGCTTCATCAATACACAAAATGCGCTTCTTACGCTCTGACCGCACCACGTTCCAAATGTAATTAACAATGGTATAAATCGCCATTGGGCGGAGTTCGTCTTCCAAATCACGCACAGAAAAGACGACTAGTTGGTTCTTCATCTCAACCGTGGTAGGAGAATTCAATAAGCCAGAGAAAGTTCCGCTAGTAAACTTTTGCAGCCTAGCCACCAAGTTAGCGGCACCGTCCATGCCCTCTAGCACATCCAGCAAATCATCTAGCACCGGGTACTCAGTCACCTGTTCTAGGGTAGATAAATCAGCCGTAATATCTTTTTTAGCATAAGCCTCCAGCAAGGCCCGGTCCAAAATACTATCTTCCTCTGGCGTAAAGCCTAAAATAGCGGCTTCACCCATGGGCTTACCGATCATGATACGCAACAAACCTTTCAAGGTAATCACGGCGCTACGCAGAATATCTTCCACGGACGTTTCATCACCCTTGGGCCTAGGGAGATCGAAAGGATTGACCTTGGCATCCGAGGCCAGCGACACGTTCACAAACGTACCGCCCACCGCATCAGTTAACTGCCGATATTCCATTTCTGGATCAATAACAATCACGTCCGTACCCATCATGAGGGAGCGCAGAATCTCCAGCTTGACCGTGTAACTCTTACCCGCACCGGAAGTGGCGAACACCACCGCGTTGGCGTTTTGCATGGAGAATCTATCAAACAGCACCAAGGAATTGTTATGCCGATTGATCCCGTACAAAATTCCGTTATCGCTAGTTACGTCAGATGATGTAAACGGAAAAGATGAGGCGATCGGGGAGGTGTTCATGTTGAACGTGATCATCAATTCATCATTGCACAGCGGCAAAGTCGAATTAAAGCCCTGTTCCGTTTGGTAAAAACCGCGCTTAGAGTAAATTAACTTGGTACCGAAAATTGATTCGATATTTTCGGTGCGTTTGTCTAACTCCTCTTTGGTTTTAGCGTAAATAGTTACGTAAAAAGTGAACTGGAAAAAATGCTCAATCCCTTGAGTCAGGTCATCACGCAGTTGCTCAACGTCACGCAAGGCCGTTTCTCGGATTGGGTCTCTAGGCTTGCCAGTTTCATTATCTGAGACAATTTGTGCCTCCAGCACACCCACTTTGTCACGTAATTGTTTCAAAATGACCTCAGCTTTAATAGGGTAAAAAAACATGCCCACGTCAATGGTGCCTTTGTAATTGATGATCGGCGACCCCCAACCAATTCCCACGTATCTGGGGTAAGTAGTCACGAATAACGTTCTCACAAAAACATCGCCCAACATGAGGTGCGTAGGCTGAACTTCAAAAGCGGCCGGGGCGATCAAATCCCGCACTGACACCGTTCCCCGACGATAAATTCGCTCCTCTTCTAAGGTAGTTTTTTCCTCAAGAGCCTTCAGCTCTTTATCGGTTAACGGTTTGTCCTGCTTAACCGCGCCCTGCGACTGTTGGCGCTTGAGTTGTTCTAGATCAAAGGCCATAAGGCTTAAAATTTGGTTTCTACCTGTAACTTATTCAAATCAACCAACTTTTGAGTGTCCAAAATCTGCGGGTTATAACAGGTGTAATACAACTCAATTAAGCTCTGAGTATCTAGCACCGCCGTCTGCAAACCCATACTCTGTAAGCCACCAGCCACGTTTGCGACCCGTTGAATCAAGCTGTCACGTCTGTCCTTAAACTGCTTAGTATTCAGCTTCAAAAGTCTGGCCGGAGAAAACGCCGACTGCAGTCTGGTCAGGAAACTCTTACGTTTCTCATTGGTTTCACTAGGGTCATACGGCACGACCACAAAGAATTGCTTCTGCATGATCTCACCCAGCTCCACTAGTTCAGACACAAAAGACATGTAATCGCGAATCTGAGTTTTGAGTAACTCATTCGCAATCGTGTCTTCTTGTTGCTTCAGCTGCGCCATGTAACCGTCAATATTCATTTTTCTAGACTGAATCACCACCTGGATAGGATGCTCCAAACTATTCAAAAATTGCATGTAGCCCTGCACGGTGGCCTGCTGTTCGTCTTCACTCTTCAAGGCAAAGTTAATACTAGACACCAGCAACACCGCCCGCAAAGTGCCGTCTTTCATGATGACTACATCCTCACGGATTTCCGCAATATCCAAATACCGCTGGGTAGGTGGCCCAACTTTAGGCTTAGCGAGTTTGCTCTTTTTATCAGCCATACGTTACAACTGGTTATCATCACCTTCGTAAACACCGCCGGTATTCACCACCATGGACAATTCTGACAGTCTGGACATTTCTAGCGGTTGTTTTACTAGTCTTAGCGGCGCCGTTTCAACGGCTTCATGTTTCAAGTACACACGTAAGTCAGCGTCACTCAAAGTCTTGTCCCACACCCGTTTACCCGGACGACGCAAAGTCTGCACCACACTCACCACCCAATAATGAAACGGCTGGCCATTGACCTTACCAAAGGCAAAGGCGACCCCGAGCGCTAAAGTTGGAATACCCAACACGAGTAAGATGAAAATATTTAAAAAGATGCTGTAATACATGAACTCCACCAACAGCGTGGCGAGCATGATCAAAAATTGCCTAGCCGTAATCGGGCCAATGATTTTGGCCTCAACGTCTAGAAATTGTGGGACCACAAATTGATTCCGCGGCATGCCCTCAGTATAGCACGATCCGGATCACGTCTAGAACCTAATCTTAGCGTTTAGTAAGGCCAAGGCCTTGATCTCAGCCGGGCTCAAACTATCCTGTCCGGCCGCCCGACGCCGGCTACTCTCTTCTGGCAAAGTTAAACCTTGAGACAACGCTTCAGCCGTGATTTGTAAATACAATTGATTCATGGGACTGTTTCTCCAAGCCAACACACCCTTCAAACGCTCCTCATAAGACGTAGCCTCCAAAGCTGACAACAAATCTTCGATCTTTTGACCAGCTTCACCCGCGTTACTAGACAACCGCCTAAATTCAGCAGGCGTTAAGCGTCCCAGCTGCTCAATTGGCCCCGCCAACCTAGCAGAACTCACCACGTCCACCATCTTCTTCTGACCACTGCCAGACATTAAATTTGTACTCCCCACGGTTAATTCCGTGTGAGTGGGTTTAACCTGTAAATCGGCCTCAGAAGTTGTTAACTTATCAAACCTGGCATCCAACGCCTGACCCTCTTGATCTGAATTCGAGCCGCCTTTTTTAGTAGCTTTAGTCTCAGACACTACTACCGGAGAATTTTGATACACGTCCACCCCGGCCGTGATCGCTGCCATTAAGGCCGCTAAATCCCCACCCTTCAGACCCCAGTCCCGTTCTGCGATATCCCGAGTCTGATAAATATCCCGCAAACCACGAATAGCTTTGCTAGCCAAATCAGCAAAGACCTTTTCTGAGATTTTAGCCTTCTTCAGCACATCTGCCGCCTGTTCAGTGGCTAACACTAGAGCCGCGGCGAAACTATCTTCAGAGCTAGCCGTCAGCTTCTTAGCGCTCGCAGCCCGCTTAGCCGAAACTTTCAACTCAGCGTGATCCATGTCTAGCTCTGACTTCTTGCTCGGAGTCACTGGAGCAGTCGCGACCACAGGCTTAACCGGTGGCGCAACAGCAGCCCCGGTAACCGGAGGCACCATGGGTGCGAGCACATTGATTGGCCGCTTAGGTAACGGTGGCGGGACACGTTTAGTATTAATCACCGGCACTTCAGCCGCCACCTCATGACTAGTCGCCACCACTAACTCCTGTTTCGCCATCTCAACCACCGGCTTTACGACCACCGGCTTCTCACCCTCCGCTTTGGCCACAACTGGCTCAGGTACTGTTGCGACTTTTGCACCGTGTACAGTAGCCAAATCTGTCAGTTCCGCCGCTAAAGCCGCGTATAAAGATTCTGCCACGTCTTGCTTGAGTCCCAAACCGCCAATATTCAGTGAACGAGTGAAATAGACCTTCAGCGAGTCTAAAGTTTTCTCGCCGTCCGAATATTGCTTCAGTAAGAAAGCTAAACGTTTCAAAAGTACATCAGATAGATCAAGACCAAGGGCAGTAACAACCTCATCAATCTTTAAACGCTCTACCGTGTCATCCGTGGCAACACGAATATTTGGAAAGTCTGACACTTTACCACCAAAAGTCACTAAAGCTTCTTCTACTCCAGGAATTATATTGGCGAGTGGCAAGAGTCTGTAACCAATCACTTCAAGCGCAATTTTATTCGCAACGTCTGGCTGTACCGCAAAGGCTTCTTCGATCAACCGTGGCATGTGATCAATCGGCAAGTCGCCATTCATGACGGCATCACAAAGATCTAAAAATTCCTCCGAACGCTCCGGCGGCAAGTTAAATTTCTTACAAATATCTTCCAGAGCATCAAAAATATCCCCGCTCATGAGAAAGGCTTGTACCGATGGAATTTTTAGTAATTGCGGCAACGACATAGCTCCGAAGCATTCAAACTGCTAAGCAATATAACGAGATGCTGCTCGATGAGCCTTCTCTAACGCGGAAACATTAACAGACTTATCAGTTTCAGCTCGAATATACTGAGCCTGAATAGCCCGACCAACGGTAGCTAAAGTTGCTTTTATATCAGCTAAATCTTGACCAGAAGCAGTTAGAGCTCGCTGACCTAACTTGGTAATACCGTCAGCCTGCAAGTTATCAATAATCGTATCAGCGATATCACTTTGTTCTGATGAATCTTGTGGCAAACCTGATTGTAAATGACGAATAGACAACGGTTCAGTCTTAACCATCTGCTCAATACGCAAATGCATCTCCGCATTCAACATACCACCATCTGCCGCGTCACTTGGCATTAAACCAATTTGCACTGGGTCACTACCACTATCCAATAATGACTTATCGACGTTAGCTCGCTGTACAGTTGAAAGCGCGTTTTTAGGTAGAGAGTTAACCACGCCAACAACGGCATCCCTAACTGACGTGGATAACTTAGAGATCGAGTCAGTATCGATAATAGCCTTGGTCACGGAAACGCTGTTAGGTCCCTCGATATCCTCAACCTTCAGTTTATCTGGCTGCAAATTTCCTGACTCAATATTGGACGCGATTTCCGCAGGGGTATAAGCCCTTTCCACATCGACGACCTCACCCGATTTATTCGTTACCTGAGGCTTAAGTTTAGCAATGGTTGGACCCTGTGCATCTGGCGAACTATTCCCAATCGCGACACGGCTGCCACGCTTAGCTGCTTCTGCCAAATCTTTACCGTATGCACCATTCATGAGCTCTTCGTGCGCAGTAACGACCGCACCATCGTCCTTAGTCCTAACAACTCTATCTTTGAGTTGAGCGATGACATCCTCATCAGCCACAGCCTCTTTAGATAAGTCTCGACCGTTAAATTTATCTGATTGAATATGTTTACGCAGCTCTCCTTTACCCAACGCTTGATCAAGCAAATGAGCCTGCTCGGTCTTAAAGGTAGCCACATTCTTTTTAGCATTTTCGTCCAAGTCGCCCTTCTTGGACTCAGAATCCTTCAGAGCAACGATATTTAATCGATCATTCTGATTTAAACCATTGGCATCCAGACTAGGTTTGGCCTCAGCCTTGCTCTTATTCTCTTTACGTAAATTCTTATTAGTCGCAACTTCAAGTTGTAGATTAGCGATATCGTCTCTGGCACTACTTGTAATCGCAAACTTTTTGTCAGCCGCCAGCAAACTTAAGTGAGCTGACTTCTGAGAGTCAGTCATGGCACCGAGTCGTTTCTGAGAAGCAACTCTGCCTTCTTTCTGAACGCCTTCAGCACGTTGCTGAACAGCACCTGAAGTATTAATCATTTGTCTACCAATAGCTCCACCAACAATTGGGACTCTTTCTGCAACAGTTTGACCGAGTTTTATACCTAAATCTGAAGTTGTCCGAATACCCTCAACTCCAGCACGTTTTGCTGTGTAACCGACCTCTGTTCCAGCTCGTTGAACTAAGCCACCACCGGTGTAACGAATGGCGCCGCCGATGAGTTTTTGGCCGAGTTTTTCGTCACCGAGGGCTTTTTGAGCTAAGCCGCCCATGCTGCTGGCAGTGGCGGCGGACTGCTGCATACCGACCACGAGCAAGGCTAGACCCAAAAAGGTCGATAAGAGTCCGGAAGTTTCTAAACTAACTAATGTCCCGCTCACGGACGGCTCGCCGGCCTCAAAGCCCTCACTGGCCAAAATATCACCAGAACCGGTGGCCAAAGCTAACCATAAGAAAAAGGTTAACATGGGACCGATGATCAAGGCCGAGGTGAATTTCTTCCACCAGTCAGAAGTGGCACCGGCCGCAAAAGAGAACATGCCGCCCAGTCCCCAAGTAAAGAAGGTTAGCGGTGACATAATCACCAAAACCCAGAGCATGATAATGCGCCAAATGTAGACCAAGGCTAACAGTAACAAAACCGCAAAGATACACACGTACAAAATGAACAGCAGATACGCCGCTCCGAGCTGCTGAACGGCATCAATGGTAGACGGGGATCCATCTGGATTACGGGCGGCGCTATTAGAATATTGGCCAAAGTCTGTGATGCCGGTTAAATTCGCAAAGTTACCGGCGGCTACATCTAACAGGGAGTTCACAAACGTGAACATGATCACCTGGCTGAAGTCAATCAGTAAACCGCAAATAGTCCGGCTAAAATTCACCAAAATCACCGCCAATAAAAACTGCGGTAAGTTTTTCTGCCAATTAACCTTTTCATAACCAATAATCGTCGCCATGGCGATCACCAGCAACACCAAAACTACGAACATATTGACCACATCTCTCACCAGGGCCCAGCCCATACCAATCGTGGGGCTAGAGGAAAAATTGTTGTATTGCAAAATCGGCACTACTAGCATCTCAATCAGCGACAACGCCGTCGTGCCGATAAAGCTAGTAATTGAGATCATCAAATTGGCCAGGACTAGAACCAGATACGCAAAGCCAGTGTCTACCAAACCCAGGTCAACCTGTGCGAGTGCAAAATGTCCAGGAGTAGCGAGCGCCAACAGCGCCACAGCAAAAACTGAAGCAAAGATGAACTTGTGCCGTTTCAAAAACGCAAAGACACGCATAATTAAACTGATTATAACACGCGCCAAAAGAAAAAATGGAGACCAGGTTGTGACCCGGTCTCCACGAGTAAGCGGAGTGGCGTTTTTGCTTACGGCACTACGATTTTCAGGCCACAGCCTGGGCTGAGCGGATCTTCCACCGTGGTGTAGCCCAAGTAGTCGCCTTGGTAAGTAGCTATGAGTGACCCTCTGACCTGTCCGGGCGGATACGGCGCCAGACAGGACCAGCTGTGCAGGCCATCATCCAGCACCTCAGCGCTGAAGCGGAAGCTGTCGCCCGGCACCAAGTCCGTCACCGTCACGGTGACAGAGTTGATGTTCTGGACTTCATTGAAGACACTCCCCCAGGCGCCTTCTGGCTGCCCCAAGCGAGTAGTCGCGCCGCGCAACGTGATAGCATCCACTGTTTCGTC
Source organism: Patescibacteria group bacterium (assembly GCA_049296775.1). GTDB lineage: Bacteria > Patescibacteriota > Patescibacteriia > UBA9934 > UBA9934 > JAGORL01. Next base: position 103,650 of record JBAQTB010000001.1, read on the forward strand.
GTCAGGTGTGAACCAGGTCAAAACCAGGTCATCACCTTCTGCAATGTCCGCGTTGATGCCCCCGCCACCCAGCACCTCTTGCGGGCCCCCGCAAGTAATGAGGTCGGTCCGGGTCAAGCACATGGTATCGGTGACGCACGTGCCACGCATTGTCGCCACGGCCATGAGCTCTTCGGCACGCATCTCAATGACCTCGCGGTCTTCCCAACCAGCCAACAGGAACGCTTCCCAGGTCTGAACGGGTTGAGCCACGCCGTCACTCATGACGTACACCGCGCTGTCCTCAACCGCCGAGATCAAGCTGCCGTCTCGGAAAGTCGCAGCACCAGCATAATCATAAGCCTGCACCAAGCCGGATTCTTCCGGTTCGTGATACAGATCGTTGTAAGTTGCAGCCGTGATGCCCCAGCTCTTCAAGACCGCCTGCCAGCCAGAGTCTGGCACCAGCAAACGGTAGCGGTCGGGATCGGTCAGCTCCCCCACCAGCAGCCACACGGCTTGGTTGGGAAAGGCACCGAACACGGCCGTGATTTCAGTGGCGGCGCTCAAGCCAGCGTTCTGGCCGTAGCACACGCGTTCACTGTCTGAGATCAGCACCACATCGCTGAAGCTGTAGTTGCGACTGGTAAACGCTTCTTCCGTCAGGAATGGCGTGTACTGGTCGTTCTCAACCAGGTAAATCGTGGAATTACCTGGTACCTGCACCAAGCTGCCGTTCGGGTGCCACAGCGGTGTCTCCAGCAAGGAGCTGTACATTTGACCGCCGGGCAAGGCGCACCACATGTCGCTCGTCATGAGCTGCACGTGATCGCCTGGGCTGTTTTCCATGTCCAGGATCAGGCCGTCGACAGACTGCCCGTTCACGCCATCGAGCGAAGCATCACCCTGATGCCGGCCGTAGTGCACGTGATCTCCGGACGAGTAGCCTGTAGTACCCTCAAAGCCGAGCAATTGGCCAGCCGCAACCTCGCTCAAGTTGTCGATGAAGACGGTCTCCATATGACCCAAGATGAGGTAAGTACCGTCACCTTGATCAATGTTGATATGCACGCCAAAGCCGCCCGTGCGGTCGTCGTCGTGGACGTAGGCCAAGCCGCCCACTGGTGCGAAGAGTGGCACGTCCACAGTGTTGGAAGTGTCGAGGTCGACATCGAACATAGTGCTCCGTGCGTTGTGCGAGGTGGTTCCACGTGCGCCCTGGGTACACACACCCGGATACCCGTAAGCGAAGGGCAAGTCCGCCATAATGGCATCCGTCCCGCCGCCGGTGAATTCTGGGATCTCAGCAACCGGCATTGGCCCCGAATGATACAGACACTCCGGTCCGCAGCAACCGCTGGCCAAATGCGCACACCACAACATCATCGCTACCAACAAACCGTTCAAATATCGCATGTCTACTCCTCTAGGAAGGTTATCGGAATGATCAATCTTCCCTGCTCAAGGGGGAATGCAACTGGCTCAAGCAGAGAGGATCGAGGCGAGCTCAGAATGTTCGACTCCCCAGCCAAACATTCTGAGCGTCTGTAACGGTGAGTGAAGTGACCAAGAAATCGTTTGCTTGCAGGCGCTCTCTAACAAGAGAGTTCAGCTATGCAGGCTCACGAACTTCGCAGTTATCTACCCACTCACATGACTCGGTGGCCACCGATGAACACTGAAGTTCTGCTCCTATAACACCTTGATTTGCCCAAGGCCTCAAGCCGAAAAGCGGCCTAAACACCAAAAAGCCGTCGGCATAAACCGACATAATTGAATAAACTCAGTTTTATGGCCATTATTCGCTAAGTTCTAGCTGTCGGCGTTTTCCGGCTGACCTACGTGGACAAAAGCCCGTTGGTTTGACTTTTAGCCAAAAATATGCTACTCTCCAAATATATCGGAGAGGAGACCGATTGTAGTTTCACAATCTTTTTAAGCACGCCTTTGCGTGCTTTAGTTCTCACTGTCAGATTTTCTGGCAGTCCACGTCACAAACATACGGCCAAGTGGCCGTGAGGAGTCATCATGTTCAAGACCTTCCGGGCCCTCGCGGCCCTCGCCCTGATTGCCTGCACCGGAAACGGCGTCGGCAACGACGATACCAGCACCGACAGCGGCACCGGCACGGTCACCACGGCCGAAACCGGCAAGCTGCTGATCCACGCCACCTACAACGGCGGCGCGGAGGAATGCCAGGCCAACTTGCCAAACGGCGAGTTCCTGGGAGACACGGAGACCGAGATCGAAGGGCTCAAGCCCGGCGATCTCCAATTCACTCTCGGCGACCCCGACAAGCGAAGCCTGTCTGGCGAGCCATTCCACATCGCCAACAACGGCGACTACGTGACCGGTAGCGGCAACGCCACCGTCACGATCGGCAAAACGGTCGAGGCGAGCGTCGAAATGACGCTGTACCCGCAGCACCACTGCGTGTCGTACGAGTGTGGCTACCCGTACGCTGGCCAGGCAGCCTGCAGCGACACGGTGTCATACGCTCACGACGTCTGGATCTCCATCGATGCAGAAGGAAAATTCCAGAATTCAAACGGGGACAGCACCTACGGCAGTGTCGGTGGCATCACGCCAGAACTCGACATCGACGAATTTGCAGTGTCCGTACTGGACGGCGACAGCGAAATCGTCGAAGCTAGCTTCAGCCAAGACACACTCGCCTTCGAGTTCGTGCTCATCGCCCATGCCTTTCAGGCTTCAGCCTTCACAAAGTGTGAGCTGTAGCGCTGGCCTACAAACCGCTAGCGGTTTCACGCCCCTCGTCGCCACACCAGGCACGAGGGGCTTTTTACATCCAACGCTTACACTACTATTAAATCTGATCTGTACCAAAAAGCGAGCACGAACGTGCTCGCTTTTTGCTGCAATTAATTCACGATCACCGTACCCTGATAATACACCCACGGATCTACCGGACCACCCGGAGCAATCGCGCGATTGTAAGAACACTCGGACTGAAGGATCGTGGCATTACTCAATGTGTTATAAGCATCCCCCTCATAACAACCCGGGTCGCCGTCAGCGGTACATGTACCTGTACACCAACCCCAGTTATCGCGGATGTGGACGGCGGGCTGGAAGACACAAGATTTAGTGTCGCCTTCACCTGGGATCCAACATGGACTGTTAGTCGCTACGCCATTCTTATATTGGCAAGCCTTGGCGGTATCACTGGTGATCTGAGATGAACAGGTATAAGTGTGAGAATAAGAGAAGTAGTTTGGATCACAGCTCTCCGGTGTCTCACCCCACTCATCACCTTGATCACAGATAGACGTATCCGTAGCACCATCTATACCCCGGTGATTCCTATAGAAGTTATCTGTTGAGTCAGAACCCTGGAAGCCATCTAACCTACTCTCTATACCGTCACCCCAATCAATAACAACGCGTCTAATCGGCAATTGATTCTTATCCGCGGCGGCGTAGAACTTCAGGTAAGCGCGCAAGAAATCTTCACCTTCAACGTTGCCTGAATTTTGATCGTTCAAAGTCAAAGCGTTCTCACTGCCCTCCTCACACAAAGTGCCGACACAGGAACCATTTAAGATCGACATAACCTTAGGCGGATTCCCCTGCTCCGCCCGGACGTCGAAGACACTTTCATCCACTTTAAAGTTTTCAATGTCACCCTCGTCGTACTTGCGCTCGTTATCTGGCCACGTCTTATCTTCAGAATTCCAACTGAATTGATTATCCACAATTCCAGGCAAGCTAACGCCGGCAAAAAGCTGGTTGATCGACCCGAAGACATCATCAAAGAAACCACTAACACCCCAGTTGCTAATTTCCGTACGGTTAGCATGAAGCTGTGCAAAACCGATAAAACTTCTAGCATCAGCCGTAGCTGGGTTGATACGTGTCAATAATTCATTCGAAGGAATGACTGAGACGCCCGTATCACCGCTACCACCACCGGCTGAATAGTTTGTCCCGCCTAGATATGCACAATTATTATATGGCGCTGGACCTCCAGGATGAACCATGCTTTTCGCCGCAGTCTCTTCACAGGCCGCGACAACTAATGGCCACTCATCCTCCAAGGTACTTGGATCGATACTGACAAAGCCGTATGGGCCAGGATTTGTACCGTAAACAAAGTCCAAAGTTGGGTCAGCAACAATACCTGGGAATGACGTTTCCTTGTCAGGACCCAACAACCTGTCCGTCCAAGCGTAATCGACCTTAGTCCCACCGTCAGACACGCGCGTCACTTCCTTACATGCCGCATAGAACTCCGCCTTCATGTACAAGTCTCGATATACATCTGTTGGTACTTCGATCCCATTAACCACAACGAAACCTCCGCCCTCAGGTGTATCAAACACGGCGGCATCAACAGCTTCATTTACTTCAACACCCTTCAAAGTACAGTCGCTAAGTGCCTCTACCAACAAGTCGAAAGATATATAGTGGAACAGAGCATTAGCATCATCGATACCTTTAGCCATAGCCATGCCCATTATCTCAGCATCATTGGCTAAATTATATTTGAAAGTGAAGTTTAAGATCTGTCCAGATAACGCCTCTAAATCTCCCTCAATATCCTGGATTAAACCGGCGACATATGCGCTATCCGAATTGCAACTTTCGCCCTCCAAAGAGACCGCATCCTTAGGGATACACACAAATGGACAATCATTTCCAGCTCCAGTGGTGGCGCAAGCCTGAGACATCGTACCGTCATTTCCCTGTTCTTTATATGATGGCATGCCTAACAAAGCCCAATAACCTTCGGGACACTGAGCATTGGCAGCGCACTCTTGTGCGATATCAAACGAATAGGCCTCATCATCCGCAATACCCTCCTGGCCCGACTCAGCACAAGCAATGTCGCCAGAGGAATATGGCGCACCGAGTTTAGAATAACCGCTCATCTTGAGGTTCGCCATTGGAGAGACGTATGAACAAGCGAACGTGTCCTCAAAGTAACCGGCTTCGGTGAATTTGGCGTAGAGGTCGGTGCTGCCGGCGAGTTGGTCAACCGGCAACCAGGTCAAACAGGCGCCTTCGGAACGGTCGCCGTTAATATTGACGCCAGTGTCTCTTTCCAAACAGTAACCCTCTAAACCAAGGAGCGTATCTTCACGCGTAATCATGGAACACGTACCGTCCTCGCTATCCGTTGCGGTGTTGCATTCGGCATCATCCTGACAGGCTGCATTAACTTTCCCGGTGGTACATAAGCCGCTACCACTGGTCACTGCAGACTCCACATCCCAATACCTAATCTGAGCACCCTCACCGTAGGTCAATTTGCGGTAAGAACATTGACAATCCTCACCTGGGGCACACAAATTAACTTCTTGGAAACCAGCTCTAATCTGATACGGCACGTCATCCTTAGGGAATTCAACTTGAGTAAAGCCTTCACCTGCCGGCAACGGAGCGCCGTTATTGTCTGGATCAGCCCAACGCTCAACTAGCTCGAAGCTAAACGGAGCGTCGCTCTCTGGTTGAGCCCGGCAAACTTTACCCTCTGATAGGGCTACATTAAAGGTCTTGCCGTCCGGGGTCAAAATACACTGGTCACGCACACAGCTACCAACTTTGAGAGCCGTGTTAGCCACGAATACCTGACCGGCAGCACAAGCGCCGTTAGGGTTACTTCCGAAGGCGTTGAAAGTTTCAATGGTAACTTTACCGCCCTGTGAAACACACTGGGAACCAGAACAGATCTGATCGGCGGCACAATTGGAATCCGTAGCACACAAGGTACCGGTCTGAACCTGACAGGAACCAGCAATACAGCTACCACCTGACAGACCACAATCCGTGGTGGAAGCACAGGCAGAACCGGTGTTCTGACAGTAACCAACCGAACAACTAGAACCGTAACTACCAGAACATTCGCCAGCAACTAATGCCAAGCGGTAATCCTCAGCATCATCAACTACGCAGTAATTAGCGAACGTGCCACCAATACCACAGTCGTACGCGCTGGTCTCTTGCTCACACGGGTAGCCGTGCTTGTTTTGATAATGATCCTCCGTAATCAGGCCGCTGGCATACGCGTCACTCAAATCACATGATCCTGGTGGCGGAGACACGTTCGCTTGTTCCAAAGTTTGCACGGGGAAAATGTCAGGAATAGCGTAACCAGAATATTCCTGTCCGTACCAAGACACGTCTCTAGAGGTATACACGCCTGCATCTAAAATAACTTCAGACGCATCCTCTTTCCAGGCTGAACAGAAAGTACTGCCACCAGAAGAGGAGTATTTAGTACACAACTGAATATCGGTACACACAGTCTTCCAGCTATTCGTCCGCTGATCCCAGCTAGCCATGTCCTCAGCACAACTCAACCACTCAGAACACTGGCGATCACGGTTAACTTTGAGAACGGTATTGGTGTCATTCTCTAATCTTGGTACGGCCACGGCCTGAGCTCCACCCGGCGCCGCAGGTGAAGTCGCCCTAGCCCTGGTATTACAGTCAAAGGCGGCAATTTCGTCACCGGACTGGCTGCGCATGGTGCCACAATCTGACACGTCGTAGCAGGAGGTACCGGTTAAGTAGAGATCGTCATAATTCTTAGGAACTCCCAAACCACCAAGTGACAGTTTAATGTTTCTTGGCACTCCGTCTGCAATATCCCGCACCATGCCTTTGTCATAGAGACAACGCTGTGCACACAGATCAACCTGAGTGCCATCCGCCAAAGTCAGCCTAGAATTACCGCCTTCACAATCAATCGGCTCAACCAAGGCAAACGGCTGCGTGCCTAGCAAAACATCAGCATGCGTACTTAAGACCTCTGAAGCACTGGCATTATATTTTTGAGCTGGCTCAGAAGTGTCGTTAAACAGGACGCAACCTTCCTTGAGAGAAGCTCTGCCGTCACAACGCTGACTGTCTGGCAAGACATTCTCGTCCAAATTATCGTTATTCAAGTAGAAATACTGCTTACCAGAAGACAGCTGATAACGTTCATCCGTTTCCAAGTCCAATGGATCCTGGAATTCAGAACAAGAGTTGTAATTACTTGGACACTCGCCTACCCAACCGCCGTACTGGTCATCACCATTGCGCCATACACCGGACAACGTGCCACCAATCACATAAGAAGGATCCGTGGTGTTACAGCTACCAGCGCCACATTGCGCATCTGAAGAACAAGACGTCACGCCGTCAGTACACGTGCCGTAACAGAACTCATCTGTACCCGCCCTGAACCAACCGTCATATTCTGCGCCGTTGATCAAAACATCAGTCCGGTAGCCACAAGTTTGGTTGACTGGGTCTTTAAAGAAGAAAGTGCCATCATCTTGAGTATCCCACGCCGCACAGAACAGTTCACCGGCATTACACAAAGTCTGAGCGTATTGATCGGGGTCGTTCATTAAGAATACTGATTCAGCGGCAAGAGTGCTATTTCTGTCCTGGCTCCATTCTGGTTTACCTACCTCTGTACAACCAGCGTATGCAGAACTACACGTCACACTCTCATCTACCACCAAGAACACATCACTATCCGCTGGAACAACTACGGTCTCTGGTCCGTAAGTAATGTGAGATGGCAAGATATTAGGATTTTGGTACCAGTCAATATCAAAGTTACACGCCGTTTGGCCAACGCCAATGGTACACAGATACTGACTAGTGAGGTCAAAACCACCAGCTCCGTCACGCTTGTAGTAGCAAGAAGCTGGAGAGGTCACTGCTGCCCCACCCGGGTTACTACACGTAGCTTGATACACCTCAGCAAAAGGTGATGAGCTCTCATGGGTCATGAAGAAATCTTCACAACCAACTTTATCGCTAGAACACAAACTGCTGAATGATTTTAAGTAAGCAATCTGATTGTCTTGAGTGTTGTATTCCTGACAACCCAGGTAATACTGCGGAGAAGCTGCGCCTGTAGGAGCCTGATCACAAGCCGCTGGAGTCACCCAAGAATCTTTAATGAGGGTAATGTCGTCCTCACCTTCACGTAACGTAATGTTGTCAATGTAAGCTAAACTAGTTGGGTCAAAAACTAACGTAGTCGCTGGGCCAAAGTTTGCGTAACCCTCTCTAGTCATGTTGAGTGGCCCCAAACTGAACTGCTGCCAACCGCTGGTTAGTTTGACCGTGCCAAAGGCGACATCAGCCACTGACGATCCTGGCACAGCGGCAAGGTCAAAAGCGGCCGTCAGATCCCCCGTACCTTTAGCCCAGAAAGACAAAGTGTAAGTCTTGCCCTGGAAAAGTTGATTTTCCAAGGTGCCACAGTAAGTATTGCCCTCAATGACTACACAGTTGCCGCCAAAACTCTGAGCTGTACCGCTACAACCACCCGGCGTGGCACAAACAGAGCCATTATCAAAGATAAAGGTTGAGAATTGGTTCGTAGCTGCAATCGAATGACCACCCGTGGCCAGAGATTCATTACTCAAAGTCACGTCTGCAGCACTAGCGGCGTCCCAATTGTTCAAATCGCCGCCCTCCAACGTGTCTTCAAAGGCAATACGGCTGTTTCTACTTCTACCACCTGTGTATGACCTACAACCGTTAGCTGAATCTGGACACTCCACACTCTCCTCGCTGTAACCGTTGTAGCGACAGGTTCCAGTTAGGTCATCAAAATACCCACCGGAGTTTTGACAGTTAGCAGCTTGCGCAAAAGCATCCGTACCCACCAGTTCGGTTTTGCGGTAAGCGCTACATGCAGCGTTCACAGACACGGTCTTGGACCACAATCTGTAATGAATTCCACCGCTCGTGTCATAGAACTCTCGGCAGTCTGGGTTAGAGAAAATATCCTCATGTTCATTACAAGCAGCCGTATCCCAATCCTTCTTAAGATCGCCGTCACTATCTAGCTCATCAGAACATACGATCCCGTCAGCGGTAGCGCTCCAGACTGAACACGGTGCCAAACTTGGGGTGCTATCGATTCCGCCCGCCATATAAGTGTACGGGGTGCTGGCCATGTTTGATTCCAACAAACTCCAAGTTTTTAGCTGGTAACCCTCCAAATCAGAGCCTTCCCACGTGTAGAAAGTGGCCTGATTATCCCCGTTGGTATTGATAGCGGCCTGAGTTGGGGTGACGCAGGCTCGGAGATAAGTGTAGTACTCCAAAGCCTCCGTGCTCAAGTTAGTAAACTCATCACAGCCCACGTATTCCTGTGAACAAGACTCACCCGTGGTCGGAATGAAGTAAACCGGGAAAGTGCCAGCTGGCTCATACAAAGTTGCCTCTTGCTTGAAAGTATCGTAACCGACACAAATAGCTGGACAGGCGTCTAACTCTGACGCCACACCGGTGACAGTTGGATCACCGTTAGTTGGCGTGTAAGCCGTACAGCCAACTTCATTCTCACTACACACCTGCGCATAATTAGCACACTCAGCTGGATCAGCAGCGTTACCCTGACAACCCAAGTAACTTGGTGGCACCTTCACACTGACGCTGCTCAACTGACTAGTTGAGTAGCCTTCATGATAATCAGTCGCACCCTCACCCTGCTCTAACTGAATATCGTCAAAGAAAACGTTGCCGGACAAGGTCAAAGTTGCCATGACCGTGGCGGCTGGATCACGCAAAATTGGTGACGTGAAGGTACAAGCAAAGCTCTCATACTCGGTACCAGTTGGCGTACCGCTCGTCTCAAAAACATCCGCTAAGCCGTTACCATTAGTGACATTGCCACTGTTGGCGATTACACAAGTAGTGTTGGCATCAGCAAAGAAGCTCGTGCCGTTCAGGTTAATATCATTCCCAGTTTCAAGGGCTAGAAACTCCAAAGCCAAGGTACCGGTGGAATTACTACCGACTCCTTTAATCTCTGTCTTTTGGCGGGCGTAAAACGAAACCGTGTAAAAACGTCCCTGAGCCAGGGCGATACCTGGCTGAATCAGTTCGCCGTTCAAACTTGGATCAATAGCATCAGAACCTGATCGGGCTGAATTGTCAGAATTAACTGCCGCACCAACTCCACCGCGCTGCCAAGCGTCAGGCACGGTGTCATTGTTCTGATCATCTTCAAAAGACGAGTTCTGCACTACGTTTAAACTAATCCCCGGGTTACGGGCATACAACTCAGCACAGCCACCATTTTCAGCCGAACAATCCTCTACCGCGCTAGTAAAGTAAATGCGGGAAGTGTAAGCATCCGGCGCAGCATCTGCTACAGCCACATCTGCCACGGGCTGCCAATCATAAGTGCCGTCACCCTCTGGATCCGCCTTAACGGTGTCGTACCACAAACAACCAGCGTTATCCGCAGTACAGCCCGCAAAGTCGACAGTATTTTGCAAGTAAGACGCGGTCTTATCTTCTCCCTCAAACGTCAGACAAGAAGCGTATTCAGCTGGACAAGACTCCCCTCTAAAGCGCCAGGTATTTTCTTCTTGCACACAGTAACCGTAACCACCGGTACAGGTACCGTCATCATTTTCTGCAATACAGCTAGGCATGTCTACACACTCGTTTTGACGCTCAGCAATATCTGAGGCCACTAATAGCTGCCCGCTCACCAAGGCTTTACACTGAGTTTCTGGGTATTTAATTACCCAATTTGGGTCAATGAGCTTACACCACGGATGCGTAGCATCAATTTCACCGGCCGTATTACAGTCATCAAAACCGTCCACTACCTCCTGCAAAGTCACGGCATCTGTCACGGAGTTGTATTGCGATTCAGCCGCCAACTCCCAACCAATCGAGATAATTCTAGCCTTGCGCAATTTCACCAAGTTAGTCTGACAAAAACCGTAGGTATAGCAGAAAGGGTCCTGGTTTCTAGCCAAATCTGCAGCTGGAATAAGCGGCCAACTGCCGCTAATCAAATTCTGCTCCAAGGCTTCTGCCACGGTTAACGGTGCCCCAGCCTCCGCCCGACCGACAGCAGAGATAAAGGAATTATTCGCGACACAGTTATATAAACCTCTTGGCACTCCAGAAGGACAAGAGCCGAATTCACTCAAGATGCTGTAATTAGAAATTTCCAACGGCGCCACAGTGATAAGTGACCTGAACTGATCTCTAGCCGTGTCTGAATTACTCCTAGCAATGGAATCCAAGCTAGCAAAAGGGTCGCTAATCTCGCTATCAATCTTAAAGAGGCCCTCACCAAGTTTTTTAGTTAAACTAGACAACAAAGTATTCGTAAAGACAGAGCCTGCGTGGATACCCACTTGGAGCAAAGCGCGCTCTGACTGCATCAACGCCAAGGTAGTTTCTGTCCTAACCGTACCTGGTCCTTCTAGGTCCACAAGGAGTTTATGCTCTATAAGTGAGGCTGGGGTTTCGATCTGACCGGTAATAAAGTCTGTGACAGACTGCGTACCGCCATCTTTAATATGCACCTGGGCCCTCAAAAATGACTCCTGCAGAGCATTATTCAAAATGCTAGACTGCAACTCAATACCCACCGCAAATTCACTTTGATCTGGCTCAAAAGCGTTAGCTAGCTGAGCTAGAACCAACTTATTTTTGTTATCTGCAGTCCCTTCATCCTGAATATCTGCCAAAAAACCATTCCAATTACTACTAATAGCTTTAAAATCACACTTAGGCACCGGACGCTCAAAGGCGGCCTTCACACCCAAACTAAGCGCGATAGTGATATCTGCCCTGGGTTGACAGAGGTTGAAACCGGAAAAAATCGCACCCAAAGCACCACCACCAGCCTCCAAATTATCTTGCAATAAACCCAGAGACTCACCCGCCACCGCCGCCCCATATTCCTTAAAGTAACGCTCAATTGGCGTGCCATCATACAGCGGCGTCTCCGCTGGACCACCCGAAGCCACCATCACCGCCGTATCATACGCCAATCTATCCGCTGCAAACGTCATTAAATTGATCAAATACACCATGATCGTACCAGCCAAACTATCCTTGATCTTTTCACCAGCGCTATTAATGCCCGCCCAGGCTTCAAAAGCTGGATAAGTGGTAATGGCAGTTGCAGGAGCCTGAGCACTAGCGAAGCGGGGGGATGAAGCACTAAAGAAAACTATACCAACCAGCAAGAGTGGCAATAGTTTGCGAGCTGAGTTCTTCAACCTGAACATGTAGCGCATAACTTAAGGCGTTGAATCGCCAAGCAATTCCGGCGGGATTAGTTTCTGAATCTCTCCTTGCTGTTCCAATTGCGATAAAATCTGCTTGTACATGGCACTAACATCTTCATCTGACAAAGCCTCGACCTCAGCCGGATCAGCCCCGGATTCAAGCATCATTTGCCTGATTTCAGCTGGCTGTAAACTGTAGAGTTCTGTCAGTGCTTCCACTAAAACTTGTTGCCGCTCCTCTAAAGATGCGCCTTCTGCCTCCAAAGCAGCCGACGGACTAGAGGCCTGAATATCCTCATTAGCTACAGACGCGCAGTCTGAGCCCGTGATGCAATTAGGATCCTGGCCAGCGGAGATTTCAGCGCCGTCTGTAATGCCATCGGAATCTGAATCCGCCAGATACGGACTAGTCTTGTAGATATACAACTCATCGTAATCGCTAACAGTGTCCGCATCTGTATCCGCACGACGCTGCTCCGCCATGGCGGCCGCCTCTTCCTCAGCACCGGTCAGAAAACGTGGACCCGTGTAGTTAATCGCAAACGGCTCAGCCATGTGAGTCCACAAATACTGTCCGCCCAAAACTAAAGCCAAAAATCCACACACAATCACAAAGACAAACCCGGCCTTTTGTTCCCGAGAAAGTTTTGTACCCGCCTCTGTATGTAGCACTTGGCGGCTATCGTCCATAGACTACAAAAATTATACCACGGACAATGGACTGGAGATTAAAGAGGAAAGAGGAAGGATTAAAGATTAAAGTTGTGAAAATCGAAAACTGACCATCCTGAGGTTACGAAGGATCAAAATTTTAAAATCTAAGCTCTAAATTCTTTCTTTTCTACCAATGAGATCCATTGCGTGATCGATAATTCTTCCGCTCTGGCGTGTTCGGATAAGCCTAGGTCGACCAGGTGAGTTTTAATGATATCGGAGGTGGCTAAACCGGCATCGGCTAAAGTGCGGTGCATCTGTTTACGCTTATGGGCAAAAGCTATTTTCGCCACGCCAATCACGGCTTCAGGCGCCTCAGACTTAGGATTATGCGTCAATAATAAAATAATGCTGTCCACTTTGGGTGGCGGCACAAAGGCGCCCGGCTTAACCGTGGCGACCCGCTTAACGTCAGCGTACATTTGTACGGCCACGGATAATAAACTCATGTCCGTAGGCTTGGCCAACATCTTCTCCCCCACTTCCCGCTGCAACATCACCACCTGCCGCTTGGGCGGATGCGCACAAGTCAAAGCCTGACGAATGATAGCGTTACCCGCGTTATACGGTAAATTACCCACCAAAATCCAACCCTGATTAAACTCCGCCACCTTACTAGCCACTAGCTCCGCATAATCAACCTGGGCAGCATCAGCCTGGATGATTTGGGCTAACGGAAACTTAGACCGTAATTCTGGCAACAAATCTTTATCCGCCTCCACCAAAATTAAACGTGAGCCTAGGTAGGCCAAATGCTCCGTCAACGCCCCGCGCCCTGGCCCAACTTCAACCACGATGTCCGTAGCCTCAATGGCGGCAGCGGCGACAATTTTATCCAGCACCGTTTGATCCCGTAAAAAATGTTGGCCGAAAGACTTTTTGGCAAATAGCATAAAACATCTCCGACTAAAGAATTACGGCCCCTTGTCTTAAAACAATCACTTCATCACCCACCAAACTCACGGTGGTAGACGCGGGCACAACTGGCAAGTCGCCAGCATCTAACACGGCCCCGGGACCTAGGCCCTGCGCAAACTCCCGCAACAACTGAGCCACAGTATACGCGGCGGCTACACCTGACCGGTTGGCGCTCGTAGCCACGAGTGGCCGGCCAAGCAAGGCTGCGAGTTGATTAGCAATCGGGTGAGAGCTCTGCCTGACACACAGCGTGCCCTGCGTGGCGCACAGGTCAGAGACCGGTGAAGTCTCAGCCCCTGGCAAGACGATGTTTAATGGGCCTGGCCAAAACTTATCTGCCAAAGTCTGAGCAGCCTCTGACCACTCCACATACTCCCCCGGTGCGGCTTGAGGCGGCAAAATTAATGGCGTGCCTTTACCTGTTGGCCGACCTTTAATCGCAAAAACTTGAGCCACAGCCTGAGCGTTTGTGGCATCGCAACCCAAGGCGTAAGAAGTTTCGGTGGGAAACACCAAGACTCCCCCATCTCGCATGAGCTGCACCGCTGCCTCCAAATTACTTGCCGAAATAATCTTTATACCAGGCATACGTTTGCTCAAGGCCAGTCTTAAACGGAACTTTAGCCTGCCAATTCAAAAGCTTCTTAGCTGTACCCGGGTGAATCACACTGTGCATGACCTCGCCTTTACGGTACGGTAAATTAATCACCGGATGAATAGAACCGTGGATCTCGGTCAAGGCGGCATACAAGCCAGTCACAGTCGTCGCTTTACCGGTACCCACGTTCACTGCCCCCACGAATGGTTGATCAAAAGATTTGAGAATGGCTTGAATAGCGTCATCAATATACAAAAAATCTCGTGAAGACGTACCGTCACCAAAAATCGTAATCGGCTCACCGGTGACTAGCATGCGATCCAGAAACAACGAGATAACGTTTCCCTCGCCCACTGGCTTGGTGACCTGCTGCCTAGCCCCAAACAGATTAGAAAATCTCAAACTGACATAATCCAAACCATGTTGCTGTTTGAAATAATGCAAATAACGTTCAAAGGATTGCTTAGCGACTCCGTAAGGGCTGAGCGGCTGAGCGTTATCCAATAACGGCGTGGGACGCTTAGGGTGATCGCCATAAATAGCTCCACCGGAAGAAGCAAAAACAAGCTTTCTGACCCCAGCCGCACTAGCACTCTGCAATAACTGCAAGGAATCGAGAATGTTGCGTTCCGCATCCATGACAGGATTTTCAATTGACCTGGTCACGCTAATCTGAGCCGCCAAATGTGCAATCGCATCCGGACGTTCCGCTAACAACACTTCTTTCATCTGCGGATCGCCAAAAGCGATCGGGTAAAAAATCGCTTTGGGATTAGGGAAACGGTGCTTGTTCTTTTGCCTGTGGTCAACCACCACCACCGCATCACCACGCGCAATCAAGGCATCCACCAAATGTGAACCCAAAAAACCCTCACCGCCCGTCACTAAGACTTTCATACCTGACTGCGATACCACTTCAAAGTCTGTTTCAAGCCCTTGGCTAACTTAATTTTAGGCTTCCAACCCAATTCCTTTTTAGCTTTAACAGAGGATAAAACTACCGCTCTCACGGCGTCCTTAACTTCCGGGCGTGGTACCGGCATGAGCTTAGACTCCAAATCACGAGCAATCAATGTAAAGAGATCCTGCGTGCTGGTACCCACTTTGGTAGCGCAATTAAATACGCCACTCACCTCAGACGTAGCGGCCTGTAAAAAGGCGGCTACCACATCACTCACGTGAATGTAATCCCGCAAAGTTTGCCCGTCATTGTTCATGAACGGTGCTTGTCCGGCTAGCAACTTGTTGGTGAAAATCGCAATGGCTCCGCTCTCTTTGCTCCCCTCCTGTCTTGGCCCATAAATATTTGCAATCCGGAAAGCTACAAACGGCAAAGCGTACTGATTGTAATAAAAATGCAAATACTGCTCGCCCGTTAATTTAGAAATGGCGTACGGAGTCAATGGCTTAGGTACAACCTTTTCCGTGGTTGGCAGCTTGTCGACCTGGCCGTAAACCACACTGGTAGAAGCGAAGATGATTTTTTTGACTTGTGATAATCTAGCTGCCTCAAACACGCGGAGTGAGCCGATGACGTTATGTTCTGTAGTCAAAATTGGCTCCGTCACAGACGTTCTGTCATCAATATACGCTGCCAAATGAAAGACCACCTCCGGCTTAGCCGCAGCAAAAATCTCATCCAAACCAGCCGTCCGGATATCGTGAGTAATGTAAGTAGCCTGAAGATTCCGGTGACGCGGTTCAGCGATATCAATCACCGTCACCTTCACACCCTGCTCAACCAAAGTATCCACCAAGTGAGAACCCACAAAACCCGCTCCACCCGTCACAATTGCTGTTGAAAATTGCATAAGCTAATTCAATTTAAGCGCGTCCCTCTACGTCCTGACGTAAAAATGCTTCCATGAATAATTTCAGCTCGCCGTTTAAAACGGCCTCAATGTCCACTGTCTCCTGATGTGTCCGATGATCTTTAACTAACTTGTACGGATGCAGCACGTAACTTCTGATCTGGTTGCCCCAAGCAGCGGTTTTATGCTCACCCTTGAGGTCAGAAATCTTCTCCGCTCTAGCCTCAACCATCAACCGGAACAGCTTAGACTTGAGGACACGCATGGCGGTTTCGCGATTCTGTAACTGCGAGCGTTCATTCTGACAAGACACGGAAATACTCGTGGGCAAGTGTGTAATTCTGACCGCTGAATACGTGGTATTCACACTTTGTCCCCCTTTGCCAGAAGATAAGAAAGTATCAACCCGGAGATCATCCACCGGAATGTCTAAGGCCTTTTCATCGACCTCATCAAACTCAGGGATAACTTCCGCTAACGCAAAAGTGGTATGCCGCATCTGCTCTGCATCAAAAGGAGAAATTCGCACCAATCTATGCACGCCGTACTCCGACCGTAACCAACCATACGCGAAACGGCCCCTAACTGCAATTGTGACACTCTTATAGCCAGTTTCTTCCGCTCTAGACTCTTCCAGGATTTCGACCTTCCAACCGTGACCTTCAGCGAATCTGGTGTACATGCGCAAGAGCATCGCCACCCAATCATTCGCATCTGTACCACCCGCCCCCGCATGCAATGACATGATGGCATTGCGATTATCAAACTCACCAGACAATAACATCTGGAACTCCATGTCAGAAAATTGTGTTTCTAGTTTGACTAAATTCTGCTCGCTTTCTTGTTTTAACTCGCTATCCTGTTCTTTATCCGCTAGCTCAACGAGCTCTTTAACGTCCTGCAAAGACACTTTAAAACCGTCCCACAACTCTAACTCCTTAGTTAAATCAGCAGCTTCTTGTGAAAGCTTACGGGCCTCAGACTGGTCATTCCAAAAGGCTGGCTCCTGCATAATCGCCTGCAACTCAGCGGCTCTAGCTCTGGACTCCTCTAAACGCAAAGCTGTCCAAGCGGCCGCCAGGCGTGATTCAACGGCAAGAATACGATCAACTAAATGAGACATGTTTAGAATTTGAGTCGTTTAGCGTAACCGCCTAGCACTGGCAACTCCCAGCACTCACCTTGCAACGCTTTGATAGCTCCCACCAAAACTATCACCCCAAAGATCGTGTTCAGTACCATGGCAATGAAGATACCCACGGGGAGTATAAAGATCGTCAGAGCCGGCCCAATAATCGTCAGCACTACAGACACGACTGTCAGCACCAAGCCCTGACGCGCGTGAAAGATCAAGAAATCACCTTTGTCCTTCATGAGCAATGGAATGAAACACAGAAACGGTACATAGCCCAAAGCCGCCAGCCACAGACGCTTAGTCTCTGGCTTATCCGTTTGATCAACAACTTTGGGCTGGTCTTCCATAGCTATAGTGTACTAGTACATGCCGCCCATGTCAGGAGCTGACGGCATGCCGCCCTTATCTTCCTTAGGATTTTCCGTAATCGCAGCCTCGGTAGTGATAATCATGATGGAGACAGAAACAGCGTTCTGAAGTGCAGAACGGGTCACTTTGGCCGGGTCGATAATGCCACTAGCCACCATATCTACCATTTCACCTGTCAACGCGTTCCAACCCATGTTGCCCTCAGTCTTTTTAACGTACTCCACCACTAGACCACCTTCCTTACCAGCATTTTCCGCAATCTGACGGAGTGGCGCCTCTAGCGCCCGATCCAAAATATCCGCACCTAACTTTTCATCAGCGGTTAAGGTCAAATGTTGGAGTACACCTTTAGCCCTGATCAACGCTACGCCTCCCCCAGCCACAATTCCCTCTTCAATGGCGGCCTTGGTAGCGGCCACCGCGTCTTCAATTCTGTGCTTCTTCTCTTTCATCTCAACTTCGCTAGCGGCACCCACGCGGATAACCGCTACGCCACCAGCTAACTTAGCCATGCGCTCACGCAGTTTCTCTTTATCAAAATCAGAATCACTCTGACCCACCAGTGTTTTGAGTTGCGCGACTCTTTCTGCGATCTTAGCTTTATCGCCAGCACCTTCAACAATAGTAGTCGTGTCTTTGGTAGCAACTACACGACGAGCCCGACCCAACACGCTCAAATCAATGGCGTCTAACTTCATGCCAGTTTCTGGCGTAACTACCGTAGCTCCAGTCACAATTGCCAAATCGTCCAACATAGCCTTACGGCGATCACCGTAAGCCGGAGCCTTAACAGCTAAGATGTTAAAAGCGCCACGTAATTTATTCAGTACAATCGTAGCCAAAGCGTCACCCTCCACATCTTCCGCAATAATCACCAAATCCTTACGCCCCGTCTTGGCGATATTTTCAAGCAACGGTACCAGCTCTTGAATAGACGAGATTTTTTGATCAGTGACCAAAACTGGTACGTCAGTGTACTCAGCTTCCATGCGCTCCTGATTGGTCACCATGTAGTGAGAAATGTAACCCTTATCAAACTGCATGCCCTCAACCACATCAACTTCGATCCCAAAAGAGGTGCCTTCCTCAACGGTAATCACGCCGTCAGTGGTAACTTTCACCATGGCTTCGGCAATCATGGCGCCAATCTCGGCATCGTTCGCGGAAATACTCGCGACCTGCTTAATGGCATCGCCCTCAACTGGCTTAGAAATACGCTTGATCTCAGCCACAATGGCCTGAGCGCCTTTCTCTAAACCGCGACGCAACGCTTGTGGGTTAGCCCCAGCCGTGACCACACGCAAACCATCCGCCACAATCGACTGAGCGAGCACGGTGGCCGTGGTGGTACCGTCACCGGCAACGTCATTAGTTTTGCTAGCCACTTCCTTCACCAAAGTCGCGCCAAGATTCTCAAGCTTGTCAGCCAACTCAATCTCTTTAGCCACTGACACGCCGTCCTTGGTCACAAGCGGAGAGCCAAAGCCACGGTCAATGATGACGTTTCTGCCAGTTGGACCAAGTGTCACCTTAACTGCGTTGGCCAGCTTGTCTACGCCGTCCTTAATCTTCTTGCGCGCATCTTCGTTAAACGTAATCGTCTTAGACATAAATTTAAAACAGGCTTAGAACTTAATTAAACAACTACCGCCATGACCTCATCAGCGTTCACGATCAAGTATTTCACTGATTCACCGGCCGGGTTCTTTAATTCGATTTCATCTGGAGCGTATTTCTTGAACACAACCTCATCACCGGCCTGAACATCAATCGGCTGTCTGGTGCCATTATCTAGAACTTTGCCCGGACCAACAGCGACCACTGTACCGCGCTCTGGGCGCTCTTTGTCAGCCGTATCTGGGATGATAATGCCAAGGGCGGTGGTGGTCTCTTTAGGGGCGACAGCGAGAATGATGTGATTGCCTAATGGTTTCAATTGCATACGTAAGATTTTATCAATTTCTCTCTCAAAATTAGCACTCAAACAGGTAGAGTGTCAACCGTGAAGAGTAAAAGCCAAAGATAAGAGCCGGTCCAGCTGGACCGGCTCACTAGACCTCCTCTTTCGCCTTAGCTACATACCGCTTCCGGCCCAGCAAGAAAGCTACAGAGTGGCCATAATTAACCCGAAGCTGCCACTGCACACGAGACAACTCGTCGCCATACTGGGTACGAATAGCCAGTAATGGGTCTTCGAATGACCCAATCTTGAGCGGCACCACTCTCAAGATACCTCCATTCAACGAGAACACGTACAACGGAGCGCCACGGAGACCTCCGGGACGCCTCAGCCAAAAACGCGGCGGACTCGGAGCGATCACCAGAACGTCTCCAGGCAAGAGGTCAGTGGCCACATAACCGTCAGCCTCTTTCAGAAAAACCTTCATTACAACCTCCAGCCACGACTTAGCGATCGTGCCAAGAAATGTTTGGAAGAGTTACAGCCGCTTCCGCACGATTGAGCCCGTAGTGTGAGCGGTCAAATGAGCCTCCCAAACCCCGTACTCAAATGCGGTCACCAGCATCTTAGCGCAAGATTCATCCGTCATCCACGCACCAGTGTCTTCCCAATGATTGGTGTAAACAGTGCGAAGGCCACTCTCCAAAACGTAGCTATCAACACGTACGCCATCGCTGATAAACGAAGTTTTGCGCACCTCGACTCCGTGCTCGTCATCCGGCAAGCCGTCCTCACGAACCAACCTGCCCTCAGCGTTAACCTCATACTTTATGAGAGCGCTGCGTGTCGTGACACGGTAGAACATTTTCTTCTGATTCTGATCTGGCATCACGCCTCCAAAGTTATTCCAACCTGAATGTTGGAAGGGTCAACCTAACATAAAGGCAGGTTTACGTCTAGACTAAACGCTCTTCCCACGGCAAAACTTAGCCAAAAAAATACGGCCCCACCCCGCTCGGGTGAGGCCTGAAGACTAATGCTCGGTAGCGTAAATGCTCTGGCGACCGCGGTAAAACGCGATACCCGCAATCTTGGCGCAGGCCTCGCTGGTCATCCAGAGCCCGGTCAGGCTCCAGACGTTCATCACGACAGGCCGTCCCGAGCTAAGAACCAACGTGTAATGATGAACGTAACCATCGTTAACGAGCGTCGCGTGTTGAGACTGGCGCGCCTCCACACCGTGAGCGTCGTCCTCGAGGCCGCCTTGACGGATCAAGCGACCGGACGCATTGACCTCGTAAGTTACGAGATCGCCTGCTGGCGTCAACCGGTAGAACAAATGCTTCACCTCCTCAACCTTCATGCACCACCCCCAAATCTGTTCCAACTGAAGTGTTGGAACGTATAAACCTAACATATAATCGTATTCACGTCTAGTCTGAGCTAGGCTCGCCGGCACGCAATAAGAATGAGGCAACAATAGTCGCTAACACTAAACCGGACCAGTTTGACCACAAATAATGGTCGAAAAAGATAATTACAAACAATACTTTACCTAATCCATGAGCCAAAGCCGCGTCCGGATGAGGAAAACGAGAAAAATTAAGTCGATCCAAAGCGATCATCCAGCCGATCAAGGCCAACAAGCCAAGTACACCGACCTCAGATAACACCAAGAGCGGCACGTTATGAATGGGTTGATACTCCCAAACGCTCTTGTTTGGGTGCAGATCGGCCTGAGTAAATACATAGTTACGCGGGCCATGACCAAAAGCTAAAGTCTGCCAACTGAGCGTGGCGGGAAAATCTTGATATTGAATGACACGCTCACTGAGGGAACGAGTTTCCAATTCTCCCCCACCTCGCAGGCTAGCTGCCAAACCCGGAGCCAAGAGCGTTACGCTAAGTGCCGCACCAATGACAGTGACAGCGATTGGCATGACTAATTTACGTACCACCGTCGTCGGCCGAAAATATCTGACCAATAGCCACAAACCGCCGCCCAGCAAACACCCGAGCAAAGCCGAACGGGATGCTGTTAACGCCAAGCCGAAAGCCAAAATAAAACACAGTGGCCACTGAAAATGCTTGAGCCTAGTCGCTAGTCCAGACATCGCCAACAAAAATCCAACTGCTAAATAACCGCCAAAGATATTCGGGTGTGAGAATGAACCGTAAGCTCGCAACATACGTTGACCGTCCGGTGCTTGCCAAACAGCATCGCCTAGCGCTTCAGCACTCCGCGGTGCCAAGCCCAGCCATTTTGACGCACCAGACTCTCCAACTATGACTTGATAAAGTCCAAGCGCAATCGGCAAGAGTAAACCCAGAACAAAACCGCTCATGACCACCGGTAAATTAACGCGCTTATCCAGTAAGGCGATAAAAATTAGTCCGGCGAAGCTAAAATCAATCAGCCAAGCCAAAGCTGGGATGGACACCGCCACCATCACGCTTGAAATGACAGCGATCACACCCACCACCCCAGCCCAACCAAGCGCCGTACGATATTGGCTGTTGATCCTAGGCCAACCGTGCCATAAGTACACCCCCAACAGCGCACACAACACCCCAGCCTGAGTGGCGTACAGGCTAATAATGCCAAACGGGGTAAACGACCCAGACAACCATGACCAACCAAAAATGTATCTGGTCTGCCATGGCAACAAAAACATGAAGACCGTCAAAATACCTGTAGGCGTCCAGAGCTGATTCAACCAAGTCTTCATACCTTTGTCATATGTTCCTCAAGACTAGCAGCAATCAAACGCCTAGCATCTTGCTCATGAAATTTGAGCATGTTGTCAGTCACGACTACCCTAGAATCAACGTTCATAAGGGCACGGATACTAGCTGGGAAACGCTCTAGCTGCAATTGTCTGGCTAAATGCTCAGACAGTGGTAGCCACGGCCAACGCCACCACACACTCGTCTTAAATCGGTTAGCACGTTGTACTGGTAAGGCATGTGGCAGATCAGCCGTTAACCAATCATTGTGCACATTAAATTTCTCTACCCAACCGCGTCTATCCAATAACGGTACCAAAGACCGGCACCAGTAAGCTAAATACGGATCAGACTGATCGATCTTCAAAGTTTCAAAAGCTAAAGCTGTCTCCGTACAAAAGAAACTCAGACACACTGGATCAAGCGCAAGTTCTCCGGGACGCTGCTTAAATAAAATCGCTGGTAACGTGCTTAGCAACCTACCCGTCCAAACCCGGCCAGGCTTAGTGATGATAAACAGGTCGATATCGCTGTCTGGGGTGGTTTGGTACCAAGACAAACTATTACAAATAGCTACGCCCTCAATCCAGGGCAACCGGCCGAGCCACTGCACGATTTTTTCGGCCTTAGCGTACTTTCTAACGGCATCTAAAAATCTTTCATGCCTGGTTTGGGCCCAAGCTTCAGTGGTGCCTAAGCTGTAAAAACTTTGAAACACGTTCAACTTAGTCTGCAGCCAACCTGAAGTCGACAACGCCTCCGTCACCTCAGCTAAACTCACAGACTGCTCTGGCTGGAGCAGCCACTTCCAAACCTCAAAAGCCGTGAGCGGATATTTAAAATACGCAAAGTATCCCAGAGTACGGTAAATGCTCAGCTCAAGAGTGCTTGGCATAAATAACTTTCTCCCCCCTGAACACGGCGTGAATCACGCCGATAGCAATAAACAACAGGTCCCTGGCCCGCACAATCATGGTGAAGGCGATCGGGTTGATGCCAATGCCCAAAAGCGCAAACATGGCGGCGTTACTCCCCTCAAACACACCAATCCCGGCTGGAATCGGCAACAACAAAGCTACGCCTGGCAAAGTGCTCATTAAGAACGCATCACGGACGGTGATATCAAAGCCAAAGAAGTGACTAATGAAAGTCACTTCTACCGCTCTGAAGGCTGTCATGACAAATGACAAACCAACAATGAAGAAAATCTTGGCACGCTTGCCTACAAAAAACTTCGTCATCAAACGCTCTGTGCCCTCTAACCAAACTTCGAAATTTTTAACCGGTTTAAACCTGGACAAGCCTGTGACGCCAAGAATCCGGTGAAAGAAGCCCGCGCCCGAAACCGTGAAGACGAAAAAGCTGCCAAACACCGCCAACAGAATCAGAATGAACACGAGCGGCAGCATCAGTCCCCCACCTGCCCCGAGTCCCTGGGCAAAGGCCAAGCCTAAACCGGCCATGACGTAAACAATAAACGAGGTAATTTCAAAAGCTAAATCCAGGACCACGGAACTAGTCGCTGGTTGCAGGGGCACGCCGTCAGCCCGCACCATCGCCACTCTGATAGGCTCACCCGCCACCTGAGCGGCTGGCGTTAAGTAACCGGCCGCAAAGCCACTCATGCGGTGCATGAACAACTTCACAAAGCCTATGCGTTGCTGAGGCGGGACCATGTCATCCAAGATCAACTTCCAACGCCAAGTGTATAACGCAAAATTGACGAAAGAGATCCCAATAAAACCAAGGAGCGGTGCCAGACCGAACAACAACAAATTATCCAACAAATTCTGCGGGCCAGTCTGTTTAATGAGTGCAAACAGCAAGCCGCCACCGAGCAATAAACCGGCTAGTAAAAAAACTCGACTCAATAAGCGACGGTTAGCCATAAGTTACTCACAGTATACAAACAATCTGAGAGAAACAAAAACGAGCCCGGGTGGACTCGTGTTTGTACGCTATCTAGTTAAGAAGCGGAGACGTCGATGATCTTAGTGTCAGGGCTAACTGGAGGCGTAATCTGCGGCGGCTTGATGAAAATGGCGTACAGGATATAGGTCAACACGGTGCTCACAAAGATGTAGAGTGTAGTGCCGCCTGGCAAGGTCGTCAGACCCAGAACCAACATCATGATCGGTAAAACGTACAACATCATCTTGTTCATGCTAGCCGTCATATCTTCATCCAAAGCCGCGGCGCTCTGTCTCACCACTGCCGGCGGACGGCGTGACACCATCTGTCTAGCCTGGAAATACTGAGCCACAGCTGACAAAATCGCTAATGGAATGGAGATCTTGGCCAAGTTCATGCCCAAGAACATGTGCGCCATGACTCCTGGATTATGCACAAAAGAGTACAGAGTCTCAGGATCAACGGTGGAAATGCCAGCGGATAATACGCGGTACAACGTGATAAAGATGACTAACTGCAGGATCAACGGCAGACAAGAAGCAAAAGGATTAACCTTGTGCACTTTGTAAACGGCCATCAATTCTTTAGCCATCTGCTCTTGATTGTCCTTAAACTTAGCTTTGATCTCAGCAATTTTTGGCTGAATCTCTTGCATCTCCTTTTGCACCTTCATGGCCTTGAAGGTCAGGGGGAAAACCGCACATTTTATCAATGCCGTCACTAGAATAATCGCCAAACCAAGCCCGCCCCACGGCAAGAGATTATACAAGATAACGAGTAAGTTGTAGAGCGGTTGGTAAAGTAAGGTGAAGAAAATATTCCCCATACTTAAGCCTGATCTGAATTAGCTGCCTCCGCCACAGCCGCTTCTGGCTCAGCAACCTCAGGCTCTGCAGTCTCAGCCGGAGCCACCACTGCAGCCTGTTCTTCTTGGATATTAATCTTCCAGCCACTCATCCGTGAAGCTAAACGTACATTCTGACCACCACGGCCAATAGCTAATGACAACTGATCAGAAGCTACCAAAATATTTACTTCACGATCCTCCTCACGCACATCAATGCCCAAAGTCTTAGCTGGTGCCAAGGTGTTACGCAGAAACTCTTTAGGGTCATCATTCCACTCAATGACGTCGATCTTTTCTCCGGCTAATTCAGCAATGATCGTCTGAATACGGGTACCACGCTGACCAATACACGCACCAATCGGATCAATCTGTGAATCACGTGAAGACACGGCGATCTTAGTTCTAGCTCCAGCCTCACGTGCTAAAGCCTTAATCTCTACCAAACCTTCACCAATTTCTGGAATTTCAATTTCAAACAGATGACGAACCAAATTCTCATGCGTACGTGACAGCAAAATCTGTGGACCACGGGGTCCAAGAGACACTTCACGCACATACACCTTAATACGATCCCCTGACCGGTAACGGTCACCGTGCATCTGATCTTCAGGCTTCAAGATACCGGCCGTCCGGCCAATATCGACCAAAATAATTCGACCTTCATGGCGCTGGACAGTACCAGTAATCACCGTACCCTCAACGCCCTTGAATTCGTTAAAGATAATTTCACGCTCAGCTTCACGGAGCTTTTGCGTGATAACCTGCTTAGCTGTCATGGCGGCCATGCGACCAAATTCACCCGGAATTGGCAATTCAACCCGCATAACATCCCCCACCTTGGAGCTCATCTTCAAAATCCTAGCATCGGACAACATGACGTCCGTCTTAGGGTTGAACTTATGACCTTCTTCAGTCACCGTGTCCTCATGCATCGGTGGACCAAAATCCCCCATAGCCCGTCTAGCCTCTCTAGCTGCATTCTCGGCGGCCTCACGCTGACGGAACTCCTCCAATTCTTCTGGAGTAATATCCTCAACTACCGTCTTAACATCAAAAATCTTAACTCCGGCTGTGTCGGGAGAGAACTCAGCTTCAAGATTGTGATACTTATCACCAAAATCCTTACGGTAAGCCGCGGCCAAAGCTGACTGAATGGTTTCTAGCACCGATTCATAAGATAAACCCTTTTCTTCACAAATCTGGCGCATGGCCTGTTCAATGGGAGATGACATAATATTTGCTATTTAACAGATGAACTCGGCCATCAGCCGAGTCCAGATACCCACAGATTAACATGTGCACAAAAAGTGTGCAAGTTCAGCCAACAGCCTCAAAGAGGCTAATTCTAGCTGGGCTAAATTGAGATTCAATCGCTACAACGTCAATTCTGAAGGGGCGATGGGTTAAGTTTTTGCTACGTAAATAGAGCTCAGCAGTCTTTGCGATCTTTCTTAATTTGGCCGGCGTCACCGCTGCTTCCGGGTAACCAAATTGATCCGTATGTCTGGCCTTGACCTCAATAAACACAATCTCCTGGCCGACCTCCGCAATCAGATCAATCTCACCAGCACGCGTCAAAAACTGACGATCGAGAATTTTATAACCTCTCGCAACTAAATACTCCTCAGCTAGTGCTTCACTCGCGTCCCCAAATAGTCGACGAGCATGAGGCATACAGCCTAGCGACGACGCGGCAAATATTTGTTGGCTTCAGACTTAGACTGTTCCTGCAAACGCAAAGCTGGCACCTGAGTACGTTGGAAATACACCAATCTACCAATCGACACAGCTAAAATTAACATGATGATCAAAAACCAGAAACGGGCTCCAAAAATTGAGATCTCCTCCGTGGCTAAAAACAACCAAAACAAACCAGCGATCCCGGTAAACACAGACATGCCGGTCATACGCTCTAAAGCCCGGCGCTCAAACTTATCTTTACGTGACTTTCGCATAATGCGGAAAGACAAACCAGCGATAATCGCTAAGGCAAAGATGATGAAAAAGCCGATTTCAAAGGTTGTAGATAATCTGACCGGGGTGAGATCAAACCAAAATTGCAAAGAGAAGATATTGTCCATAATGGCCAAATGGTAAAACCCCCACCGCTTTTAGTCAATCTCAACCAGCGATTATGCCAAGGTGTAAATACGTCCCCAATGCGATGGACTCGGCCTAAAGGTACCGCAAGACTCACAGCCAGCCCTAGCAAATGTCATGTCTATCTCGTCTGGATGGAGCCTAAAATCAGCGCCAGGTGCCACCGGATGACTAGCATCAGTCAGCCAATCAATCACCACTACCCGACCATCAGGCTTTAATAAACGCCTGATCTCGCGGGCAATATCAGCATGTCGCACGGCCACCGGCAAAGTGTGCACTAAAAAAATTCTATCCAATGACTGTGCCGGAATGGCCAAGTCACCAGCCTCAATGTCGCCGTGAATGAGATCAAGATTGTGAATTAAATACTGCCGGCGCCGACCCTCCAACATATCTAAAGCCTGCTTTGAGATATCGACTCCGTACACCTGGCTAGATTCCCCCACCACCTGAGCGGCCGGAAAAATCAGATGCCCCGTGCGGCCCACGCCAAAATCAGCCACATGCATACCGGTATCCACCCCGACTGCAGCTAAAATGCGTTTAGCGTCCAACAAGGCATTGCCTAACATAATTAAAAGATTGAAGTTACAAAACCGCCAATGAACCGATCAAACAAATTAGTCACCACAATGATGCCAATAATGATGATCACCATGCCGAGCAGCTTATAAAAAGTTCGGCTACCACCGCTTACAAAGGTCCGCTCTGCCCAAGCCACCGGCCCCAGCATAGTTAAAAACCAATTTGTCTTCAAAGCCATCAAATAACCGACCACGATTATCCCGGCCCCCAAAAGAATCCGTGTCAACATATTATTCAACTCAAAAACTCACCTTCAACATGGCTATTGTAGCAAAGAAACAGGAGGGGCGATAACAACATACAAAAACACCAACGTGAGTTGGTGTTTTTGGGGTTTATGTAAGCCCTTCGATGAACTCAGGACATTCGACTTGTAACTTCTACTTCACTGGTCGGAGACCATGAGCGAGGAGCGAAGCGACGAGTCGAATGGTGGACTTTAGCGGGATCGAACCGCTGACCTCTTCCATGCCATGGAAGCGCTCTACCAGCTGAGCTAAAAGCCCCTAAAGAAAACCTATCCAAGTTTGTCCATCTCTGTCAGTCTCAATGGCCCCTTACCTTTACAAGAAAACCGCATAAAATTTTCGGAGACGAGGCGCGGGGAAGCCGAGACCGAGGCGTAGGTGAATCCTACGTTGAGGTCGAGGCGGGGCCCCGCAACAAAGTATCCGGAAATTTTATGAGGTTTTCCACTGGTGGATGCTGAGGGATTCGAACCCCCGACCTACTCGGTGTAAACGAGCCGCTCTAACCAACTGAGCTAAGCATCCATAAAAATCGGAACAGCCGCACTATAATAGACTACTTTAGAATTCTTGCCAAGTGGTCGATTATCAAGTACACTTGCCCGGCTAAAATGCGAACGTGGCGGAATTGGTATACGCGCCAGCTTGAGGGGCTGGTGCCAGCAATGGCTTAAGGGTTCGAGTCCCTTCGTTCGCACCAAGCAATGACTTCCAAGTGGAAGTTTTTTTGTTAATTAAAAGGGTTTTCAAAATAGCTTAAGCGTGGTAATGTTCAGGTATTATGGAAAATACCACTACTGAAGAGGTCTCCCAAGTAAGTAAAGAAGAACGCAAATTAGAGCAAGCTAAAAATGATCGTCGCCGGGCACGCCAGCAGCAGCTCATGCCACTTTTGCGCCTAGCTGGCATCGGATTACTGATCGTGGGCGTGATTGGGGGCTTGATCTGGATTGGAGAAACTCAAGATGCCGGCGTCAGTCAGCCGTCACCTATTAGCAATGAAGTCACGGCCGCGGATCACGTGTACGGCCCAGAGTCAGCCGCTGTCACAATTATTGAGTACGCCGATTTCCAGTGTCCAACTTGCGCAGCTTACGCTCCGCTCCTGGAACAATTGCTCGGCAATAATCAGGACAACGTCAGACTAGTTTATCGTTATTTCCCACTTCAAACTATTCACCCTAACGCCACTATCGCCTCGCAAGCAGCAGAAGCGGCAGATAGGCAGGGTAAATTCTGGGAGATGCATGACCTGATTTTCGCTAAGCAGGCCGAATGGAATCGTTTAGCTAATCCTAGAGATACTTTTAGCACTTACGCCGAGTCCCTAGGCTTAGATGTAGCTCAGTTCCAAACCGACATGGACAGCAAAGAAGCCAAAAATCGTGTTAATGCCGATTACCGCAGTGGCCTAAGCGCTGGCGTCTCCGGTACGCCCACCTTCTTCATTAATGGCGAGCCGCTAGAGAATCCAAAAGGCCTAGAAGCCTTCCAAGCTGTAATCGATGCCAAACTCCAATAATCTATGATCGAGCGTATAGCTCACGTTGACTACGTGTTGAGTGAACAGGAGCATATCGCCTATCAAGGTGCTGATTATGCTTTCATATCAGCACCTTTTTTAGACCCTTGGAACTTGACCCTGTTCGGAGCAGCTATCGCCTTTATTGGCGCCCTCATCTTTGCGGGGCATAAAGTACCAGCCCTCAAAGATCGCATAAAATATTTCCGTGGCCGGGCTAGATCTTATCAAGACTTCATTCCGTGGATTCTCCGTTTCAGCTTAGGCGTAGCTTTGATTGGCGCCGGTAGCCAATCCGCCCTCATCTCCCCCGCCGTTCAACATCAACCCGCCTTTGCGACCCTGCAAATTATCTTGGGCTTCTTAATGATCGCCGGCCTGGCCCTGACGCCTACCATCCTGTGCTCCCTAGCGCTGTCCATTGGAGCTTTAATCCTGCACCCGGGACTCATCAATAATTTAGAGATTATCGCGTCACTGATAGCCGTGCTGTTGCTTGGACAAGCTAAACCAAGTGTCGATGACTTAATTGGCATACCCACGCTGAACTTCGCCGACAGCGTCAAGCGTTGGATTCCATTTATCTTGAGATTTGGCCTAGGCTTCTCACTAGCCTTCATGGCGATTGCTGAAAAATTCTTCAATCCCCACCTGTTTGGCACGGTCGTAGAGAACTACGGACTCACGAGCTACTTACCCCTCACGACCGGCATGTGGGTAGCGTCCGCCATGCTGATTGAGCTCTGTTTGGGTGTGGCCTTACTCCTTGGCATTCAAACCCGGATCGTCAGTGCTGTGACTTTCTTAGTGCTCAGCCTCACCTTCTTCATCTTCAGCGAGGAAGTCTACGCACATGTCACGATTTTTGGAGCCTTATTCGTGCTCATTGTAACCGGCGGCGGACACATGAGCTTAGACAACTACTATGCCAAACAACGCCAACGCGGATAAAGTTAGCGGCACGCTCAAATACCTAGCTATCAGCATGCTCGCGGTGAGCTTCTTGGGCTTTATTGATGCTACTTACCTGACCGTCAGCCGTTTTACTGGAGCTAGCCTGCCCTGCACCCTCACTCACGCTTGTGACACCGTCACACGCAGTGAGTATTCGGTCATTCTGGGCATTCCAGTCGTCATCTTGGGCATGGCGTATTACTTGAGCGTCTTTTTTGGCAGCTATCTCTACCTAGAATATCGTTCCCGGCTGTATTTCAAAATCACGGCCGCCATGACCGTGTTTGGTTTCCTATTTTCAGCCTGGTTTGTGTATGTACAGTTAGGCATCTTACAGGCTATTTGTCAGTACTGCATGTTATCTGCTTTAACTTCTACCATTCTGTTTATCCAAGGCATGTGGGTGCTTAAAACTTCCGCGTCTTCCCAGTTACCAAGCGCAACCGACCAGGAATAGCCCGAATATCAAACTCTTTGGCCTGCAATTTTTCACCACCATCCAGCAAGAGATTGATATGTTTATCCAAGAAAATGTGAGCGTGCTTAAATGGCACTTTGCTTAAGCTAGTTTTTTTACCAAATAAAGAAAACCGCGATTGCCTCACGACTAAAACTAATTTGCCATCAGTGGGATCGGTCACGCCGGCATCATCCGGAAAAGCCAGATTCCTAACAGCTAAACTCGCTCTGCCTGGTACCGTGACCGTATAAGCATCTTCACAGGCAATCACGGCGTCAGTCACATCCGCCTCTAGGGCATGCAAAAATCTCCGGCCGTTGACCTCACCAACATCGATATTCTGCACTAAACGAGCTGACAAAATATCACAGGCCGCGACACCGCTTGGAATACCGAGCAGTTCGCCAAACACGCCTTTAGCACCCATCGGTAAATACCCAACCACCGTACGAGTGTCGCCCACGGCCTCAATAGCTTTACGAAAAGTATTGTCATCACCCACGGCCACCAACGTCTGGGCACCCTCCTCAATTTCATCACGGATCACGCTCACGCCATCCCTAAACAAAGCCAGACGGGTAATCTTGCCCATGATCCCAAGATCAGTGAGACGGGTCTCTAGTAAGGCGAGATCGCGCTCATATTTCCGATCTTGTAAAAAAGCATCGTAGAAGTATGAGTACACAAAACTTATTCAGTATCGTCTTCTGCTACTGCCGCAGGTGCAGCGCGCTTACCGCGGGCTGGCTTCACCGGCTCTTCTGCCCCCATCCGTACCGTGCCGTTGATCTGAGCTCCGGCACCAATAGATAAAACTTCGGCCGCCAAGTCACCCGTAAACTTAGATGATGGCAACATATCCAATTTGGCATTGATACGCATATTGCCCCGGACATCGCCAGCGATCACGGCATTCTCAGCCCGAATATCCGCGTCAACTTTAGCCTCTTCACCAACGCTTAAATCCCCGGTGGCGTTAATCGTGCCGCGCACCTCGCCCTCAATGATGATGTTGCCTTCAACGGCAAAATCGCCTTCAACTTTTACGCCTTTAGCTACTATCGTCTCCCCTCCACCAGACTTTGACATAGAAAAAACCACATGTTTGAAAATTACTATTAGTCACCCCCTAGCTACATCTCCTTTAGTACCTCAATCCCAATCGTCTCCATAGCATTCGACAACGTTTGACGCACGGCGTCAAGTAGCCCCAACCGAGCCGCAATGCGGTCGTGGTTATCGTCATCTAAAATACGGACAGCTTCGTAGTATCTGGCAAATTCCTGGGACAGTTCAAAGGCATACTGGGCAATGACAGAAGCTCGGTACGTAGCCCCGGCCAATTGCACCGCCTCCGGGAAATGCGCGATTCGCTTAAGTAATGATTGCTCAAGCGGCAAGGTCAATAATTGCGGACGCACCTCCGGAGCCAGTTCGGCCTTGTCTAACAAAGTGTGGATTCTGGCGACTGTGTACAACACGTAAGACGCTGTATAACCCTCAGCGGAAGTCGCCTCCTCCATGTCAAAGGTTAACACTTTTTCTGGATCTTGACGCAACATGACAAATTTAACACTAGCAATAGCCAAGGCCTTAGCCGTGGCCGCCACCTTGCGCGCTGACCAATCAGCATGCCGCGTGGCGGTTTCAGTCGAAAGTTTAGCCAACATCGTCTCACGCATGTCGGACCACCGGACGATATTACCTTTACGTGAACTCATGGCTCCATCAGGCAAAGTTACCATGTCATACGCCAAATGCTGAACAGTACCAGGAAAATTCATGAGCTCTAAAGTCGCCATGAGCTGACGCATGGCTAGAGATTGGCGACTATCCACCACAATAATCAATCGATCAGCATCGTAATGACTTTCTTTTTTGACAGCCAAAGCTAAATCTTTAGCGTTATACAGCAAAGTACCGTCTGACTTTCTGAGCAGATTCACGCCCAAGCCTTGCTCTTCCAAATCCACAATGACAGCCCCTTGGCTCATCTTGGCGATACCGTCAGTTAACAAACGTTTAACTATGGCATGAGTATCCTCGATCAAATCATGCTCAAGATAAATATATTTAAGCTCCAAACCAAACTGATCAAAGGCTTCCTGCAAACCTTCCATTGACCACTTTTGCGTCTTCTTCCAAAGCGGCACCCACTCGCCCTCCATCAACTCCAACTGGCGCTGGATCTCGGACACCTCAGCCTTTTTAACTTCATCATCGCCAATGGCCGCGTTAGCTTCAGCGTAAATTGTGCCCAAATAATTCAACCTGTTTTCAGCTGGCGCTTCTTCACCAGCATGTAACTTCTCAAGGCCCCACAAACACTTAGCCACGTTATTGCCAAGATCGTTAATATAAGACACCGGCACAACGTCATAGCCGTTGAAACGCAAAATGTTCACAATGGCGGCTCCCAAAGACAGGTTACGCATGTGACCAACATGAATCTCTTTATGGGTATTCAAGTTAGCGTACTCAATTAAAACTTTCCTACCCTTACCAGTTGTCGACTTTCCATAACGACCCTTCATGCGCGCCACGTCATTCAACACGTGGTCAGAAAAAGCAGTTTCGGCAAACTTAAAGTTCACATACGGGCCAACCGCAGAAATCGACTCAATCAACTTAGTCGGACCAATCTTAGCTGCCACTTCCGACGCAATTTCGGCTGGATTCCGTTTCAAACCTTTAGCCAACTCAAAACACGGGAAACTCAAATCCCCATACTCTGGCTTAGGCGGCGTCAGCAGCATGTCAATCGTGACACCAGCCTGCTTTCCAAGAGCCTTCTTCAAGGCCGTATAAGCCTCCTTTTTCGCAACAGATAATGCGTACATAATCGTAGAGAAGGAAATCGCGATGGGCTACTTAACTAACCTAACAAAGTATCTCTTACCTTTTTGAAGGACGGCTGGCAAATTGGTGGGGTCGATGATCATCCCGATGTCGGTGACAGTGACGTCATCGATACGAACTCCCCCGCCAGCGATGAGTTGCTTACCTTCGCCTCTGGAACTCGCGAGATTTGCAGCAACGAGAATGTCGAGGATATTCATTGAAGAGGCGACTTGGAAGTCGACCATCTCAGCTGGTTGTTCGTGCTGTTGAAAGACTGTGGAGAAGTGCTTAGCGGCACGTTTAGCGGCGGCCTTGCCGTGGAACATGGTTACAACCTCAGCAGCAAGCTGCATTTTGAGGTCACGGGGATTCGCTCCAGCTGCCATTTGCAGCTTCATACCTTCGATCTCCTCCATCGGTACATCGGTAATAATCTCAAAGTAAGGCAGGATCATGCTATCAGACATACTCATGAGCTTGCCGTACATCTCCTCTGGCACATCATCGATAGCCACAAAACCACCCTCCGACTTACTCATCTTCTTGCCTTCATCATTTACGAGCAACTTCAGAGCGAGCACCTGCTTCTCTTTGTTCTTCATTTCGCGCATCAAAGTACGACCAGCCAGCATATTGAAGGTCTGGTCGCTGCCACCGAGCTCAACATCCACATCCATAGCGACCGAATCGTAGCCCTGCATCAAGGGGTACATAAACTCATGCAGGTAAACAGGCTTACCCTCAGCCAAACGTTTCTCAAACATATCTCGCTCACTCATTTGCTGCACTGTGAAGTGCGAAGCGAGATCGACGACGTCTGAGAGCGTCATTTTTGCTAACCATTTGTGGTTGAACATTAGCTTGGCCGCGTTTGGGCCAGTAAATTTCAAAATCTTCTTGGCCTGTTTTTTGTAAGTTGCAGCATTCTCAAGCACTTGAGCCGCTGTTAATTGCTGACGAGCCGCCAACTTATCGGTTGGGTCACCGATCATGGCTGTAAATGAACCGATCAACAAAATTACTTCATGACCAAGTTCCTGGAACTCACGAAGTTTCTTCATCTGGAGGGCGTGACCAATATGCAGGCTCGGGGCCGTAGGATCCACGCCAACATAAACACGCAACCGTCTGCCAGACATCAGAGCCTCCTGCATGGCCTCCTTTTTTGGATAAGCCATCTCGACGCCTCTGGTAAGCAATCGCTCAATTTTCGCCGCATCAATAATTGGAGACATAATGTTTACATTGTACATCGCACTCAGGCTACTCCCCCCGTAGTCCTGAGAGAAGTCGAAGGATCTAGAATATGATGGAGATTAAGGGGAGGTCGACGCTCTGCCCGCTACTACCTCGCTAAACAATAAAACGTCAGCATGTCTTTTAGATTCTGCAGCTCCGCTCGTTCCTCAAATAAACGGGTACTCTGTGCAGCCACTAACTCTTCAGGAGCATTTTGAATGAACTCTTGGTTAGAGAGCTTTTTCTCGAGGCTTTGAACAAAATTCTCCTTGTTTTTAATAAGCTTCTCCGTGCTCCCTATAAGCTCGTCCAGATTCATCATGGACGGCATCAGCATGAAGATCTCTGTCCGCCCCACAACCGCGCCAATAGCTTTCTCAGGTTTAGTATCAATCCATTCTAAACATGATCGAGTGAGCCCTTCAATAACCCTTTTCTGTTCTAACATACTCTCCCCCCCTATCAACTTAATGTCGACTGTAACCTTCGGCTCCATCTTCGCCTTAGATCTAAGATTGCGAATCGCCCCAACTACATCCCTGAGTTCATCAATGGCCGATAGATGAGTATATTGATGGGCCAAATTCTGATACTCGATGGGTCTTGGCCACTCGGCGACGATAATCAAGCCCCGATCATACTGCTGGTAAATCTCTTCCGTCACAAACGGCATGAACGGGTGCCACAAGATGAGGAGGCGTTCCAGGAGATAGTTCAAAATATCGTTCTTCTCCCCTTCGATCTTGGCAATTTCGAGGTACCAGTCGGCAAAATCACTCCAAGTGAAGTCTCGAAGGATCTCTGTTGCCAAAGAGAAGTCAAATTGCTCCATGAGCTTCTCGACCTTGTCTTGCGTATCCGCAAATCTTGCAAGAATCCAACGGTCTGCCAAAGTCTTTGGTTCGATACTGTCGACGTGATGCAATGACCCTGTCGACATGCCGATGAACCGTGAAACGTTCCACAGCTTATTCACCAAATTACGTGAACCTTCAATCTTCTCGGTGTAATACCGCGAATCATTTCCTGGTGAGATGCCCGAAAGCAAACTGACGCGTAAAGAATCGCAGCCATATTGGCCAATGACTTCAATAGGATCGATGCCGTTGCCAGAAGATTTCGAGAATTTCTTGCCGTCCTTATCTCTGAGAATTCCGTGAATGTACGCATTGGTAAAAGGAATCTCATCGAGAGCGTAGGCACTCGTGAGAATCATACGCATGAGCCAGAGATACAAAATCTCATAGCCCATTGTGATCCAGCTGGTCGGGTGATAGGTCTTGAGATCTGGAGTCTTTTCCGGCCAACCCAAGGTCGAGAACGTCCAGGTACCAGAACTAAACCAGGTGTCGAGGGTATCTTCATCTTGGATCCAGCCCTCACCTTCTGGAGCTTCAGTACCCACAAAAATTTCTTCACCTCGATACCAAGCCGGAATACGGTGGCCCCACCATAACTGTCGGGACAAACACCAATCACGGAGATTTTCAACGCGATCAAGATAAAGCTTTTCAAAGCGTTCTGGAGTGATGGCCACTCTTTGCTTGGTATTGCCGTCCAAACCGGTTGTAACAGCTTCGCGCATCAAGTCTCGCAAAGTCTTGCCCCGTTTAGGGATGGTCTTGTTCATGTCCAACCACCATTGGGTCATCGGGATAGCCTCAATGACATCGCCGTAACGATCACTGGTACCGACGTTCTGCACCGTTTCTTCCTCGTTTTCGAGCAAAGCATTGGCACGCAGCCACTCAACAAATTTCTCCCGTGCTTCCTCGGCCTTCAGTCCCGCGTACGATCCTGCCTCGGCAGTCATGCGACCATCAGCACCAATAACTTGAACAATGCCGATCGGCTGACCAGCGGCTTTCTGCTTCTCGTACATCGCAAAGTCGATCGCACTGTGCGCTGGCGTCACGCCGAGTGCCCCGGTACCGAATTTAGGGTCGACATTTTCATCGGCGATAACACGAATGGACAAGGGCTGCGCAGCACCAACGTCGACGATAAACGTTTGCCCGACAAACTTCTTGTAACGTTTGTCGGTGGGATGAACCGCAACGGCTGTATCTCCTAACTTTGTTTCCGGTCGCGTAGAAGAAATACGAATTGGAAAATCCTTTGAATATTTGAAGGTATACAAAACCGAAGGGCGCTCAATCGTCACGATCTCGTCATCAGAACAGGTTGACTGTCCCTTGACCGACCAGTTTACAACGCGATAACCCCGGTAAATCAAGCCGTCATTGTACATGCGTACAAAAAGTTCTTTAACTGCAGCATTGCGCTGATCGTCAAAAGTGTAGGCCAAACGCGACCAATCGCAGCTTGAACCAACTTTTTGGACTTGATTCAAAATTGTCGCCTTCGACTGCTCAGCAAATTTCTTGATTTCATCAACGAGCCCGTCGCGGCCGAGTTGCTGGCGTGGGTGCTTGATGCCCTTTTCGATCAAAAGCTTCTCAACCTTTGCCTGGGTGGCGATAGCGGCATGATCGGTACCCGGCACGAAAAGCACTTTCTTCCCCTGCAGACGCTGATAACGCGCCATGGCATCCATGAGTGAATTTTCCAGGGCGTGACCCAAATGCAAAACTCCCGTCACATTCGGCGGTGGCATCATGATCGTGTACGGGTCGCCGGACAGATTATCGGGATTAAAATAACCGCTCTCCATCCATTTCTGGTACAGAGCGTCCTCAATTCCCTGAGGCTCGTAAGCTTTGGCCATGTCTGAAGGCATAGGGCAACATTAGAGACGGCCGGATAGCCGTCTATACCGCCCTAGGATATAAAAAAAGGTCGAAAGTAGCAAGTCGGTTCAGTACTTCGCTCAAAGGGGGAATGTTGTTTTTATCTGTAAATAGGCTCTTGACTTTGTAGCTACACTTTGTATAGTGTAGCTATTGTAGTGGCCGCTATCTACAAACCACTATTATGACGAAAAGAGACAAACTCTTAGAGAAATTCTATGCTCAACCAATCGCCTTACGCTATCTAGACCTCGAAAAACTACTTGTTTCACTTGGCTTCGTAAAAATCCCCGCCCAAGGCAGTCATGTAAAATTTAAACACCCGTTAGCAAAATCAGATCTCGTTATCCCCGTACACAATCACGAATGTAAGGACTTCTATAAAAAGTATGCGCTGAAGTTCGTCCAAGCCAATCATCTCTATATAAACTTATGAAAACTTTAACCAAACACTCCATCACACTCAATCATAGGCGCTATGGATATAGTTTAAAAAAAATCGATAAAGATACTTCCCATGTGGAGTGTCCAGCTGCAAATATCAACCAGGCATTCCTGAATGCAGACATTCCCGCTTTACTCAGCGACCTCCCCCAGCTGATCCTGGCAGAAAAAAATTACCACAAACAGCAGAACCAGCTGCTCCGGTTCAGAGTCACACCCGAAGACAAACAACGGATCGAACACCGGGCTCAAAAACAAGGCTATCAATCTGTGTCTGAATTTTTAAGAGATTCGGCCTTAGGCAAATTGACAGCTTAACGGAGAGATCTACCTTAACAAGTCATTTTTGCTTTTCTGGTATACTTGCCCCATATGATTGATCGAAAAATGCTCTTGCCCGGCATAGCCCTGCTACTTGCTGGAGCTGGTTGCACCGCCAGCAGCGACTTCCCCATCCTGACGGGTGATCCAGCAATGGGAGAAAAGGGCTACTATGTTTGCGAGAGCGAGCATGGTCGTATTTACGAGACCTCACAATGTGGCGATGACTCATGCGGACGCACTTTCTACAGCGGCGGCGTCATTATCGAGACTGTTCCTCATGGCCCCGGGAATGGCGACCCTACTCCCGAAACCAAAGTAGAAAACTGCCAAAGGACAACGCAAGAGTACTTCACCTCTCAGGTGCAAGAATAACAAACAAGGCCGATCCGAAAGGGTCGGTCTTGTTTTTGGCTGTGGCTACCCCGCCTTGACGCAAATGTTACGGCGGGCTAAGTTACCCCCTTAATAACTCCCGTCCTTGTCTGGGGCAATCTTACTCCGCATGTCTCTTGCGCCTCACGAACAATTCCTCCATGCCGTTAAACGTGCTGAGCGTCCACTCTTGGTGCTTAGGGAGCTAGCGCATACTGATGACTTTGCCGCGGCCTTTGCGTTATCTGCTGTGCTGAAGAAACTAGATAAGCCGGCCGATATTGTCTGTGCCGGTGGCCGTTCCCCTGACAGTCTCAAATTTTTAAAAACTGCTCAAACGGTTAAAGGTGACCTAGCCAATCTCCGCTCACTCACGCTGCACGTTGATGTTAGTAAAGCTAAAGTCGAAGAGCTGTCATACAACGTGGTTGGCGATGAATTAAAAATTCACGTTACTCCCAAGAACGGTTTCTGGACCGCCGATGATGTCAAAATCGCCACAAGTGCCTACCGTTATGATTTGCTCATTGTAGTTGGAGCCGCAGACTTAAAGAGCCTAGGTTCAATTTTTACACACTACGCCGATTTTCTATACAACACCCCGATCATCAACCTAGATCACACCGCGGCTAACGAACATTTTGGCCAAACCAATTTAGTTGATACCGCCGCGACCTCCGTGTGTGAAGTGGCTCATGACCTGGTCAAACATGTCGACGACAAGTTGTTCGATGCTGAAATTGCCACAGCCTTACTCACGGGTATGGTTGCAAAAACTAAGAGCTTCCGGACCTCAAACGTAGGACCAAAAACTTTGGCCGCCGCCAGTTCACTTATGAGTTTTGGAGCGCGTCGAGATGAAGTCGTGGATAAACTCTTCCGTACCCGTTCCGTAGAAACCTTGAGACTGTGGGGCCGTGCCCTGGCCAGATTGAAGGCTGATCAAAAAACCGGCTTAGTCTGGACGCTATTAACTCGACAAGACTTTGCCAACGCTGGCGCGAATGAAGAAGCTCTCGGCGATATTGTGAGTGAGCTAGTTACCACCGCGCCTGAAGCCAGGGTGGTCGCCATTTTCTACGAGCATGTCGGCGGTTACGTCGCTGTCCACTTATTTGCCGAAAGACCACATGACGCCTTACAACTCGGAGCACCTTTCAAAGCCTCGGGCACCCGTGAACGCGCCCGCCTGGTGCCAGCCGAACGTGAAATCGTGGAAGCCGAAAAGGCCGTGATCAGCCACTTACAACGAGTTTTAACGCCTGCCGCTGAACCAGAAACTATCTAGTGGTAGGTTGACATTTTGTTAGGTTTACACTACCTTGACCAGTCGCAAACTTATTTGCGATACCACCACGAGGCAACAACATGACGTTGCAGAACCCGCCAGTACCATATCTCGCCCACTTCCAAGTGATGAGCGGACCGACCATCGCGACACTGTTTGACGTCATCGTCCATGATACGCAGACCGATCTGCACTTCGTGCTCGGCACTTGGGCCGAGGAGCCTGCGACCCACATCGCTCAGCTACGACTGCGTCGGCTGAGCGTGCCTGACGTCGAGGGCACGCGTGAAATCGAGCTGTACGCAGAGAGCGAAGGCAACGACTATCGCTACCGCGGCCTGTACGACTCAGCCGGCAAAGGGCGTCTGTCCCGAGAGCGGCTACCCAAACGCCAGTAACCATCGAGCCGACTCGATGCTAACCGCGCCCTACGATAAGGGTGCGGTTTTTTATTTACAGGTACGTTTTGTTGCCAGTAAGTGCAGCAAAATTAAAAGGCATGTTAAAATATGTCCATGCATCCTTTAATTTACTCAACTGCTATTCCGCCTCAAGTAAGAGTGGGTAGATTTGTGGCCGACGAACCCCGGCTCGGTTGGATGTTTCCGTTTGTAAAGAATGTTCCAAAAGCTGAGCTGTACATTGTCGGCGGCACCGTACGTGATGCCGTTAAAGGTCTGTTGCCGCAGGGCTTGCACTTAGTTATTCGACACTTAAATCTAGCTGATCTCCAAGCTGAATTGCAGAAATTTGGTGCAGTGTCACAGCTGAACGATACTACTCTCGCCTTCAAGCCACGTAACTTTAAACGTGACGACGCCATTGAAATCGCCATTCCTGTCAGTGGCCAACCTGACCCGTCCATGCCGATTATTCACGATTTGGGACGGCGAGATTTTAGCGTTAATGCCATGGCGTACTCACTCAACACTGGTCTAATCATTGATCCTTTCGGCGGATTACGCGATATTCAAACGCGCACTTTGCGGACTGTGGGCAGGCCGAGCGCACGCTTTTCAGAACGCCCACTCCGCACCCTACGAGCGTTACGCATCGCTGCCCGACATGCATACAAAATTGATGACGGTACATGGCGAGCCCTCAAAGACGAGCTCCCCCGCCTCAACAAACTCACCATTAATGATAGTGGCCAAGCGGAATACGTCATCCCACGCCAACATATTGGTCGTGAATTCCTAAAAACCCTCAGCAGCCAACCTGGCTACGGTTTTAAGCTATGGGACATGAGCGGAGCCAGTGACATTTTCACACCTGAGCTCCAACAGCTAGGCAATATCCACCACCGCGACGGCGTGACCGGTCTACAACTCGCCGAACGTACCCTAGCTAACCTAAGTCACCCCCTGCCCAGTCTAGTCTTTGCTGGACTCATGTCTCACTTGGAGGATGCCGCCCTATCTGCTGCTAAAGAAATTATCGTCAGACTACATTTACACTCCGCTCACCCTCAGTTTAGTCATAATGATGTTCTCTGGATGCTTCAGCACAAAAACATTCTAGAAGACGCCGATCCCGAACATTTACCCGCTTCACAATTTGAACAGATTTTTGGTAAAACGCGCGGCCGGAATCTCCTGACCTTCCTGTATACCGTCCACCGTGCATCGAGCAAACATTCCAAAACCAGAGATCGTTTACATAAGGCTACGCGCCGACATCAGCAATTAGTCACAGATGTTAAAGCTCCGCTCTTGCGTGGGCGTGATCTTGAGGCTTTGGGGGTAGCGCCGGGACCGAAATATCGTAAAATTCTTGCCAAGATCCGTGACGCCCAACTTGATGGACATATAGCCAATCAAACAGAGGCACTCAACTTTGCCCGGCAGTTAGTCGCTGCCCAAGCCGTCTAAACGGAGTAGCTACCCATACAAAAAGCCCCCCTCTGGCTTACGCTGGAGGAGGGTTTTTTGGTGCGCGTACCAAGATTCGAACTTGGGACCTTTACAATGTCAATGTAACGCTCTAACCAACTGAGCTATACGCGCATGTGAGCAAGATAAGCCCGAGTAGCGTACGTAAAATCAACGCGGCTGTCAACGCTTAAACCTTGGGCTGGACATGTTTACGCTCCGGCAATCTAGACACAAACATAAGGGCAATACCGGCCGCTACCAAAACAATAAACCACAAAGCTCCGTTAGAAATCATGATCGTCGTAGCGCATCTGAAGGCGCCCGGAATGGCCTCATATGGTGCTGAGATTTTTGATAAACACTTACCATCAAGTCTAGAAGCGGCTACGTACCCGGTCCAAGCGGCAGCATAAGCTGTCGCTAAAGATAAAAAGGTGAACACGCAACTAAATTTAGCCGTGTTAATTCTGACGAATTTTACTAAACCGATAATCGCGAATAAAACACCAGCTATCAACCAGTACACCACAAACCACATCAAGGTAAGCGCAACGACTATGATGACGGGACTGACTTCCATAAATTAGGCAAGGGTATTTAGAGCGAAAAAGGTAATTAAAGCTGTGCTAGCGCTAGCAATAAATAAACAGATACCAAACGCGATGATCCGTTGCTCATGTATTCTTAAGCCCCACACTAAAAAGGCGACTCCAAGACCAAAACAGATGACCGGTAAGAAAAACATAAGGATAGTATACGTCATGTGGTAGGCCTGCTTGGAATCGAACCAAGGACCACCGAGGTATAAGCTCGGCGCTCTAACCAACTGAGCTACAGGCCCACGCGCTAAACTCACCTAAGTATCGTCATTTACCCTAACCAAACCTGATATTTCCGGCTGGCCACGGACAACTGACGAAACTCAGCGATTCTAGTATAAACCAGCGTGAATGACTCGTACACTAGCAAAAAATCTGATTTTACGCCATACTGCGCACATGAATACGAATTTTGTCCATAATTCCGCTCCAGAACGGCTAGATACGGCCCTAGCTAAAGAGCTGGCCATCAGCCGCGCTAAAGCCCAGCGCCTGATTAAAGATGGGCGTGTTTTGATTGATGGTCAGGTGCCAAAAGCCCACGTTATGCTGGCCACTGGCACAAAGGTCAACATTACGCCTGAACCAGCAGATACCCATACAGCCGCCGAGGCTCCAGCTCTGGAAGTCCTATTTGAGAATGCTGACGTTCTAGTCATTAATAAGCCGGCTGGGCTCCTAGTTCACCCCACCCTAGCTAGCAAAGAGGTCACCTTACTAGATTCAATTCTCAATTACGATCCCAAAATTGCTGAGGTAGGTGATGACAAACAACGCTCAGGCATTGTGCATCGCTTGGACCGTGAAGCTTCAGGCGTGATGGTGATCGCAAGAAACAACGCGACTTTTCAAAACTTAAAAGAGCAATTCAAGCAACGCCTCACGGAAAAACATTACACCGTTTTAGTATTAGGCAAGGTGCAGGAAGACTTTGGTACTATCAATTTTCCAATCGCGCGCTCTTCTACCCGCTCACGCATGGCCGCAAGACCAACCTCACAGGAAGGTAAAGAAGCCATCACGCATTACGCCGTGACACAACGTTTCACAGCCTCCACTCTCCTCGACGTACACATCGAAACCGGACGTACTCACCAAATTCGTGCACACTTTTTTGCTCTCGGTCATCCGGTTGCCGGGGATAAGCTCTATTTGCGTCGCGATCTCAAACCCCTCAAAACTCCTAGACTCTTTTTGCACGCCAGCTCTTTAAGCTTAACTCTGCCAGACGGAGAACGCATCACTGTCACCGCTCCCCTGCCGGATGTTTTAGTGCAAACATTGGCGGCCTTAAAGCCAGTCATTAAAACCTAAACGCCAAACTATGATCATCACCTTGGGTGGCTTGCCTGGAGCCGGTAAATCAACGATCAAAAATTTACTCGCTACTAAACTTGGACTCAAGTCTTACTCCATGGGTGACATGCGTGGAGAAATCGCTAAAGCCAAAAGCTTAACCATTGATGAACTGAACGACCTCAGCCTGAACGACGCCACGAGTGATAAGCAGGTGGACGAATTTCAAAAACATTTGGGCGAGACTGAAGATAATTTCATCATTGATGGCGCCATGAGCTGGCACTTTATTCCGCATAGCCGCAAAATTTTCCTAACTGTAGATCCGCAAATTGCAGCAGCACGCATTTTTGCTGACAGACACAACAACCCCAACCGCAACGATGAGCCGGAGTACGCCAATGAAGCTGAAACCCAGCAAAAACTCGCAGCCAGAGCCACGCAAAATGACGCTCGCTATCAAAAATGGTACGGAGTGGGCTATCTTGATCAAAATAACTACGACCTCGTGATCGACACCACGACCCTCACCACACCGGAAGTCATGCAAAAGATTCTCGACTTCACCGGGCAAATTTAAGAAAAGGACGTGGCCATTGTGTTTTAAGCTAGGATTACTTGACCGCC
Source organism: Patescibacteria group bacterium (assembly GCA_049296775.1). GTDB lineage: Bacteria > Patescibacteriota > Patescibacteriia > UBA9934 > UBA9934 > JAGORL01. Next base: position 148,108 of record JBAQTB010000001.1, read on the forward strand.
AGGACATCTTCAGCTATACTTCTGCCATCCTTTTTCACGTTTTTGGCTATGAATAATGCAGTTCAAGCCTTGGAAGTCTTGAAACCTGAGCAAATTGCTGCAGGTCAAACCCTCCGAGTGCACGAGAAAATTCAAGATTTAAATGCCAAGGGCGAAGCCCGTGAGCGTATTCAGGTCTTTGAGGGTCTAGTCTTAGGGGTACGCGGTAAAGGCGCCTCTAAGTCTTTCACTATCCGTAAAGTCACCAATGGCTTCGGAGTAGAAAAGATCTTCCCAATCAGCTCACCCAACCTTAACAAGATCGAATTAGTCAAAACCTTCAAGATTCGTCGCGCTCGTCTCTCCTTTGTGAAAGACTTCGGCCGCCGCTTACGTGAAGCCATGACTGGTAAAAAAGTCTAAACAAAAAAAACGCCTTAAGTGGCGTTTTTTGTTTTACTCTGCCAAAAAGGCTTCGACGATCTCTTTAAAGGTAGAAAATGGAACAGCGCCATCAATCTTTTCGCCGTTCAGAAAGAAGGTAGGCGTACCTGTCACCCCCGCCGCGACCCCGTCAGCCAAGTCTTGCGCGACTTCATCGGTATACTTCCCGCTCTGTAAACACGTCCTGAAAGAACCCGTGTTCAAATTCAACTGAGTCGCAAAATCTACCAAAGCATCCTCCGTGAAATTACCAGAATTTCTATACAAGACATCATGGTACTCCCAGAACTTGCCTTGTTCATTAGCACATTCTGAGGCCTCAGCCGCCAAATCAGCGCCAGGATGTATATCAGTTAACGGGAAATCCCTGTAGACAACCCTCACGTCCTCTGGATACTGCCTGGCGATAGCCTCAATCACGTAACTCTCCTGCTCCGAAAACGGACAGCCAAAATCAGCGAACTCCACAATAGTTAACTTGGCATCCGCGGGCCCGCGGCTGGGGTCGTCAGCAGTAGCCAAAGCACCACTCCCTGGAGCGGCCTGAGCTATTGCCAATAAGCGGCTCTGGCTAGCAACCGTACTCTGGAACGAGTAAGTCAGAGGATCAATCACCCCCAGCTGAATTTTACGGTAATATTGAAAGACCTTATAACCAAAGAAGGAGACGCCACACAGCAGCAAAATAAATAGCACTATTCCCAACCGGCGACGCCCGGGGTGCCTAGGTTCCACCGCGTTTATAAGCAAATTTTCTGAAATCTCAGGCATATTATCTCCTATACAATAACACACAACTTTACGTAAATCAGGAGTTCTGCTACCATAATACATGATATGATTCTAAATGTTGTCCAAGTAATCTTAGCGGTTCTGCTAGCTTCTGCGATTTTATTGCAGGCTAGAGGCACGGGCGTAGGCCTAGCTTTCGGTGGGGATGGTAATGTTTACCGCACCCGTCGCGGAGTAGAAAAGAAGCTACACGCTTTTACCGTAGTATTGGCAATTCTCTTCCTCGGAGTGTCCCTGGTTAACGCTCTTTACAGCTTCTAATTAGCCAAACTTTCCGTTCTCTATACCCAAAGTAGGATTTTTAGATTTTTTGCGGAATACAACACGACGGATATTCTCCGGAGTGTCTTTTGGTAGACATAAAGACGGTGCCAAGCGCGCCACAAGTAGCGACCTAGCCATGCGCCAAGTTTTGGCGGTTAAGCCTAGTAAGCGTTTACCGACCATTCGGCAATGGATGCAGATCTCACGCTTCTTGTCCCCCCTTGAACGCCGCTTAGGTTTGGCGGGCCTATTCTTAATTGTCCTGGGCGCCGGTGCACTGAGCTATCAATACGTTGCCAAGCATGCAGATCGCCAGCCCAGAGTAGGTGGCGAATATACCGAAGGTTTATTAGGCTACCCCCACTACATCAACCCCCTGTACGCCAACGCCAGCGACGTTGATAGCTCGTTGTCTCATTTGGTTTACAGCAGTCTGATGCGTTTTGACCCAGAAGAAGGCATTGTGCCAGATTTAGCCGAAAGTTATCAGATTTCCGTGGATGAAAAAGAATACACCTTTAACTTGCGCGAAAATCTGGAGTGGCAAGATAAGAACCCGATCACGAGTGAAGACGTAGCCTTCACCATGCACGCTATTCAAAATCCAGAATATCGTAGCCCGCTTTACAGCACTTTGTCTGGTATTACCGTAGAAGCTGTAGATGCCCGAACCGTAAAGTTCACCTTACGTGAACCATTTGCGCCATTTTTAGCGACCATGACCATTGGCATTCTGCCCGCCCATGTCTGGCAGAATATTCCGGCTTCAAACGCACAGCTCACCCAACTCAACTTAAAACCTGTCGGTAGCGGTCCGTACATTTTTGAAAAACTCACCAAAGACAATAAGGGCAACCTCAGAAGTATCGATTTTGTTAGAAATCCAAACTATTACCGCGGCGCTCCATATATCAAGCGTTTAAGTTTTAAGTTTTTCAGCGATACTACAGAACTAACGCAAGCTCTACGCAATCACAACATTGAAGGAAGTGCCACCATTCCCTATGAGGAGACCTCTAAGTTATCTAATGACCGTGCGCTAAATATCGTCCGACCTAGTACACGTGAATACATGGCAGCGCTCTTCAATCTTAAATCTACCGGTGCGGTGGCAGATTTAAAAGTTAGACAGGCATTGGAATTAGCTACAGATAAACAAAGCTTGATTAATAATGTTCATGACGGACAAGCCACAGCCATCTCTTCCCCGCTCGTTTTTGGTGTACCTGGCTATGACAGTTCAGCAGCAATCCCTAATCAAGACCTAGACGCGGCCTCAGCCCTGTTAGACGGCGCCGGCTGGGCAATGCCCGCTGAAGGCGGTGCGCGCACCAAGGGCGACAAGACCTTGAACGTGCCAATTACCGTACTTGATACTCCAGAGCTACGAGCAGTAGCCGAAGAGCTCCGCGTGCAATGGGAGCGCGTTGGAGTGGCGGTCAACGTCATTCCAGTGAGCTCAGTCTCATTACAAAATGACGTCCTCAAAAATCGCGCTTTCGATGTTTTGGTGTCTGGAGAATTGTATGGCGTCTTCCCTGACCCATATCCATTTTGGCATTCATCACAAGTCCCGTATCCAGGTCTGAACGTGTCTCAATTAGTCAGCAAGACAGCGGATACACAAATTGAAATCATTCGTACCACAGCTGATCAAAACGCTAGAGTTGCAGCCTTCACTAGCTTTGCGAATATTCTCACAGAATCAGCTCCAGCCATTTTCCTGTATCAACCTACCTACCCTTACGCCATGCCCGATACGATTAAGAACGTAAAACTGTCAGCTATCGTTAGTCCTGCAGATAGATTTGCTAACGTGCACGAGTGGTACATCAAGACTAAAGCCGTCTTCAAGAAGGGCTCAAAAAACATTGACCAGACACCCTAAAAGTGGTAGTCTGACGACTTAAAATTGGCTGCTAACGATACTCATTTAACTTTTCAGGTGCAGAGTCTCGCGCTGTTTACTCAGCTAACTTGACTGAGCAGATGGAAATTTAAAACGGTCTCGCGGACGTGGCGGAATTGGTATACGCGTAGGTCTCAGAAGCCTATGGTTGCAAAACCTTGAGAGTTCGAGTCTCTCCGTCCGCACCAATTGCTAGTCGATTCCTGTTGAGTAATGCTCGACGGTGATCGACTGTCAGGAGTAATTTTTAAATCTTTGTCGTGACAGATATTATGGGAAATTTTAAACCTAGTGCCCCGCGTACTGAGCGTCCGCGACCGGCCGCTCGCCCTACTAAGCCACCGTTCAGATCCACGCCTCGCCCAGTTGTAACCACAGACAGTGCTAAGACCACAACTTACACCACTCCAAATGGCGAAGTAGTGCGCGTCATCGTACTTGGCGGCCTGGAAGAAGTTGGACGCAACTGTACCCTGATTGAATACAAGAACGACATCATCTTTGTAGACATGGGTCTGCAGTTTCCAGATGATCAGATGCCTGGCGTAGATTACATTATTCCAAACATGTCCTACCTCAAGGGCAAGGAACAGAATGTGCGTGGTGTAATTATCACCCACGGCCACTACGACCACATCGGTGCCATTCCTCACGTCATGGACAGCATTGGCAATGCCACCATTTACGCCCTGCCAATTGCAGCTGGCATCATCAAGAAGCGTCAAACCGATTTTCCAGAATCTAAAGTAAATGTTAAGACGATTGCAATTGATACCGAACTGCAATTAGGTGTCTTTAAAGTTCACTTCTTCCATATCAATCACAACATTCCTGACTCAGCCGGAATTGTAATTGAGACTCCCGCTGGAACTATTTGTCATACCGGTGACTGGAAATTTGATTATCACCCCGTGGGTACGGTACCGGCTGACTTTCACAAAATTGCCCGCGTGGGCATGAACGGCGTCACGCTCCTCATGGGTGACTCTACCAATGCCGACCGCGCTGGTCACCAAAAATCAGAAAAAGGTATCGGAGAAGAGCTCCAGGGAATTATTGAAAAAGCTAAAGGCCGCGTCATCATCGGTACCTTTGCTTCCCTACTCTCCCGCGTCAAGCAGATCATGGAGATCTCAGAAGCGTGCGGACGTAAAATCGCCCTGGATGGCTACTCCATGAAAACTAACGTGGAGATCGCTAAAGAATTGGGCTACATCAAGGTTGCACAAACTTCGATCATTCCGATTGATGACGTTAACGATTACCCCCCAGAAAAAATCACGATCATTTGTACCGGAGCACAAGGTGAAAAACGCGCCGCAATGGCCAAGATCGCGAATGATGAACATAGATTCATTAAGGTCGACCCTACAGATACGATCATCTTTTCTAGCTCGGTTATTCCCGGCAATGAGGCCACAGTGCAACGTTTGAAAGACACGCTGTACCGCAAACGCGCCAAGGTCATCCACAAAGATATTATGGATGTTCATGCTGGTGGCCACGCCATGAAAGAAGATATTAAACTCATGTTGTCCTTGTTTAAACCCAAGTACTACATGCCAATTGAGGGCAACCACTTCCTGCTCCGCGAAAATGCTGAGGTGGCCTACGCCATGAATGTGCCAGAACAAAATGTGTTCGTGGCCGACAATGGGCAGATTATCGAACTTTGGAAAGATGCCAAAGGTGTGTCTCAAGCTAAAATGACGGCTGAAAAAGTCCCTACGGATTACGTTTTCATTGACGGCCTAGGCGTGGGCGATGTCTCACAAATCGTGCTCCGTGACCGACAAGCTTTAGCGGAAGACGGCATGGTAGTTGTGATTGCGCAATTTGATCGCAAGACCGGCAATCTAGTCTCGACTCCAGACATTGTTAGTCGTGGTTTTGTGCAGATGAAAGACAACAAAGACTTCATCCAAGACACCAGGTTGCACTTAGATAAGATCTTGAGAGCTAAAAACTCAACTACGGCCATTGACCCAGATCTCGTCAAAAATACCGTCAGAGATGAGCTCGGTAAGTATTTGTTCCAGAAAACTGAACGCCGGCCCATGATCTTGCCAGTCTTAATCGAAGTCTAGTCAGGTAAACACAAGGACCCAGTCAGGGTCCTTTTGTGATTGTTGTCAATTAATGCTAGCATTGGGACATATGCGTATCCTTACCGGCATCCAACCAACCAACATTTTGCACCTGGGAAACTATTTTGGGGCCTTAAAGCCAGCCATAGAACTCCAACGTGAAGACGACCTGTTCATGATGATCGTGGACTTACACGCCATTACCGTGCCGCAAGAGCCCGCGCAACTCAAGCAAAATATCGCCTTTGCAACGGCGGCGTATTTAGCGGCTGGCATTGACCCAAAACGAGCGACGCTATTTCAGCAATCCCGCGTACCGGCCCATGCTGAACTGGGTTGGTTACTCCAAACCGTCGCCCGCATGGGAGAATTGGAGCGCATGACGCAATTTAAAGACAAGGCTAAAGCCAAAGGACAAAATGTCTCGGTGGGCTTGTTCACCTACCCGGTTTTAATGGCCGCCGATATTTTACTTTACGATACTCAAGCCGTACCAGTAGGCGAAGATCAGAAACAACACCTAGAACTAGCCAGAGATTTAGCTGAACGTTTTAATCGCGACTTTGGTGAAACTTTTGTCATCCCCAACCCTATCATCAACATTGCTAGTGGACGTATTTTAGCTTTAGACAATCCAAGTATCAAAATGAGCAAGAGTGCCGCCTCAGCTAAAAACTACATCTCCCTCATGGACAGCGCGGATGAGATCAGTAAGAAAATCAAATCAGCCGTTACTGATTCCGAAGCTGGGATCAGCGTAGATGAAGGCCGACCTGGACTCAGGAATTTGCTCTCGATCTTCAGCTTAGTGACAGATAGCTCCATGGAGGAGTTAGCTAGCAATTACGCTAGCAAAGGCATGAAAGCGCTCAAAGAAGATCTGGCGAGTGCCCTAGTGGCGCACCTAGAACCGCTGCAAGCCAAGATCAACGACTACTTAAGTGAACCGGAAGAACTAGAAAAGATCGTGGCGGCGGGCAGTCAGCATGCCGCCAAGGTGGCCAATCTCAAAATTGCTGAAGTGAAGCGTAAAATGGGTTTAAGCTTATAATTAGCCAAAATTTCAAGTTTAATCTTGAGCATATACTTTGCTAATCTTAGCCTCAAAAAGGCTAATTTGGCTTGACAAAAAGCCAAAAAAATGCTATCTTATCCAAGGTAATTTTCTTTTACAACAGAAGGTGGCACATGGAACTTTTCGCACTGGGTGCAATCACGCTCATCTTGAATATCTCGATGGCGACTGGGGTCTTCCTAGTCATCATTAAATACACTGATTCGGATGGGTGAGATGCCCCTTAACCCCCTGCGGCAGGCTCACGACCTGCAACTAGGCAATGTGAGACGGTTAGAAAACCTTGTTAACAAGGTTAGGTGCCCAAAACATAAAGCGCGTGTAATGCGTCGACTGCAGCGTGCCGAGAGAAAGCTCGACGAGCTCTGGCTGCGCTTAGACGAGTTTATCTCGACACTGAACGCAGAAAGAGAAGAGCGCCGGAAACAGGTCAGCACAATTGCCTACCTTGGACCGGAACATGCTCGTCGGTCCAAAAACGAGCCACCTGCACGGAGCCTGGCGCATAGGTTTGCGCTCAGTCCTGAAGAACGGCGCTGGATCTAGCAACCCAATCCTCACCCCCCCAATTACCCCCGGAGTCCCCATGTTCGCCCACCACTCCCCCGTTGAAATCCGCGTGCTCCTGAAAATGATTGTCGTGTCCGGCCTGGTCGGATTCGGCGCATCGAGACTGGCACGCTACTGTGCCCTGCCCATGAACTGGGTGGATTGCCTGGCCGTGATCATGCTGACAATCGGCGTCGCGATGGTGGCTACGTCCGCCGTCCTGACCTGGCAAAGGTCGGCCGATTAGACCCGCTGCGGATAGTGCCTCAAACGCTATCCGCCAATACTCCCTGACATCAAGTTTTAACGCTTGAAGGCAGGGAGTATTGCTTTTTTACCGAAAGTTAGCTAATCTCCCGTCACTAACGAACTCATTCGTTAGCCAATCCAGTCCAGGAGGACTATTGAGCCCCAGCGCCGCAGCCACCCAAAAGGTCCAAAACAACGGGCGCGAGCCCCGCACGTACGGGCTGAAAAAGCCTGTGGTGCGTCGGAAGAAGCCCAACCGGCTCCAACGACTGATCGAAGACCTTGAGAAAATGATCAAGACCAGAAGCAGTGTTCCGCTCGCCATCAACTACGCGGTACTCCTCGCTGTGGCGAAAATGCGCCAACAACGCGGGTTCAAGCGCGGCAGGCGCACCGAACTCGCAGACGCACTCAAGGAGCTCCTCATCCAAGTCAGGGAAGACAAGACGACGATGCTCGGGCCCGACGCGGTGTTCAGCCTGATCACCCCCGAGGTGTGTCAGCGCGACCGCGACACGATGCAGATCGTCGCGGGCCACTTCCTGGCGAACGTTTGGCCCAACGGTGCCAAGCGCAAGCTCATGAAGCAGGCCATCGGCGAAATGAAAAATGATCTACGAGAAGGGACGGACGACAAAGTCCAGAACATCGCGACGAGCACGATTTTCGGACGGCTGAGCAAGATCCTGCTCGCCGCCTGACAGCGCCAGTGCTCGACTGCCCCGCCCACGTCATCACCTAAACGGTGAGAATGTGAGGCGGGGTCTTTTTATTCTAAGACAATTGACAATAAGCAAAGGCTGCGATTATACTTTTTTAGCGTATTTTCGCCTTCTTCGTCCAAGCGAAGATGAACAATAACCTCAGACCAGGCTACAGTAAATGCTTCCCGAGTCCCCCGCCCTCTCCCTCACGGAACAGGCCGAACAAGCAACCGCCCGCAACGTCATGCTCGCCGCTCTCAAGGAGGCGGTCAGCGACCACGAGATTGACGAAAGGGCCTTCAAGGCCGCCGCCCTGCCACTCGAATGGTGCCGTGAGCAGCTGCTACAGGCAGCTGTCCGGCTCGTCCGCAAGCCCTGGGAAATCGAAGAGTTACAACTCATCATCAAGGTGTTTGACGGTCCAGTTGTCTGGACAAAAGTGTGCCGATTGTTCGGCAACATCGCCCACCGCAACGTTACCGTTCTGACTGCGTTCCAAGGCTTTGTCGCAACCATCGTGCCAGATGATCTGCGCAAACACTATGCCCACGGGTTGCAGATGCTAGAGGACTCAAGCCCTGCATCACGCGAAGCAATCCAGGTACTGCTGGCAATCGTAGAAGCCTACCCGGAATATCCTGTCATCCCCAGCATCATGTGTACGATCAACTCTGACGGTATGACCGCTGCAGAGCTGATGGATGTGGTCGGCGATGATGAAGAGCTGTGCCAAAAAATGGTGCCGGCTCTTGAACAGTTGAAGATGAGTACCTTCTGTCCACCGCGACAGTACGCTCCAGAGCAAAACCAAGAAGCCACTAGCGGACGCTGAGTCAGACTCAGGCGCCGCTCGTAGGGCCCATTCTGCCAAACTTGGCTAAGAATGGGCCCTTTCTCTTTACAAAAGCCTGTATTTTTGCTATACTTGACCCGCAGGAATACCAGATGATCGCTCCCCCTTCGCTCCTAACGGAGTTACGGCGGGAGAGGAAAGTCCGAACACCCCTCTAGCGGCAACGCTGGAGTGAGCAAAGCGTCGCTAACGGCGACCGGGAGTAAATACGAATGTGAGGGACTGGGTGACTCACCATGAGTTGTCCCCCAGGTTCGTGTGAAGCCCAGGGAAAGTCCATCAATGACTAAAGAAATTGGTGGGTCATGGCTAGTCCGAAAGAACTAGTCAGACGCAACAGAGACATTCTCGCTACCTAACCCGCAAGGCACGGTAGTCAAAGGTGAAACGTGATGGGACTTAAAACGCAAGTTTTAGGGAGCCATCTCACGCATGCGGTGACGCATGGGTGCGGCAAACCCGCTTTGGTGCAAGAACATATTTGGTAGTTCGCCTGATCCGTTTAGCAATAAACGGACAAGAGAGATGATCGTCATGTAGAGCTTGAGGCATGGTGTCCAAGCGCTACAACAGAATTCGGCTTATAAGTATTACCTGCCATAACTCCGCCCGCAAGGGCGGTTTTATGTTAGAATGCGACCATATGAAACGTGCTAATTTGGTCTTTGCGGCCATTCTTGTTCCCCTGGATTATCTCGCCCTACTCGCAGCGGCCATGACGGCATATTCCCTACGCTTCATGCCGTTTTTTGTAAACTTAAAACCGATTCAATTCGCCCTTGATCTCAACACTTATCTGCAGAGCGCCTTGCCACTCGGCCTGGTGTATCTCAGTGTGTTTGCGTTTGCTGGGCTATATTCCATCAGACCAAGAAGTATTGCGGAAGAGTTTTCCCGAATTGTTCTAGGCTGTACCACCGCCTTAGCCATTGTGCTCATTATTGCCTTCTTCTCTAGAGCTTTATTTGAGTCACGGTTTATTATTTTAGCTGTCCTAACACTCACAATCCTGTTTGTACTAATCGCCAGAATGACGATTAGAGCACTCCAAAGAACTTTGCGCTTATACGGAATCGGCACCGTGCAATTAGCTGTGATCGGCAAAACTAAAAGTGGCAATGCACTTGTGGAGTGGTTTAAGCGTTTCCCTGGCTTTGGCTACAACACCAACCTGCACGTCTCGCATTTTTCAGAAGAAGCGGCCCGCAAAATGCTCCAGTTAAAAAAGCGGGATGAAGTCGATGGTATTTTACTCGCCAATCCAGACGCTACTAAAGATGAAATTACGGACATTAAAACTTTCGCCGACATCAATCACCTCACCTTCTTTTACTCAGCCGATCTCTTCCCCGGCAGCACCCTTAGGCCACTAGTGCACACGTTAGCAGGCCGACCGCTCATTGAAGTACCAACTACCCCACTTGATGGCTGGGGCGCAATTTACAAACGGATCTTTGATATTCTCGGCGCTTTGCTCCTGATTATTTTTACACTCCCAATTCAAATCGTGGTGGTAATCGCCTTATTCCTAGAACAACCCGGAGATGTTTTTTTCCGCAAACTCCCAAACGGTACCAATTCCCTCAGAGTTGGTCAGGGCAACAGACCCTTCCATTACTTTAAATTCCGGTCGATGGTTAAGGACGCTCACAAATACCGTTTTGATCCAAAATTCATCCAAGAGCACGGCAACATGCGTGAAGGCACCCCGCTGTTCAAGCTTGAAAATGACCCTAGAGTCACACCGGTCGGACGTTTTATCAGAAAATACAGTTTAGACGAATTACCTGAGTTTTATTTGGTGCTGTGGGGTAAAATGAGCCTAGTCGGTCCCCGCCCCCATTTACCAGAAGAGGTCGCCGAATATAAGCCAGAACAGCGAAAAGCCCTAACAATCAAGCCTGGAATTACGGGATTGTCACAAATTAGCGGACGGGCTAATCTTGACTTTGATGACGAAGTCCGCCTAGATATGTACTATATTGAGAATTGGAGTCCTTGGAGGGACCTGATTATTCTCCTAAAAACCCCCGCGGCCGTAATCTTCCGCAAAGGGGCCTACTAAGTGTGTATGCGTATAGCCCTCATTCATGACCATCTGACCCAGTACGGGGGCGCTGAAAGAGTTCTGGAGGCAATTCAGGCTATTTGGCCAGAAGCGCCCACTTATACGTTGCACCATGATCCCACCAGTCTAGGACCAGCGTTTGCGCATAAAGACATCCGCACGTCTTTCCTGAGTAAGTTTCCACTAGCTAAACGGGCTTTCCGCTGGTTTTTGCCGTTAATGCCCATGGCCACCGAAAGTTACGATCTATCGGACTTTGACGTGGTCATTTCTAACTCCAGCGCTTTCTCAAAAGGTATCATCACCGCTCCCCACGCCATTCATATTTGCTATTGTCACACCCCCACACGCTACTTGTGGTCTGACTCTGAAAGTTACGTAGCTGAACTCAAGGCACCCAAAATTGCAAAAGTTATTCTGCCATTTGTCCTACATAAATTACGGGGCTGGGATCAGCTGGCTGCGCAACGCGTGGATACTTTTGTAGCCAATTCAGAAACCGTGCAACGCCGCATCACCAAGTATTATCGCAGGGACAGTCAGGTGATTTATCCGCCAGTCGATGTTGAAAAGTTTAGTCTTAGCGACGCACCTAAAACTTACTTCCTAACCGGTGGCCGCCTGGTGGCTTACAAACGTTTTGATTTGGTCGTTGATGCTTTCACTAAACTCGGCAAGCCGTTAAAGATCTTTGGAGCTGGACCGGAAGAAGCTAATTTGAGGAAGCGCGCCGGCAGTAACATTGAGTTTGTGGGTAAAGTTTCTGATGATGAACGGGCCAGACTCTTTTCTGGAGCGATCGCGTTTATCAATCCTCAAGAAGAAGATTTTGGTATTACGCCTGTAGAATCCATGGCCGCTGGCCGACCGGTGATCGCCTACCGTAAGGGTGGAGCGCTAGAAACCGTGATTGACGGCGTGACTGGCATCTTCTTTGATGAACAAAGTTGGGAAGAATTAGCAGATGTCATTTTGCGTTTCAAAGAACACGAGTTTGAACCAAGCAAGATCAGAGCCCACGCCGAACAGTTCTCTACCAAGATCTTTAGACACAACATTCATACCCTAGTGAACAAAGCGTGGCGTGAACACGAACGCAAAATTCTTGGGAGTATCTAGCCTATGCGTATCGCTCTTGATATTCGCTCCTTAACTGATGAAAATATCACCGGCGTCGGCGTGTATGCCCTCAATCTTGTTGAAGCTTTAGCTAAAGTCGCACCACAACATGAGTTCGTGTTATTCGCTAGTGGTTCGCTGGATGTTTTGAGCCGCCTGCCGGATTTTAAAGCACCTAACGTAAAAATTGTTAAGTTACGTCTACCTAATCGACTCCTGTTTTTACTCATGCTCCTAACTGGAGGCCCTAAATTAGACCGCTTCTTACCTGACAAACCAGACGTCTGGATCTTCACAAAATTTAACATCTTTAAAACAGATTTACCGTATATTTTAACAATTCACGATTTAGCTTTTGAAATCTTCCCTAAATTTGTCACCTTTAAAGAAAAACTTCACAATCGCATTGTAGGCTTACGATCTATCACCCAGGCGGCCGCCGGTTTATTGGCCGTGTCAGAAAGTACCGCGTCTGATCTCAAAGAGCGCTGGCAAATTCCTGGCTCCAAAATCCACGTCACACCCCTTGGAGTAGATGGGCAGAAATTTACTCAGAGAGAGCAGGCCTCAGACCGAGCCTTTAGGGCGACTTACGACTTAAATCGACCTTACATTTTAGCTTTAGCTACTCAAGAGCCACGCAAAAACCTTAAATCCGTGGTTGAAGCTTATAACCTATACAGACAACGTCACGGGCAACCCCTGCCGCTCGTGTTAATTGGAGGGGCGGGCTGGAAAAATACTCCTTTCAAAAAAAGCTTAGCTGACAGTCCTTATGCGCAAGACATCCATGTCCTTGGCTATGTCCCAGAAAAACATAAACCCGCCCTGTACCGAGGGGCCTGGATGTTTGTGTTCCCGTCTTTCTACGAGGGCTTTGGTCTGCCGGTCCTTGAGGCGATGGCCTGCGGCACACCCGTGATCACTAGCGCTACCAGTGCCTTGCCAGAAATCGTGGGTCCTGCCGCCATTCTCATTGATCCATTCAACGTCAACGATCTAGCCAGTGCGCTTTTGCAAGGACTAGATAGTGAGCATGGCCAAAAACTCCGTGACCATTTACGCGCCGAAGGACTTAAACAGGCACCTAAATTTAGCTGGGAGCAGACGGCTTTATTGACGTTAGCGGCCCTCAACGAGATCGACCAAAACGAAAAATAGCCGTGTACACGACTATTCAACCACCGTGCCTTTGCCAGTTGCGAAAGTATCAGTAGGCATCTCGGTGGTGAGTGCATCCGACGCAGTCTCAACCACCCCGCCTGTCTGCGTATCTGTGGCTGTGAAAACGCTACCAGAGAGTAACTTAACAAATTTATCTACGTCTTCTTCACTAGGCAGAATTTTCACCATGAACTCAGCTGAAGCGGTCTGATTGGCAGGTAAATTAGCGATATTCCATTTAACAATTCGGGTGACCGGATCAAAACTCAGGTCACCGCTAGAAGCCAAAATACGGTCATGCCAAGTTATGTCTGCAGGCAAGGTCGCTGACACAGAAATATCTTCCAGCTCATGAACAGCCTCAGCGATCTTCCAATAAATTTTGTAACTGGTTTCGCTGCCTACTTTAGGTGGCAATGGCCCCTCTCCTAGCGGCGCGCCATTGTCCGCATAAAACCTGGCTTCAGCGGACAGATCAGCGCTAGCCTTCAGAGAGACAGGAAAGACGGGTGTCTGAACGGTCGACTCACCTACTGTCACATAAGTCGTCACCGTCCAAGCGTCTAAATCAGTGGCACCGAGGACGTCTTTAATCGGGAAGGATAGATTAAAGGTCTTTTTCTCACCGGCCTTGATGGCTCCAACTACCCCAGCATCTAACACAATTCCAGCTGACGTTAACTTACCTCCCGCTAAGGCTGCCGACTTCCAGACCAATGGCACACCTGAATCAGGCTTGAAATCAATCAACAGACTGGCGCCGGTGATCTCAGCCGCACCCGTGTTTTCTAGCCGCACCGTCAACCGAGTGGTGCCACCAAGTTCAACGGTGGCACGGTCACTACTGCCATTAATCGCCATGGTGGTGCGCAGGTCGCTACCGGCCACATCTGTGAACGCCTGGGCACTGGACTGAGTAAACTCACGATCAGGCGTAACAATACTGACAGCTCCGGAAAATTGCTGAATGTCACTCACTTCTGCCGTAAACGCCCCTTGCCACGTAATCTCGACACTCGCTTCAGGTAATAATTCGCCCAGCGACCAATCTAATCCAGCACCAGCTGCTAAAGCTGGAGTGCTGTGATCGAAAATAAAACCTTCTGGAGTAACCAAGGCCAAATGACTGCCGCTGATTGGCTCTAGTCCGGTATTGGTAATCTTGGCTGTATAAGTCAAAGGCTGACCAGGCGCAGCTGTCTCCGGCCCAGCGAGCTCAAGGGTGAGAGTACTGCTCAAAGTCGTCACCTCGGCGGTTGAAATATCACTAAAAATCGAATTGAAATTACCTGGCCTGTAGGCGGCTAAGACCTGAATTTTAGTCGCCGCTGGAACGTCGCTCAACCAAATACCGTCTAAAATTAATTGCCCATCAGAATGAGGACTTAAGCTCCCCAAGGTCCAAATAAACTCATCGGAGTTAGTGGGCTGCGGCATGGCGCTAGACAAGACAAATGCTGAGGGCAAATTGATATCTAACTCTAAAGAAGCCAACGGCGTCCGACTGGGGTTAGAATAATTAACCGCAATCTGAACGTGATCACCGCTCTTCACCTCCGGCGGCACGATAATTTCCAGAGTCAGCGGCTTGGCCTTGGTTTGCTCAGCAAAGAAAGTCGTGTAAATAAAGAAACCGCCAAAGGCCAAAATCGAAAGTAACGCCAACGCCAAAACTAATCTAGTCAAAAAGCGTGTAAAGCCAGAGCCATCACGTTTCATAACGTGCAAATCGCTGCGATCATCACCATAAATAGCCTGAAGACCATCATCGATGGTCTTGGCTTCCTCCGCCGTCAATTTAACCCCAAACTCATGATGAGCCTTGACTGGCTTATGGTGCGGATGCTCCGGTGCATGAGAATGGTGTTTTGGCATAAACACTAGTTTAGTCGCGCTCTAACAACCAAGCTGAGAAACTATCGGTAGCGTTGTCGGCAGTCATTATCAAACCTTCCTGCCCGTCCATAGCACCCCACAAGGACTGAATGCCCGGTGGTAAAATCAGATTAACGCGAGTGTCCCGGTCTTGAACTCCTGACTGTTTCTGCACCAACATGGAATATTGACCGAGCTGTGAAAAACCTAGCTTAGTCTTAATCTGCTCCATGAAACTTGGATCATCCGTACTAGCAAAGACCTGTAATGGCGTCGTGTAAGTAAATGTCACCACCTCCGTCTCGCCGGAAGCTGTTTGCATCCAGTTGCCAAACACGGTTTTGCCGTCCTCAGTCCAAATATCTGTACCGCTAGCTGCGTCCTTATGCAAATCTTGCATGTTTAACTCCAAGTCCGTATCCACCCCAAGTGGAAAGTCCGGTGTCTCAAAGAGCTCGTCCGCGGGCACCTCAAAACCATCAGCAGTCACTAAAGTACTGCCCTTAGGTACGTATAAACGTAAATAATCGACATTGTTATTGCCCGTAAACAAGGTGCTCTTCAGACCACGGTGAGTTTTGGAAACCGTGACGGTATTCGTGGTGCTGCCATCTGACTCAACCTTAACATCAACGGTAATATCCTGATCAATCACACCGTCAGTTTTGCCGCCACCTAAGTTAGTGTTAACTACCATCAGATAATCGCCACTGGTTCGCTTTAAACTGCCGGACCAACCAAAATTTTCAGCGGCTAACTGTAAATCGTCATCACGGAAATTGAGCTGAATGTCTTTCTCTTCCAAGCCCTTGGCGACCAAGTCAACCACGGCAAGCAAGGTTTTAAAGTCAGCATCTTTAATGCGCTCCAACAGAATTGGAGCTAAGTCACCAATAATTTCCTTAGGCGCGTTCTCAACCCTGTCATACTCAAGTTCAACGATTTTTTGAGTTTCAAAAATGAAGTTCTCGGCATCAAAAGTCCGGCCGTATTCTGGCATGTCCACTGGTCCTAAGACACGTAATAATTCAGACACGAACGTGGCATTAACTGCCACTACCCCATCTGTAGTTGGTCCGCCAGCTTCAGTGTAAAACCAACGCAACTTCTTAGCCGAGGTCGGAAAGTCTGGGAACCAATTGGCATCCTGGAATTCCCAACGAGCCTTCAAGAGCTGCATAGGCCCAGGTGCGGCCACAAAAGCTTTTAACTGACCTTGCACGTCATACGAACCACCCCCTGGCGTAAACATTCTTACAACCTCGCCGCGCTCCAAGTCCATTTCTGCAAAACTACCAATAAACCCTCCAGTGGAACGTAATTCTGTGTTGTTCTGAAAGGCTGCCAAGTACCGCATTTTATCTTCACCACCCAACATCACACTCAGAGTATCCACAAACCGGACATACTCCCGCATGGAAGAGACCACTTGAGGCGTTCTGGTTTGTAGTTCAATCACGGCGTCAACATATTCTGTCGGCACCACTCTGGCATCGACCTGACGGAGCGCAACGGCAGCGGCCTCAGCGTGAGGTAAAGCATTTTGTGTATACGTACCCAGTAGCTCTAACTTGCTAGTCAGATCCAACGATTTTTTATTAGATAACTCATCTGCAGCTGCACTCATCACGCTCGCAGTCTCCGACAATTCCCTACCAGCCGTCACGAGGGCACGCACTGAGTCAACGGTGCGATCAGTTTGTGGAATAACGCTGGCAAGTGCCGTCACGCCGATATTCAAATCGTTCAATGATGACTCGGCAGTGGCGAAATTCTTAGCAGCGGTAGCAAAGTCTTCCCCTGCCGAACCGAATTCTTCACTAGATAATGAAGTAGCGCCACGTAAAAAAGTATTTAAAGCCGCCTTGCTCTCAGCCTCAATCTGACCACCGTCATCGCGTACCCCAGCCACTACTTGCATAGCGTGCAGTGGCAAAACTGCCGCCAAAGCCAAACCTACAAATGACGCCAAGGCCCGCTGCCACCCCCGGCCACGCCCCACAAACACACCAATACTTGGTGCCTGGCGCTGTACAACCACCGTCGGCGTAACGAGTTCCTGCAAGTCATCGATCTCGAGAATCTGAACAGGCAGCTCAGCTTTGAACTCTAATGCTGGAGGAGCGGCGACCAAACTCTCTACCACGTCGACAGGCTGAACTTCTGACCAAATATCCACTGGCAAGGCGTTATCCATGACGTCCCGAGCCAATCTCACTGCCGACTTTACCGGCGCGTAAATAGCGTCGCGCTCGTCCTCCCGCAACTGATCTTTCAGATCCTCAATGGACAAGGTTAGGCCATCTGCCCCAGACTCAGCAATCATGAGCGGTGCTTCATCTAACAATTCATCGTGATCAATGATAAAGCTCTTAGCCAAGGCGGCGATCGGGTCTTCCGTGAGTGCAACGGCCTTGGCGGCTGGCTGATCCTGACGAGTAATTTTAACAATATATGGCGAGAGTTCAACTTTATTCGTGCGCAACTGGACGCGGGCTGACAAAGAGTTATCTGGACCCAAACCAAGTAAACGCTCGGGGAGAGCGTCATCAAATTGCGCGACAGGTTTTGGGTTCAAGCCTTTCTTCACAGTCTTTGAGGTCCGTGGCGTAAGTAAGTTTCTAAAGTGGCTTTGGCGGCGGCTTCCCAGTTAAAACGCTTCACCCGTTCATGACCTTTAGCAATATATGTTTGCATATCAGCTGGCCGCTCCAAGGCCTGCAGCATAAATTTGGTCATGGCCTCCGCGTCATCTGGAGCTACGCACATAGCTGCATCTCCCAAAATCTCCGGTAAACATGAGGCGTTAGACGCTAGCACCGGCGTACCAACGTGCATGGCCTCAATTGGTGGGATCCCAAAACCTTCAATTTTAGACGGAAAGGCCAAGAGATTAGCGTGTCTGTAAAGTGCTCCGAGCTGCTCATCACTAGGTAAGTTGACCCATCTGAGCGCCTGCTCTGGCAAACCGAGACGTTTAGCTAAACGCATTAAGCGCTCCGTAAACACATCATGTCTACCCGCCAATACCAGTGAAGCTGAAGGATATTGAGCGACCACGTCCACAAAAGCCTCTAACAAAGTCTCGAGATTTTTGTGAGGGTAACGGTTACCCACCGCTAGCACATACGGCTCCAGCACACCCAGCTCACGCAAGGACACGCCCCGGCCGTCACTAGGTGGTCTAACCCCATTATGGATCACAGTAATTTTCTGCGGCTTGACTCTGAAGTGCTTGAGAATGGCTTGCTTGGTATGTTCACTGACAGAAATAATCTGCCGACTGCGGTGAATAGCATTCTCTAGGACGACTCGGAAGGCGGCGTACTTAATCCCGTGGACCAAAGCGTTGCGGGTGGTGGCGTGAGCCGAAGTTGGATCCTCCAACAAGATGAGGTCATGAATGGTCACTAGAAACGGCGTGCGGGATAAAATCGGCACGTTCCAGTGAGGAAAATGCATGAAATTCACTTTAGCCCGAGCAATTTCCTGAGGCAGTACTCGCTGTTCCGCGAAGCTGTACCACGGTATGTCTACCAAACGTTTGGTGAAGTTTGGTCGCGTCATCCGACACTCATGAAAGTTCTCCTTGCGTAAGAACAACACGTACTCATTGCTACGATCAATCTGCTCCAGATGAGTCACCAACTCAGCGACGTATCGGCCCAAGCCGCCTCCGCCGAGTTTGGGTCCATAAAACCTGGCATCGATTCCAATTCTCATACGGGTATTTTATCACGAGTGTGGACAAATTGTGTTCAAACTAATCACAGGCTGATAATCCGGACGCAAAATTTAAACGACCTCCCGAGTGGAAGGTCGTGAATGATTAAGGTCGAAGTTTTTTTGCGAGGCGGTACAAGCTGTACAACGCCGGATTTTTAGCGATGTCTAGAGTACCTGGCATGCGGACCGTCTCACCACCGAAACCTGTTTTAAATCGAGAGATTCCGGCCCACGGATGAGACTCGCCGGCCTCAGGTGGTGCAATGCCCCAAAAATCGTAAGCTTTGAGACCCTTGGCTTTAGCATCTCGCCACAAGAAGTCGTGCAGGGCGTAAGGCGCCATGACGTTTCTGTACAAATTACTGGAAGCGCCGTGCAAATACGTCCGCATCCCAAAGGCATCAATCATGATATTCGCCGCCAACGGTCGATCCTCATAAAAAGCCATGGCCATAAACGCGTGACAGTCTTGCCCCTTCAAAATCTGCAACATGGTGCGGTAACGCTCAATTTCATGCAGACTAAATTTATCGCGTTCAGCGGTTTGCTGCATTAAGCGGACTAAATCGTCAAAACGTTCCAAACCAACAATACTCGCCGTCACCCCCTTCTTCTCAGCTAAACGAATGTTATAACGCGTCTTAGCTTTCATGCCCGCCGCCAGCTCTGTTTCCGACTTGGTGAGGTCGAGAATACTCGTCACAGACGGTTGCCGATCTTTGACCTGCGTGCCTAAAGTCCAGGCTTTGGCAGGTTCAAGCTTCAGAAAAGCGCCACCGGGTAAATGCGCCTGTAAATACTCTAAAGTTACTTTGTTAGACGCAGTACCAAGCGGTCCCTTAGGCACGTGCCAGTAATTAATCTTGAACGGCAAGGGCAATTTTACGGCCTGAGCCACAACGACTTTGCCCTTAATGAGTTCCTGTAATCGCATGACCTCAAAACCCAAAGCCGCTTGAAACTCACCCCATTCCCAAGACTGCAAAAAGGCGCCAAAGGGCGGAGCGTGTTCAGCAACGAGCTTGTTCCAGTCAACTTGATTCACAAAAAAAGATAGCTAGTGGCGACTAATCAGCTTTAGTGCTGATTTTACTCTGTCTGCCGGCGACTCGCCAGTGACATGTGGCAAAATAGCCACAATGTCCTCCTTAGAGTACCCCAAATTTTCCAAAGCATCAGTCACGTCATCACGAACTAAACTAGATGTATCTCTATCCACCAAAACACCCTTTAAATCTAAAATGATTTTTTGTGCCGTTTTCTTGCCGACTCCAGAAATGCTCGTAAAAAAATCTAAATCTCCAGCTTGAATATGCCGACGCAGTGCTTCTGAAGTAGCCGCAGCTAGAATCTTTTGCCCAATCTTAGGCCCAACACCCTGAACGTCAGTCAAAAGGACGAATAATTCTTTTTCATCCCGACTACTAAAGCCGTAAAGATCATGTTTATCCTCACGAATGACTTCTGACAAATAAAACTTAACCCGCTCCCCCACCTCAGCGGTAACTCTGGTAGTAAAAATCCGATAGCCTAAACCGGAGACGTTAACTATCACTGCATCCTGCTCATACTCAGCTAAAATTCCATCTATAAAAGCCAACATACCTTTACACGCTTAATCCAAAGTCAACCTTGCTTGCCTAAGCTTAGCATACGCCAACCTAGCCCGCTCCTTCAAAAATGCGGTGTGCTCACCAAAATCGGCCTGGGCGTCTGGATTACGAATCATGGCATACACCTGCGCCATCACCTGGCCACGCACTGGGCCGTAAGGCGTTTGCAGTAACGTAAAAATCGCCTGAGCTTCAAGACCCACCTCCGTCAGAATCTCCTGTACAGCGTGCTTATGCCCACGGCGGGCGGCCGCTTCACGCGCAGCATGACGTTCTGGCATGGCCTCTCTTTCAGAGCGGAATAAGTTAAAAATCACTTCAGTCTCCGCCACCGGCGTGCCGTCTGACGTGCTTAAACTCCCCAGAACTGCGTCCAAGAAAACAACTGCCGGTAATAAATCTAAAAATACCGGGACATTTAAACCCGCCTTAGCCGCCACGCCAGCCAGCGCCTGGTACCTAACCGCATCTGGCCCCTGCGCAAAGGCGCGGATAGCCTCCATGTGCGCCCTAATCAGCTCAGCTAATAAACGTGTATGCGTGTCACTAACTTGCAAAAAGTCTAAAACCGCCTGTCTGGTGGAAGCGTAAGTGTCAGATGCGCCCGCCCTGGCATGATCGCCGTAATGCACGGTAATTTTGTAAGTAGCGAAAAAACTTTCTGCTGCATCTTTGGCCTGATGTGCGCGACGCAATTTGTCATAACGCGTTTTGTCAGCATCTGTAGCCAGTTTCTCGGCAGGGTTAGCAAAACCTTCCGCCTCGCCCAAGCTACCCGGCTCCGCCTGAAACATGACCGTATCGATCTTACCTAAATCATGGCAAGCGGCATAAGCGGCCAAAAAAGCGCCGTCCGAGGCCAAAGTGGTCTCTAGAGCCTGAAATTCTAAAGCAAAAACTTTATCCCGAGCAAAATCCTCAATCTGGGCTAATGATTGACCAGCACTAAACGCTTCAACGCAAGCCAACATGCGTAAGACATGGCCCGACACCAAATCCGACTCAGCATGATGCGGTGGCGACTGGGGTGTAAGACGCAAACCGCCAAGGGGCGAGGCCACTTTGACTAAGTGATCCCATAACCGCTCAGCTCTAGCCAAAGCCGCGGGGTTACAAGCAGTGTCCTGAAGCCAATCAAACAAATACACCGTCTCCACAGCAGGAGACGGGAGCTTTTTAGTCTGTAAATCGGAATTAAACATGCAGACCTTCTGCCCTTAGCTATTTTAAGTGGAGGCTAACTGTAACATCGCCTCCAAACTGGGAGCGGGTGAACCAGGTTCTGGCGCAAAGCCCCAACACAGATCTTGCCCAAAGGTGAAACCACCAAACTTGGCGTAAAAACGTGGCGCTAACCACGAATCCTGCAATGAGACCCGCCCCGAACCTTCCAAGATCAAAACCTGCGGTGGAGACTCATATAAATCTGCCAGCACAAAACTGAGAGCCTCCCGAATGTGCAAGTCTGCTCGTTTAGATTGTACAACTAAAAGCTCACCCACCTGCTGACGCTCGTCCCAAGCGCGTTTCGCCTCAGCCACTGCCCCCTCACTTGGAGCCCCAAGTTCATGCATTAACTCCACATAATGATCACGAATGCGTTTCTGATCGACTTTAGACAGCCCTTCCTTGCTTAACTCCCACACAAACCCGCGATCAATCATGCCAACACCTCTAACTAAAACCGGATCAAAACCAAGCTCCGTTAATTTGGTATCAGACAGGGCAAAGACCTCCAAAAACTGTTCCAGTGAACTCAAGTGCTGCATGCGATCCAGATCAGGGTAACGGTGGTGATCAATAATGACTACTTCATAACCAATTGAACGCAATTCATCTTCAACGCTCACACCAGGAATTTCAACGATCACCACGCGAGTCGCTTGCGGATCAGCCTGCTTCAGTCTAGCGATGACATTTGGTTCATGATGCAAACGTGCCCCGTGCGGTTGCTCTGAGACCACCACCGGAATACCGGCCGCGGCCGCCACCTTCAAAATCTGCAGAGATTCTTCATCATTCTTAGGACACAACAAGATCGCAGCAGACATACACGGGTAGATTAAAATCCGATCCAAATGTCCTGTTCGGAAACTCGGAAGTTGGTTTGATGTTTAACGTCTGGCTGCTCCACTAGGTCCAAGGTCGAGGATAAAGTGTCGGCTAATAATGACGTCATATATTCCTCAAGCATGGTTGTGACCTCAGGCGAGGTCGACCAAACTTTGAGATTAATGCGGTCAGCAATAGTTAAGCCCGCGTCTTTGCGGAGGCCATTAACACGACGTGTCAGTTCGCGCGCCATGCCTTCACGTACCAATTCCGGAGTCAACGTCAGATCAAGTTCAACAGCAAGTTCTTCGCCCTTCAACACCGTAGCCTGCTTCACGTTAACTTCATCCAGAATAACACTTAAATAGTTCTTAGCGATCTGGCCGCTTGGCGTAACGATAGTAACGCTGCCAAGGACTTGTTTAACCGCCTTACCGGCCTGATCACGCACCTCCATAATACGGGACACAATCGCGCGAACTTCACCCATAGCTTCAAGTGTCTTCTGATCGACCTTGGTGGCGACTGGCCAACTCTCAAGATGCACAGAATTACCCTGCCAAGCTGCTGCCGAGGCGTGTACGCCAACCACTTCCTGATACACAACCTCCGCCAAGAATGGCATAAACGGCGCCAACATCTTAGAGAAAGTTAACAAAGTTGTTCTCAAGGTCGCCAAGGCTTCAGCCCTATCCTCACCAGGAGTCTTCATCCGATCACGAGAACGTCTGACGTACCAAATCGACAGGTCGGTGATAAAAGACTGCAACACTCTAGCCGCGTCCGCGAGTTCGTAAGCTTCAAAAGCTTGAGTCTGAGCGGTCAGAGTTTCGTTTAAACGGGCCTCAATCCAAGCATCCAGAACATGCTCATGATTAGGCTCACGACCGTCATCATGCTCAGCGTACAGCTTATAAAACGCAGTCACGTTTCTCAAAATAGTTATAAACTTCTTCCCCACTTCATCCACACCCGACTCGGCAAAGCGAATATTCTCAGCGCGTGTCACCGGCGTTGACATCAAATAGTAACGCACGGCATCTGCGCCGTATCGCTCCATGACCACCATCGGGTCAGGATAGTTGCTCAAACGCTTGCTCATCTTCTTGCCGTCTTCAGCTAACACAATGCCATTAACGATCACGTTTTTGAACGCTGGCTGATTGAATAAGGCCGTGGCCAAAACGTGCAAAGTGTAAAACCAACCGCGGGTCTGATCTTGTCCTTCCGCAATAAATTCAGCCGGAAACTTTTTAGCAAAATCACCAGCGTTCTCAAACGGATAATGCAGTTGTGAATACGGCATGGAACCAGATTCAAACCAACAGTCCAGCACCTCCGGAATACGCCGGTACTCCCGACCATCAACCGTAAAGGCCAAATTATCAATCACGTGTTTATGCAGATCATGCACCTCGTGACCAACCAATTGCTCTAACTCCGCTTTAGAGCCCAGGACAATGATGTGACCGTCTTCCGAGCGCCATACCGGCAATGGCGTACCCCAAAAACGTGAGCGAGAAATCGCCCAATCTCTTGCCCCCTCCAGCCACTTACCAAAACGACCCTGCTTCATGTTATCCGGCACCCAATTGATGGCCTGATTATTCTCAAGCAACGCCTCATTCATCTCCCCCACCTTTACAAACCACGACGTGGTCGCGTAATTCAACAGCGGAGTATCGCACCGCCAACAATGCGGATAACTGTGGGTGATTTTTTCTTTTGCAAAGAGTTTACCGTGATGTGCTAACCATTTGATTAGCTGAATATCGATCTCGCTATATTTGTCCTTGGCCTTCATGGGAATACCCACCACCGTGTAACCCTCAGCCTCAAGTGGCTCAGACACTTCAGGTACAAACTGACCGTTCATGAGCACGTGAAAGAGCGGTTTTACATTTTCGGCCTCACCGAGTGCCATGTCATCCGCGCCGTAAGCAGGAGCAATGTGCACAATGCCAGTACCGCTTTCATCCGTCACAAAATCAGCTGCCACCACCCGGAAGGCGTTAGCGTGATTGCGGAAATACGGGAAGATAGGATCGTAAGTAGAGCCAGTTAATTTGTTGCCGATGAAAGTCTCCAGGACTGCATACTCCTGCTTGGCAAAAACCTGCTCAATCCGAGCAGTGGCGACCACATATTTTTGCTCCTTGCACTCCACCAAGGAGTATTCCATGTCAGCCCCAACAGCCAGCAAAACATTGCCCGGCAGAGTCCACGGAGTAGTCGTCCAGATCAAGGCCTTAGCCCCAGCATAAGCGCCGCTAGTCAGGTCAACCGCAACAGTCGTCGTAATATCGGTAACGTCCACGTAGCCTTGAGCAACCTCAAAGTTAGATAAAGATGTCTCACACCGCGGACAGATATGCATGGGTTTATGCCCCTCGTAAATCATGTCCTTGTTCCACAGCTCCTTGAAAACCCACCAAATAGACTCCATGAACGGCACGTCCATGGTGCGATAGGCGTTGTCCATATCTACCCAACGCCCCAATCTCCGAATCACCTTCTGCCAATCAGCGGCATACTCCAAAACTGTTGCCTCACAACTCTCATTAAACTTACCCACGCCGTACGCCTCAATATCTTTTTTAGATTTTAAATCAAACTTTTTCTCCACGATATTTTCGATCGGCAAACCATGGCAATCCCAACCCCACCGGCGTTCCACCCGGTAACCCCGCATCGTCCAAAAACGTGGCACCACGTCCTTCATGACACTCGCCACAATATGACCGTAATGCGGCAATCCCGTAGCAAAAGGCGGGCCATCATAAAAAGTATACGGCTGCGTCACCGGACGCTCGGATACAGAGCGCTCAAAGATTTTGTGCTGTTCCCAATAGGCTAGCACCTCATGTTCCTGAGCAGAATGGAGAGATTTTTGGACATCGGACATATAGGCAATAGTCTAGTGCTTACGCGCCCAAAAGTCGAGTGCAACTAAAAGCCGCCTGGTGGGCGGCTATTGTGAAGTGAGTTTATAGACTATGCTGCTCGAAAAATGGCCAGAAAATATCGACTACGGCAAAGCGGAAGTTATTGCCGTTGGGGTACTGATGCTGCATGCGGGGAACTATGAAAAACTGGAACTCATTCGTCGCCCCCAACAAAGACGTGGAATACGTAAAGTGCGCGGTATTGTAAGCGGTATCAAAAGTATATTCATCCGCCAAGCCCTCAAACCCCAACCACCCCCGCACCATCCGCTCCTTCAACACTCCCCCATCTTGCACCGCCGATTCATCAGTTGCAAACGCGTCAACGCCGGCACCATGAGTCAGCTTCTGATCATCAGCCCCAAGCATGATCATGACTGGCCGTGGTACAAAATTATCGATCTCGCCAGCTTGTCTGCTAGCCACAGTTTCATCTGACAAATGTCCGGAACTAGTGAGCGCAATCGCTGCAAATAAATCCGGAGCGTTAACAGCTAGCTCCCCCGCGAACGCTCCCCCGTTTGAAAATCCAGACGCGTAAACACGACTAGTGTCAGTCGCATAATTATCTTTCACAAAGCTGACTAGAGCCCGCGTAAAAGCTACGTCATCCTGCAGCACTTGGTCAGGATAAGCGGGATCCAATTTCTGAGCAAAGTCTTCCGTGTTCCACTGCGTCTTATGCTCTGCCACGTTCTGAACTACCTGCCCGTGCTTAACTTTATCATCAGCAAAGACGTGATACTTAAGGCCAGTTGGAAAAGCCACCATAATCCCTTCGGCGTCAGCCATCTTCACCCAACCAGACTCTCTAAACATCAGAGAGCCACTCCCATTAGAGCCGTGAAACATCACCACTAGTGGCAACGTCTGCTCAACGGCGACATTGGTCGGACGGTACACTATGAATTCACGCATGACACCATCAACTTCCAATCTATAAGTCTGTTTACCATTAGCTGGAATAGGATTTTCGCCCGTACCACCAATTCTACCCGTGCCTGAGTCCGGCACTTTTAACAGGAAGATCGATCCGACAATCGCCACCACCATCATCAGCGCCACTACGGCCCACATTAATTTCTGCATACGTGCGAGTTTAATTACAAGCAGTTTAACACTCCTGTAGCCTTAAACCCCACCAACCCCCAGGCGTTAACTAAATACGGCCGTATTCGTCAGAAAAACGCTCAATATCATCCTCACCAAAATACGTACCCGTTTGGACTTCAATAAACTCAAGTGGCTCGTCCGCATGATTCCAAATTCTGTGTTTAGTCCCAGCCGGCACCGTAATATGGTCACCCGCTTTCACCACCGAACTCACGTCATCTAACGTCACCGTGCCGGTACCCCGTGTAATCGTCCAATTCTCACTGCGGTGTTGATGACGCTGGTAAGACAACAATTTACCGGGATGCAACAATAATCTTTTGCTCTTAAAGTTTTCCGTGTTGAGTAAAATTTCAAATCTGCCCCACGGACGCTCCTCAAAGGTATGCTCTTTAAGTTCTGGCGCGTTCTCGGCTGACAAACGTTGGACGATCTGTTTCAAGCCCTGGCCGCTACCGGCCTTCATGATCAATAAAGCGTCTGGAGTGTCCACCGCAATCACATCATCTAATCCCAAAAATACGGCCCGCTTAGCCTGCGGCGTGACAGACAAGTAAGCGTTGCGGGCGGCGTCCACTTCTAAAATCGATTCGGCCCGACTCCGTCTAGCCACCACGTCTTCCCAGCTCCCGACATCGGCCCAATCACCCAAATGCGGCACCGCTAAAATACCAGTGATCTTCTCCATGATCCCCACATCAATGGCGACCTTTGGCAAAGCGGCAAAAACTTCGGCTAAGTTGGTTAAATCCGCATCCAGTGTATTGATACGCTCCCATAACTCCGGCAAATGCGTAGCAAAATGTTCGGCCATAACTTTAGCCGGAAAGAAAAACATACCCGCATTCCAGGCCACGTTACCTTGAGCCAATAAATTCTGTGCCGTAGCTAAATCTGGTTTTTCAATAAATTTAGTGACTCGTTGACCAGTTGGAAGGTCGGAGTCAGCCTGAAGGGCTAAATATCCGTAGGCCGTCGATGGAAAAGTTGGGCTTATTGCAATTGTCACTACCGTCTGCTGACTTTCAGCTAGGGCATAAGCAAGTTCGGCCGCTTGTCTGAAAGCTTCCGTGTCCGCCATGACGTGATCGGCATGAAAAGATCCAACAATTGTCTCGGGATCCTGGCGTAACGCAATTAAAGTCAAAAGTGCTACGGCCGCAGCCGTGTCCCTAGCCACCGGCTCCCCCACCACCCGTGTCTGTTTATTAAATCGAGACAACAACGTCCGGGTACTATCCCCATGTTGTGCACCGGTGAGGATAACTATGGGCAAATTTAACAGCTCAACACGGTTCAAAGTGTCGATCAATAACGGCTGACCCGTGCCGGCTAAATCATGAAATTGTTTAGGGAATTTTTCACGGGACAAAGGCCACAAACGTGTCCCATTACCACCACACAAAATCCCCGCTAAACGTGCTGACATACCTCTCATAATTAGCACAATTCCTACAATTGGGCAATTGTAAATCAAAGCCGCCGACCACACTCGATAAGTCCTATATACTAGTGACATATGGTAACCACTGTTTATCTGGGAGCAGATCATGCCGGCTTTGGGTTGAAGCAGAGCTTAAAGGAGCATTTAGATATGTTGGGGTTTGTGGTTGAAGACCTGGGCGCCCACGAGCTCATCTCAGACGATGACTATCCGGAATATGCCAGTGCCGTTGCTCAAGCAGTACGGAAACATCCGGGATCGTTTGGGATTCTGTCATGCGGGAATGCAGAAGGCATTTGTATAGCTGCCAATAAATTTCAGGGCATCAGAGCTGGGATTGGTTATTCAAAAGCTGCGGCGCAAACCATGCGGTCAGATGACAATGCCAATATCCTCTGCCTGCCCGGACGCCTGCCAATCAATGATGATCCCTTAGAAGTAGCCGAGGTCTTTCTGCGAACTCCATTTTCTCATGCGCCTCGTCATATCCGCAGATTAGACGAAGTAGCTAAGCTGGACAACTAATATGCAAATCCTGCCAGGCGTGCTCGCCTACACTGAAGCTGAGTTCAAGCAGCATCTCCTCTTTCCTGACTTCCGCGGCGTAGCACCCATGTTTCATATCGACGTCCTGGATGGCACAATGTTTAATGCCAAGTGCTGGGCGGAGGCTAAAGTTATTGGCGACTGGAAAAATTTGCCCGACATAGAGTTGCACTGCATGGTGGAAGATCCGGTAGCAGTAGCCGATGACTGGCATCTTCATGTCCCAACCCTGAAACGGGTCATCTTTCACGCTGAGATTCACTCCCCGCTGCCAACAGTCATCAAACGTTTGCGGGCCCTGCCGGTCGAGATCGTGGTCGCTGTCAATCCGCTGACTCCGGTCGATCTTCTCAAAGGTCTAGAGATCGACGGCCTCATGATCATGGGAGTAGAGCCCGGCAAAAGTGGCCAACCTTTTTTGGGTGATGCTATTACTGCCAAAGTCAAACGGGCCAAGGCACTCTTCCCGCAACTGACAATTGCAGTCGACGGTGGCGTGACCGCACAGAATATCGGGAGTCTCAAAGCAGCTGGAGCTGATCGTTGCGTCGCTAGTTCTGCTATCTGGGGCGACCCTCACCCACTTGAGGCGTATCACGCTCTCCACAGTCGGGTGGACTGAGGACTTTTTGTCTACAGGCGAATTGTGATATACTCATTGTAGGTTTTTTACCATAAAAAGTTACGTTCTTTACGTATTCATCCTTAACTTTAGGCTATGACTCTCACTCGTACCCGCGTCACCCTTGGTGCAGCCGCCATGCTGTGTGCCGTCGCAGCGTCCGTACTGGCGTTTGCAGTGCCACAATCCCAAGCCGCTACTGTCATTAACAGTGGTGACCTAATCCGTGGCCAATCTTTTTCTGCAGTTTACTACGTTGGTGCAGATGGTTTCCGCTACGTATTTCCAAACGACAAAGCTTATTTTACTTGGTACACCAACTTTGACACCGTTAAGGTCATCACTGACGCTGAGTTGTCTAAGATTCAAATCGGCGGCAACATCACTTACAAGCCAGGCGTAAAGATGGTGAAGATCAACACTGATCCTAAAACTTACGCCGTGGATGCAGGTGGAACGTTGCGTCACGTTGGTTCTGAGGCAGTGGCTGTAGCGCTTTACGGCTCCGCCTGGAACACCAAGATCGACGATATCGCTGACGGCTTCTTCCCTAACTACACCATTGGCAGCGCAATTACGATGATCACCGCCGACCACACCAGTGAATCATTCTATTCGACCACTGAGGCGATGGCAGGAGCATCTAGTATTAATACTGATAAAGAGCTTCAGGTATCAGCTGATATCTCGATCACTGATAATGGCTTCGTTCCGGAACTAATTGAAGTGGAAATTGGTCAGTCTATTCGGTTTACAAATAACGGCTCAGTAAATCATACTGCAACCGCTGATGACTTGAGCTGGGGCACAGGCACATTGAAGCCCGGTGAAAGCTTCATTAAGAAAGGTCAGATAATCATCGATAGCTCGATGGACACGTACTTTGACAGTTACGATAGCTCGAATACAGGCACAATTCAGTTCTAAGAAATAATCTCGACCTAAAAAGATGCGCAGTGATGCGCATCTTTTGCTATCTGTGTGGATTGTTCAGTGCTATACTTCAAGCAATATGAAACTCATCCATTGGATAATTTTTGCGCTGGCGTTCTGGGTTATTTTGGTGCCGTTTATTGGAGATGATATTTTTTACACGTTAGCACCTAACACCACCGCTACTACCACGGACTTGGTACGTTTATTACGCTGGGACGATCTATTTATCGGCCTAGGCATAGCCGTGATGGCGCTCGTGGTAGTTATGCTAGAGCAACCCACGGTACGCACGGCCGGATTACGCGCCATGCACTGGATGCAATTCGGTCTAGGCACCTGGATTGCAACTGCTCCATTTGCGCTAGATTTTGACATGACCGCTTTCACATGGTCGCACTTTGTGACTGGTTTCTTTGTAGCCATCTTTGCACTCATCCAGCTCAATCTCGAGGGCGCTAAACACTAATCAGCGTATGCCTCACGTTCGTCAAACCATCGCACCCGTCACTGATGCCAAATTACGTAAACTAGAATTACTAGCTAACGATATTCGTCAGGATGTTTTGCGTATGCTGACCAAGGCTGGCAGTGGGCATTCGGCCGGACCGCTCGGGATGGCGGATATTTTTACCGCGCTCTACTTCCACGTCCTACAACATGACGCCAAGAAACCACATTGGGCAGATCGGGATCGACTCTTTCTCAGTAACGGTCACATTGCCCCCATCCGGTATGCCAGCATGGCCTACGCTGGTTATTTTCCAAAACAAGAATTAAATACGCTCAGACAATTTGGCTCCAGGCTGCAGGGTCATCCGGAATACCGTACTTTACCGGCTCTAGAGAATACTTCCGGACCGCTCGGAGATGGTTCGTCTCAAGCCGTGGGTGCCGCTTATGCCGGCAAATTAGATAAAGCGCCGTGGCACGTTTACTGCGTCATGTCAGATGGTGAATTAGCCGCTGGTATCACCTGGGAAGCGGCCCTGTTTGCCAGCAAGTATCAGCTGCACAATCTCACTTGGATCATTGATCGCAACAACATCCAGATCGACGGCTACACAGAAGACATCATGCCCCTTGAACCTCTACACGATAAATTTGCTGCCTTTGGCTTCAACGTCATAGAAATCGACGGCCATAATCAGCGGGAGTTCATTGAAGCCTGTGATCGCTCAAAAGCTACCTGGGAAGCCCCGACAGTCATCATTGCCCATACGATTCCAGGCAAAGGCGTGAGTTACATGGAATTTGAGCCGGCTTGGCATGGCAAACCCCCACAGCCTGGACAGGAAATTACTGCGGCTCTGAAAGAATTACGAACGCTCCACGGACAGATTAAATCAGAAATGGAATAACTTATGAAAAAGCTAAATAACAAACTTGTAAAACCCGCTCTAGCCATCAGTCTAACCATCATTGTGCTAGCGGCTGGTGTAGCCGCCATGCCCAAGATGCGGTCCACGGACAACGTCTCGTTTTTGCCAGGCATCATGATGGACTCGGACTCCACCAAAGCCGGCGGAGCCAACGGCGAGGTGCGTCTTGGCTACGCAGAAGAAAGCATGCTCGCGGCTGACAGTTATTACATGCCCTCCCCCACGCCACCCACGGGTTACGGTGGTCAAACAGCCGCCGAGGCAGAACAACGCATCATCAAAACGGCGGATTTAGCTCTGGGAGTTGACGGTGTCGCTGATAAAACTCAAGCCATTGCCACCTTAGCTACAGGCAAAGGCGGCTTTGTCCAATCATCAACTATCACAGAAGATACTGACGGCTACAAGCATGGCTATATCACCGTCAGAGTACCGAGCGACACTTTTGAGGCCAGTGTGGATGAGATCAAAAATCTCGCTGTCCGTGTAGACAGAGAATCAATCAACGGCACGGACGTCACCGAGCAATACACTGACCTAGAAGCTAGGTTACGCTCCGCCAAAGCACAGGAGGAACAATATTTGCTCATCTTAACTAAAGCCGTGACCGTGCAAGACATCCTGTCTGTTCAGTCATATTTGCAAAACATCAGATACGAAATCGAAAGTTTACAAGGTCAACTCGACTCACTCGGCAATCAGACCAACTACTCCACCATTAGTGTTAGCTTGGAAGAAGAAGTGCGCGTGCAGGTCCCAACCGGAAAGTTTGATCTAGGCCGAGACATAAAATTAGCTTTGAAGTACGTCGTACTCCTAGCTCAGACGGCGTTAACGTACATTGTCTGGTTAGCGATTGTGGGTGGCGCGGTGATTCTGCCACTTGGACTGATCACAGCCTTGATTGTATGGGTCGTTCGCAAAATCGTAGCTCGACTCTAGTTGCTTATGCCTCTAGTTAAAGCCGCAAAATTGTCAGCCAAAGTCTTCCGCAAAGACATTCCTCAATTGCCTACCCGCAATGGCTTTGGTGATGGCTTGGTTTTAGCTGGAGAGCAAGACAAACGTGTCATGGTGCTGTGCGCCGACCTGACCGAATCAACCAGAACACAAGCCTTTAAGGAGGCCTTTCCCGAGAGATTCGTACAGTTCGGCGTCAGCGAGCAATCCTTAGCCGCCATTGCTGCCGGTATGGCGCTAGCGGGTAAAGTGCCGTTTATCGCTAGCTACGCTTGCTTTTCACCTGGAAGAAACTGGGAGCAACTCAGAACTACGGCCTGCCTACAGAATGTAAACGTGAAAATTGCCGGTGCGCACTCCGGCGTGTCCGTGGGCCCAGATGGCGCGACCCACCAAATGGTGGAAGACATTGCGATCATGCGGGTCTTGCCAAATATGATCGTACTCGTGCCCGGCGATGCCATTGAGACCAGAAAAGCGGTACTCGCGGCAATAGACCATGAAGGCCCGGTATACATTAGATTCGCACGTGAAAAAACACCGGTTTTCACCACGGACAAAACCCCCTTCGCTATCGGTAAAGCCCAGATTCTGCATGCCGGCAATGACGTGGCGATCATTGCTTGTGGACCGCTCGTGTATGAAGCTCTGCTCGCCGCCAAGGAACTAGACAAGCACGGCATCAGCGCCAAAGTCATCAGCTCCCCCAGCGTCAAGCCGCTAGATGAATCTACAATCATCGCCGCCGCCAAACAATGCGGCGCGGTGGTGACTGTAGAAGAAGCTCAGTCCGCTGCCGGACTAGGTGGCGCCGTGTGTGAACTTTTGAGCGGTACCTACCCCGTGCCTGTTGAACGTGTCGGTTTGGAGGATGAATTTGGACAATCCGGCACCCCGGACGAGCTTTTAGAACATTACAAACTCACCGCACCCTGGATTGTTAAAGCCGCCAAACGCGCGATTAAACGCAAGCTCAAAAAATAGTTAGGCCAAAAACTAGCTTTTGTCAGCCAAATAAGGTAAGCTGCCTCAATATGGATCTTATCCGCATTAATAAATATTTGGCAGATCGCGGGGTGTGTTCACGCCGTGAAGCTGATAAACTCATCGCGGATGGCAAAGTGCTAGTGAATGACGTGCCGGCTACGGTTGGACAGCGCGTGACTGGTGCTGAAAATATTGTTGTGGATGGTAAGTTTCTAGATGCCGTCAAACCAACCCGAGTTTACGTGCTGTACAACAAGCCCGTTGGCGTTATTTGTTCCACTGACCCAAAGGCTACGGACAATATCGTAGAGGCTGTGGGCTACCCGGAGCGTATTTTCAATATCGGTAGACTCGATGTGGCTTCATCTGGGCTAATTATGCTCACCAATGACGGCGATATCGTGAATAAAATTTTACGTGCGGAAGGTAAGCATGAAAAAGAGTACGTGGTCAGCGTGGACAGAAAAATTACTCCGGACTTCTTGGATAACATGCGTAAAGGCGTGTTGATTGATGACGAAAAAACTTTACCGGCTAGAATTGAGCAATTATCGGAGTTTACTTTTAGAATCATCTTGGTAGAAGGCCGGAATCGACAAATCAGAAAAATGTGTGAAACGCTCGGCTTCACCGTGCAGTCCCTCAAGCGTGTGCGCATTATGCATCTTGAAATTGGCGGGCTTAAAACTGGTGAATGGCGCCATTTAACCGCCGGAGAAGAGGCTGAACTCATGGCCGCGATTAGCTAAACTATGTCCGTGATCCTGTGGGTACTTTTTCTCTTGATCATCACCTCCGCGGCGGTGGCTGGAATGTCAGCGGCGCCATGGCTGCCCACCCTACCAAGCCAACGCAAACATTTGCTGAACAATTTACAGCTACAGCCGGAAGATAAAGTGGTTGATCTCGGCTGTGGCGATGGCTCCATGCTCTTTGCAGTCGCCAGACTGTATCCAGACACGGTCTGCGTGGGTTACGATATTTCCTTATTGCCTCTAATGCTCGGCTGGAGCAGAAAGCTCATCTTTTTCAGAGCTTACAAAAATGTCCATATTAACTTTGGCAACTTGTTCAAGCAAGATGTACGTGAATTTAACGTCATCTTTGTGTTTCTATTGTCTAAATGCTACCCCAAACTAATCGCCAGTCTAAGTACGCAAGTAGCACCAACGACTAAAATCATTGTTGAAGCTTGGCCCTTGCCCCAGTTGCAACCCCAAGAGATTCTAACCGCAGAAAAACTGCTACCGGTGTACATTTATTCAGGTCATGACTTACAAGTAAAGCGCTAGCAAGGTAGACTACAATTAGCTAGGGTTATTTATTCGACCTGGTTTAAGCCTGCTTATGTTAGACCTGCTCGCCGTTGGTGCGATTAAACTGGATACATTCATCGTCTTACCGGAGGCCAGCGTGGCCTGCGAGCTCAAAACTGCCGAATGTAAGCTGTGTATTGAATACGGCAAAAAGATCCCCGTCGCTGGTTTTGCTACGCAGATTGCCGGCAGCGCCCCAAACATTGCCGTTGCACTAGCCAAAATGAACTTGAAAACGAGCGTGTCGAGCTTCATGGGTGATGATCCAGTGTATTACCAGGCCATGGCTTTTTTAAAACAATACAAAGTTTCAACTAATTTAGTTAAGAAACTGAAAGGCTTTAGATCCAGTGCGGCGGTAGTGTTAAATTTCAAAGGTGAATCAACACAACTAGTTGATCACGTGCCGCATGAATATCGTCTTCCTGCCAGCATACCAGCGACTAAATTTATTCATATTTCAGAGTTAGGTGGCGGCTACGAGCAGCTGTACCGTGACGCTATCAAATTAGTTAACAAAAAAGCAGTTAGACTTAGCTTCAATCCGGGCGCTATCCAAATTAAAGAACAGAAACCGGCTTTCTTTGAGCTCCTCGCAGTGACCGAAGTGCTATTTTTGAACATGATAGAAGCTAGACAAGTCGCCAAGACAGAGAATGGAGAAGAGATTTTAGCCATCATGCTTAAACTCAAAGCTCTTGGCCCGCATTACGTGGTGGTGACTGACGGACAAAATGGCGCTTACGCCTTTGACGGCGAACAGCTAGACCACGTACCTATGTTCCCAGGCAAACGTGTAGAAGCCACCGGCGCCGGTGATTCTTTTGCGGCTGGCTTTATTGGAGCCTTACTCAAAAAACATGATCACGCGGAGGCGCTCCGGTGGGCCTCCGTCAACGCCGCCTCGGTCGTCGGACAAGTTGGTCCAACCGCAGGCTTGCTTACGCATACACAGATTCAAGCCAAACTCAAAGCCAAAAAATCCTTTAAAGCTAAGCAAGTTTAGTATGCATTATCCCTTGTTTGTTCTGCCCTTTGACCACAGAAACGGTTTAGCGAAAGATATTTTACATACCACCTACCCTTTTTCTGAAGCTGACCTGGTGACAGCTAAAGACATGAAGAAACTAGTCTTTGAAGCCATTCTGAAAGCCAAAGACAGTTACACCGGCCCCGGATCGTTAGGTTGCTTATTTGATGAAGAAACGGCTTTAGATGTGATCCATGAAGCGCAACGCGTTGGGTTACCGGTCACAGTCTCCATGGAAAAAAGTGGTACCAAGACCTTAGAGTTCATCCACGGCGAACAGTTTGGTGACGCCTTAAACGCTATTCGCCCAACTTTTGGCAAAATTTTAGTACATTATCAACCTGGCCAGGAAGCTGAAAACGCTGAACAACGTGCCCTGATCAAAACTGCCTCTGACTGGTGCGAAACCAACGGCGTGCCGCTCATGCTCGAAATTTTACTAGATAAGCCAGATGGTCATACCCCAGATGACCTCATCAAAGTCTTCACTGAATTACACGCGGCCCAGATCAAGGTTGGCGTGTGGAAGATCGAAGGTTTTGATAAACCAGAAGAATGGCAGAAATTAGCACCCGCCGCCCAAGCACCAATGATCATTTTGGGCCGCGGGCAAAATGAGACGGCCGTCATGACCTGGATTGAAGCTGCTGCCAAAAGTGGCGTGGTGGACGGTTTTGCTATTGGCCGCACCATCTTCCAGGATGCCCTCATGAGCTACCACGAAAGCGTGATTTCACGGTCTGAAGCGATTGAAAAAATCGCCAATAATTATTTGAAGTTCATTCAGCTTTGGGAAACTCATCAACTCAAAAAATAAGTGTATGTTTGATATTATCAGCATCGGCGCGGCCACTCGGGATGTCTTTCTTATCTCAAGAGAATTCCAAATCATCAACTCCCCCAAATTTGTGGGCGGACAGGGAGAGTGCGTGGCCTTGGGCGGCAAGATTGATGTTGATGAAATTTATTTTGCGACCGGCGGGGGTGCCACCAATGCCGCCGCCACTTTTGCTAACCTAGGCTTTAAGAGCTCAGTCATCGCTAAAATCGGCAAAGATGAGCCTGGAGCAGCTATTCTGGCCGATCTAACGCATTACAAAGTCGACACCAGCTTGTTGCAGATCGCTAACAAGGAGACCTCGGCTTACAGTACTTTGCTCACCACTAAATCTGGTGAACGCTCGGTCTTAGTCCACCGGGGTGCCTCCGCGACCTTTGTATCTAAAGACATTCCATGGAAGAAGCTAAACGCTAAATGGCTGTATATCACTTCACTAGCAGGTAACTTGGACGTGTTAGAAAAACTCGTGGCCGCCGCCCACAAACAGGGGCTAAAGATCGCCCTCAACCCAGGCAAAGGTGAATTAAAACAGCCTGCTAAAGTCCGGGAACTGCTCCCTCACTTAGATGTACTATTAGTTAATCTAGAAGAGGCTCAGGCTTTAGCCGAATCAACCGAAAAAGATGGCGCCGCACTCACCAAACTCTTAGCTCAACCCCAACTCTGCGTGATTGTCACCAACGGCTCTAAAGGAGCGCACGCTCATGCCGCGCATGACACTTGGTTTATTCGTACGAGTGGCAAGAAATCGATTTCAAGGACTGGGGCTGGTGATGCTTTTGGCTCAGGAGTGGTAGCCGGACTCATGAAAGATCTGAGTCTAGACAACGCTTTGCGCGTAGGCACATTGAACGCGGAAAGTGTCATTCAAAAATTTGGTGCTAAGGCTGGTATACTAACCAAGTGGCCGAGCAAACAACAACTAGCAACCATCAGTGTTAAGCTAGTCAAATAGTTGCGGCGGCCAGGAGGCCTATGCAGAGCAAGTACGCCTATTTTTTTGCACTCATGAGCGGTGCTTTGGCACTAATTTTTGTCATTGGCGTCAACTTTTACGTCCAACTCGTTAAACTCTCCACGCCTTATATTGGCACTTATCAATTCAACATCAGAAAAAAGAACCCGGATAAAATTCCCAATTTCATCACGGTCACCGAAGGCGATGAACTCAACATTTTTGAAACGGATGATGAAGGCAACTCTATCCAACTGATTTACTCTTCAAACACCAAAGATCAAATTGCCGATTTTAATCTGTTTGCAGTGCCACAAGTAAATTTTAATCAGGTTATTTACCTAGAGACTCAGCAAGACCAAGCCGGATCAATGCTAATTGTCTACCCTTTGAACTTAAGTACCGGCAGCCTAAGCGCTGCCACCCTCAACGTACCAAGTCATAGCGCCGCCGTCTCATTAGACCAAACGCGGGTAGCCGTCATTAACAACACCGGCACCACCGCTATCTCAGCTTACGAGATCAGCACCGGTCAATTACTGGCCAGTTGGACGTTAGCTAACAACGAACGCTTTACAGAAACTTACAGTAGCAAATATACGGGCATTGGCGCGGTCTGGGTCAATCAAAACTGTTTCGAGCATCCGGTCTGGCTGAACGCCCTCATGGAAATGCGCACGTTCTGTGTCGCCGCACCAACTCCTTAACCTACCTTATGGAAACTAGTCACAAATTTCATATCTGGATCATTTTGCTCCTAGGTTGGAACGCAATTTTACTCATCCTTATCATGGCACTCTTGTACTTTAGACCGACACCGGACTTAAATTCGGCGGGCCTAGCGACTGTGTGCGCCAATGCCGTGCAGGCGACACTTGAGGATGCTTGTGTTAACTTATAAATATGGATAACTCTCCCCTGCCCGGCACCAACAGCAAACACGTAGTCATGATCGCGATGCTCTTTGGGGTGTTACTTCTCACTCTAGCTGCAGTCGCCATGATCGTGACGAATAAACAGGCCCAACCGTCTGAGGCTAGTTATGCCTTGGCCTGTAAAGCTGAGGTTGAAAATGCCGTCCTGGATGCCACCCGGGAAATCGCCAGAACCTGTACGGTCAAAAGTCCAGAAACCCTAGTCCAAGTACCTGCACAGGAGAACACGCTTGGTTTTGCTTACCCGCGCGGCTGGTCAGCGCAAACTGTACGTCGCCCCTTCGGTCCACAATCATGGACGGCCCAAGTAGTTCCCGGGTATTTTGCTGGTTGCGAAGAATGTGACGGGCCAGCCATAGATGTAACCATGACAGTTGGCAATTTATCCCTCACAGAAGCGGCTCCAGCCCCAAGCTTAAATGACTTCTTGATTTCTGAATACGCCGACGGCAACATTTATACCAATATCGTCATTGATACGGCTGAGGCTAACAATCACAAATACACCGTTACTGGCAGAATGGACGGTTTATTTACCGCGCCATTTGAAGCTATTTATTACGGCTCAACCAACAATCCCAATACTTGGGCCAGAATTGTCTTTATTGATCTCGACCTGAACGAAACCGTCAGCAATGACGGCTGGGCGCAAATCAAAGCCTCAATCGATACCTCAAAACTGTCTTTATAAATCGATGCCTGCTCTCCTTGGGCTCGAGCGGTGTACAATACAGGGCATAATGCTCTGTATTGTTTTATGGTGAAAATTTTCGTGACCAGGCTCATTCCAGATCAAGGCCTCAAACTACTCAAGGCCAAGAAAAGCCATCAGGTCAGCATCTATCCCAAAGATCAGGCCATAACCAAGGCGGAGTTGAAGAAAAGCGTTAAAGGCATAGATATCCTGTTGCCGCTCCTCACAGATAAAATCGATGCTGAAATCATGGACGCGGCTGGTCCCAGCTTAAAAATGATCGCTAATTACGCGGTAGGTTTTGACAATATCGATCTCAAGGCCGCCAAAGAACGCGGCATCATGGTCACCAACGCGGCCGCACCCGAAGTCTCAGAATCAGTGGCCGAGCATGCCATTGCCATGATCTTTGGCTTAGCCCATAGGCTCGTAGAAACCGATACTTGGACCAGACAAGGCAAATACAAGGGTTGGGGGCCACAAAGCTTCTTAGGGCAAGACGTGTCCGGCAAAACTTTAGGGTTAATTGGGGCTGGCGCCATTGGCTCCGCACTCGCCAGACGCATGCATGACGGCTTCAACGTCAAAATTGTCTACACGGATTTACGCAAGAATCCGGTCTTAGACGCCCTGGGTGCCAAGTTCATGAAGCAAGACCAGCTCCTCAAACAAGCTGATTTTGTGAGTTTGCATGTGCCGCTCCTCCCGTCTACCCACCACCTGATCTCCACCAAAGAGTTGAAGCTCATGAAAAATTCGGCTATCTTGATCAACACTTCCAGAGGCCCGGTAGTTGATGAATTAGCGCTAGTCAAAGCCCTCAGCCAAGGCCAAATTGCGGGTGCAGGGTTAGATGTTTACGAATGCGAACCGTTGATCGACTGCCAACCAAACGATATCTTTGAGCTTAGAAAGCTACCCAACGTAATTCTCACTCCACACACAGCCAGCGCGACCATTGAAGCCAGACAAGCTATGAGCAGAACCGCCGCTAACAATATCCTAGCCTTCTTGGCCGGCAAACAACCTCCAAACGCCGTAAAAGCCTAACTATGCCAAAACTCAACCAGCCAACCGTCATCATCAGCATCGTCATCTGTGTGATCGTACTCATAGCTGGTGGTTTGTGGGCCAAAGCCAAGCAGGCACCGCAAGCTGATACTCCCCCAGACGTTAGCGCCGAGCCTATAGTTGAACCTGAACCAATCACCACTTTTGGCTTTTTAATGCCTACCAACTGGGCCCACCTGGAAAAGGTCGAGAAAAATCTTCAGGAGCTCACACCCAATCAGGTCATACGTTTTGGCATTGTGTCAGACCCCTTTAATGCCGATATAGTGTATTTCACAGCTATTGCCCCGGACCCGGATAACGCCGACCGTATCCTGCTTAGTGTCTATCAGCAAAACACTGTCGACTATGCTTTTACCCGCTTGTATAAACGAGCTTTTGCTAAAGGTGACATTCGTGGCATCCAACCAGAAGCTACCTACGATTTCCACGCCATCGGTTATGACAAAGGTCAGCTCATCATCTTAGCCCAGGACAACACCGACGTGATCACTCCCTGCACAGAAATTGTCACCCTGGGCTATGCTGGGAGTGATTTAGCCAGAGAAATATATAGCCTCAATCTCGCCGACCCGTATGCCCACGGCCTGGAGGCCTACCAAGTCCCCAAAGACATCTATACAGAGGCTCGTACCCAGGAACGCGAATGTCTAGACAACACCTTCTAGCCCCCACCCCCGCCTGAAATATAAAACGCCCCACGAATGGGGCGCTTTATGGTGGACTGACGGGGACTCGAACCCCGGACCCTCTGCTTGCAAAGCAGATGCTCTACCAACTGAGCTATCAGCCCTAAGCGTCAGTAGAATACTGAATTTTCGATTTTTCCGCAAGTCCCTCGGGTATTCCATTGAAACACGGTACAATGGTCGGGTATGAATGAGATTTTAGCTGGCTTCAGAAAGCATCAGTTTAAAAAAATAGAGGCTCATCCCGAGACCAAGCCTGCTACCAAAACTGAGAATCGCGAAACTGCCACTCAGCAAATCGCTGAGCAAATGATAGACATAGCTAATGAATTTGGCGTTGAAGCCTTACAGATCATACTGGCTAAAATGCAGACTGCCTTAACTGAGGGTCGCGGACTAGAGGCTGGCGAACTGGCAGAAGTGATCAAAGAGAAAGCTACTCGATCAGAATTCCAAGAAACGGCACTGAAGGCCTTTGAAGGCCTTGGCTTTGTAGAGCAACTCGATAACGGCACCGTGATTGTGGATGATCAAAAGCTCTTATCTGAATTTAGCCTCAGTCAACTACGCGATGTCGCCGGTGAAGAACTGGCCAAGTTTGGTGATTTTAAAACAGATCGCATCACTTTTTTAGGCAATGCCTTTGCAGATAAACAGGTTATTTTAAAAAACGACTGGAAACAAAACCCAGAAACACAGCCAAAGCCGCTTTTCTATCTACCTAATACACGTCAAGAATCCTTGGACATAGATCGCATTCGCGCCGCTGACTTTCATTATGGTCTCTGGGAGATCCCCCAGGCCAGTAAAGGTGCCAAAGAGCGAATAGAAGAATTATCTCAACCTGCCAGCGCTACAGAGCAGAATTATTTCGAAACCTCACTCGCGGCTGTAATTTATCATCCAAAATTTGGCGATGCTCAGCGTGACGAACAGGGCAAACTTCACACCTATCAATCTGGCGAAAAAAAGGCTATCTCGGGTCAGTGGCTTTGGGATCAGGGCCTTAAAATGAAGTTTACAGATGGCAAGCGTGAATTGCGTAGTAACGCCAAGGAGGTCATTCAAGAGTTTGCACCAAATATTATCGAAAATAGCTTACTTCAAGCGCAAGATTTTGGTCTTGAAAGGTCAGTAAATCGATCTCAAGAAACAGCCCGAGTCAGCAACAACGGCGTGGTGAGTATCGGAGGTGTAAAGCATTACCTCGGACGAGCGTACGCTGGGCGTGCAATTCGTATCGATGAAATTGGTGATGGCACAGCCGCATTAGTAGAACTAGCTGACAACGGTCAGGGTACTCCGGTGGGCCTGATCGATATCTACAAAAAAGGTGATCCACGCCTAAGTGAACGAAAAACTAACACAGGCTCATTCTTTGAGGCTGGGGGTAAAATTACCCATCCTAGAGCTTTTTCAGAAGCTGAATATCAATCACCCAAACCAAACGAAGATCCAGACGTTTTCTTTGCTCGCAAACAAAAATTCGAAGCCTTTAATGCTGTTTTAGATTTTGATAATGTATTAAAAAGCCAGGGTTATCCGGCCATGTTCAGTCTCTCGCCAGAACTTCAGGGCAACATCAGAAATCATGGCAATCAAATTAACAAAAATAAACAACTATATCTTAATTTTATAGATAGCTATGGCAAACCCGGCTTAGAGATAATGGCCGCGGTGATAGATAATAGCTCAATTGCAGAAAAAACCCTTGAAACCGCCCTTGCGTTGCCGGAGACAGAGCGAAATACACTCATTCCTAGACTCCATGAAGCCCTTCTAGCTCGCCATGTGGCCTTAAACGAATTAAAGGCTCTGCAGCTGGCAAACAAAGTGACGGATTTAGAAGTTAGAAAATTTACCTTTGAAATTAATCGCCGTGTCACCTCCCTACTTACAGCCGCCGAGGATAGCGCCGGGATTAGAGAAGGTTTAAATACAACTAACAAGTCAGAGGTCCTTAAACTCTTAGTAAAACAAGGGCAAGAGCTGGCTTTATTTGCTAATATTTTTAAGGATGCCTTCAAGGGTAGTCCGGAAAACGTAATGGAAGGACTAAAGGGGGTGGAATTAAAAGTCGAGACTTGCGCAGAACTTTCAGACCTGGATAAAACTGCGATTTTAGATATTCACGCACAAAACTGGAAACA
This sequence comes from Patescibacteria group bacterium, assembly GCA_049296775.1. GTDB lineage: Bacteria > Patescibacteriota > Patescibacteriia > UBA9934 > UBA9934 > JAGORL01. The sequence goes on from JBAQTB010000001.1 coordinate 191,243, forward strand.
AAAACCGGATGTTTATCCAAAACTCCGCAAAGCGCTTGAAATAGCGCTAGAGTCAAACACTTCAAAAGCCTACGTGATGAAAAATGGTCATAACGTCACCGCCTTTATGCGGTTTGATCAAGTGGGCAATGACCCTAATCAACTGTACGCGGCCTCATTATTAGTTAAACCTGGGCTAAGAGGTTCGGCCATAGGAGAATCCTTCATGCGTGCCGCAATGGATGAATGTGCCGAAGATCATATTTTAAAGGCTGACTTCTTCCCTGAATTTATAGTAGGCACAACCTATGTAGAACAAATGGGATGGGTAATCACCGGTGTGGAGGAAGTGGATATTGGCAATGGTAAAACGGCTAAACAGTTCATGATGGAACGTAATGATCGTAAAAACTTAGATTATGTAGGCAAGTCAAATAAGGATCTATCTAAGTCTAAGGGTCTAAACATACAAACCATTGATGTACGCAACGGCACAGCCGAACTAATTCAAGCCGTAGAACAGGCCCAAGTCAAAGGCCAAGTAGTTACTCGTTATTTTGCTGATCGTAAAAACCCTAATCTGCGGACAATGGTGTTTGAGAATCGTCAGGATGAACAGATGGTACCTCAATCAAAGACATAGGCTTGCCGCCGCCTAATTGCCAAAAATACTCAAACTGTGCTCGGTGTAAAGCTGCAATATTTTCGTCCTCTATCAAAACAGAGATTAATTTATTTGGTCTCAAGGTCAGATAGCTCACTTTATTATTATAAACCTCGGTAGCCGTTTTAAAGCCAGCCGGGAAATCCTTTAAATAAACTACTTCTGTATACGGGGTAGATTGAGCCGCAATAAAATCTCGACTAGCCTGGCTATCTGGCAGAATTAACCGTTTTATAATCTTCTTTGCGACTCGTTGCTTTAAATACCCCCGGTTAATCTCGGCGATTACACCGATAACTGCCGCTGTGTCCAAAAAAGTCATAATTCCGTTAGTTGCCGCTAAAGAATCCTCCAAGACCTCTTTAAAACCCTCAGGGCCCTCAAACACCTGAATAGCTGGGCGGCCGGTGGTTAAATTGAAGGTTGAGGTGAGTTTTGGGAGTTCAGCCTTGAATTCAGCCTCTAAACGGTCTGTTTCAAGGCGTTTGGCCTCTACTAAGGAGGCTAATTTGGTTGGTTCGGCGGCCCGGTAGATCTGCAGTTTACCGGCCGTAACCGTGGCCAATCCCCTTGAAACTAGCGCGGTAAGCAAATTATAGACATTTCCACGCCCTAATCCTGAGTCTGGAACCAAATCACTGGCCTTAGACTCCCCTTTTAACAGGAGAAGTTCATAGAGTTTGGCCTCATTAGCAGATAAACCAAGTTTTTGCAGGATATGGGTATACATATATATAGGGTAAAGGTATCAGATTTTAGAAGTTAGAGATTAGAGTTTGAGGGTTAAATATCCTCCGCATGGCCCTAGTATACTCTTTACTGTCATATTGGGAATGGCAGGGTGTGGATAGATTCATGGCTTATCTTAGCCAAAATCTAGCATACGTGCCAGGGCGTGATTGACAAAAGCTGGAAAAAATGCTACAATGGTTTTACGAAGATGAGAACAGGAAGACTTCTAGCCTCTTCGCCCAACAGACTACATTAACTGAAACGGCGACAGACTGAACCTTCCAACAATTAGAGAGAGCCCTAGTCCACGGGTAAATGTGGATCGATGAAAGTCCCGTCTATATGTAAGTATAGATAGCGGAAGTTTCATAAGGCAGGTTTGCGTATCTCTCAAAAAGAAGACACGTAAACCTGCCTTTGTTTGTTTGTCCGAGAGAGGACGAACAAGTGAGGCGCTCGTACTGATGGGTCTTTGAGAAACGGTTCCCGGCCTCGTCTGGGAGTATCCACTAAGTGGAGAGAGACCATTTCTCGAACAACTATCAGCTCTATGGATTCCTACTTCGCTCTCCCCTCTGGGATTGAGCCTAGACAGGACCACGTCGGATTGATCAGGACCTACGTTAGCTCGATTTCGATCGAGTAGATACACGGTCAATCCCCCATTGCATCCCATAAGAATGCAATGTGGTAATGAGTGCGAGACGGCCCAAGCCGTCTCCCCTCCAAAGCTCCGCAAGGAGCGAAGGGGGGAAGATACTTGGACTGTTCTCACTCCTTATCACTAAAGGAGAGAGAAGCCCCTTAACAATTGAATAACAAGAGTTTGATCATCGATATCTCGATGTGTCGACTATGGAATCTCCTAGCCGCTTCCGACGCTCTGCGCCGATGAAGCACCCGCTAGACCCATGGCATCGCACGTTCTGATCCTTTGATCCTAGCCTCATAAGCCGCTTGTTTTAAACATCCGGCCCGTCCTGAAGTGACGCGCAAGCGTCTACTTCAGGGAGGAACTCTCAGTGGCTGTGACCTTGCTCTCCCCCTTAATAAGGGGGAGTTAAGAGGGGGTCGTAGCTAGTGAGAGCAGCAGAATCCCCAACGAAGTTCGAGCGCAAGCGAGAACGAAGTGGGATTGTGCTGCGCTAGTTTGTCAGGTACATCGCCGTTCAAAACGGGCTAAGAGATTAACTTCTCATGCCCAAGAACAGCACTCGAGAGAGTGCACGGCAATGAATCTGACAGCAGTTTCCAGCCCAGGGATGTCGGCAATGTTGTCGATTTCCCAAACGCTGGAACACATTCCCTTTGGGGAGGTCGATTGCAAGACCTAAAATTGCAAAATGGAGTCTTAAATGACCCTCAATAACAGCAGCAGCGTCACCTTCCTCTCGGCAGCGGAGCTCAGGCTCCGCTGCGAAAACGAACTCCAGAAGGCCGAGGAGAACCTCAGTCGTCTGGAGTTCGAGCAGATGGAAGCGGATGAAAAACTGTATGTCGCGACACAAGATCTGTCCGATCATCGGGCGGACGAGCTCGCACTGATGAATGAGATCAAGAACTTGAAGGAAGCAATCAGCGCCAACCGTTGCCGCTCGGCGCAACAGATCGAAACGATGCTGAGTGACAAAGAGGAGCTGAAAATGGCGGAGGCGCGCCTCGTCTCCGCCACCGCCACCCGTCGCACCGCGGCGGAGGAGAAGATCAAGGCCTACAACCTGCTCCTGGCCGCCTCGGCGGCCACCCGCGCCGCGGAGCGGCGCGTCAAAGCTGCCATGTTCAATTCACGCCGTGCTGGGATGGAATTTGGCACGGACACCCGTGCCGGGGCCCCCACCGCCCGTCGGGCGGCGAAGGCCGCCAAGGCGGAGAAGGACCGCGCGATGCGGTCCCAAATGAAGGGCAAGAAGTAGCCCTACCATAGTCAGACATTGCAGCTGACTTAAAGGTCTGCAAAAGGTTTCTGACTTTTAGATAAAGTCAGCGATTGGTCCCCGCACCTGGACTACGCGTCGAGCGTTATCTCAACCAAGCCCGGAGCATAAAATGCCGGACAGCAAGAGGCGCGAGTAACACGCGCCAGTAACAGAAAAATTTGTTACGCCTCCCGCTTGAGGCCCAACCACCACTCTACCTCTTTGAAGCGGCAAAGATGTAGACGCTAATCACGCCAGATTCTGCATCGAGCAGTTTCTCGATACATACATCAGGAGTTGGTCATCATGACCAAATTGAGTAAGTAGTCGCGTTGATGGGCGACGATAAAAGCGCCATCAACCCTGCGTTGCTCTGGGGCCGAGCAACAGGATTGTGACTCCTTGATCACATGTCGGTAGTACATAACTATCATGCACACATGCACAGGTTGAGAGCTCGCGCTATGCACATCGCGTAGAGCTCTCCTTGATTGAATCACTGATTGAAAAATCGGAGGTTCTGAAAGGAAAAAACAAACACCCCCAATCAGTCTACGAATAGTTTTTAAATTTTGTCTCAGCGCTGCGGAAACTATTAGCTTAGCTAGTTGTTTTAACAGCTCTCGGGAGAGAGCCAAGTTCAACCGGTGACTCTAGCATAGTGCTAGGGAAAGCCGGACACAGAACGCCTAAATTGAAACCTTCAGATAAATGTTCAGACGTTAGTCGGTCTTGTTCGGGCAACCGAGCCAATCCGCCGTCAATGTGCAGAGATGCACAGCATTCAGCTGAATAAGTTTCTCTCTAGGAAAAACCTAAAATCCTGGGCGATTATCGTTCAGGTCGGCAGGCATGCCGGCAACCATATGGAGGCAATATGCGTATCAACTTCGTGTTCGGTCAGGTCGTGTCGTTCGAATCCCTCGCCGAGAACACCGTCGCGCTCGACGGTGCGGTCCAGGGGCCGAAGCTCGACCCCAAGACCCGTCGTTACAGCTTCGATCACCACGCGGATTGCATTCGTTTGATCACCCTGGCCACGTGCCAGCAGGTGTTCGCCGCGATCTTCCTCGGTGGGTTGATCGTCGACAACGAGACCACGGTGGTCATCAACGAGTTGGACGCGGACACGATCTTGTCCGTCTGGCTGTTGAAGAACCCGGGTAGGGTCAACGAGCCGGCCGTGAAGGAGCTCGTGGACCGCGTGGGCTACACCGACTCCCACGGCCCGGCGTTCGCGCCGCACTGGCTCCACTTCCAACTCTCCAGCTGGAAGAAAGAGGATCAGACCATGGCCTTCCTCGAGAAGTGCCTCGGCCTGATCGACCAGTTTTTCGCCGGCGAGCTGAAGGAGCCGGCCGCGCGCCCGACGCGTGAGTCGATCGGATTCGGCTGGCACCCGCTGAAGGGTTGGGCGGAGGTCCAGACCCAGAATGGGTTCGGAGACCTGTACAAGTCTGGGTTCCTGGCGGGGTTCCTCGCGGAGCCCCAGGCGGACGGGACGGTGACCTACACGGTCGCCAAGAAGTCCGATCTGGTCGACTTGCCGGTCGGCCCGAGCCACGTTGACCGGAACGCCGACCCGGCGAGCTACCGGTCGGACACGGTCCTCGGCAGCCTCGCACTCCTCGAGCTCGAGGCTAACCCCTCCCAGGCGCACAAGGCGAACTGGGGCGGAGGATCCTCAGTCGGCGGCAGCTGCCGCAACGAGGACAAGTCGGCCTCCCGGTTGACCCCCGAGCAGGTGCTCGAGGTGTTTAAGCGGTTCACCAAGTAGCGCGGGAGTCCTGGCTTGTATACCTAGGACGATCCCCCCTTTGTTCCTAACGGAACTCCGGAGGGATATAAAAACGTATACAAAAAATCGCCGGGTGGAGTTGCTGCACAGCACTCCCCCGGCTCGCGAATCCCGATTCGACTGCACGTCAATCGGGATTCCCTTAACTGAGTTCAGAAGTTTAACTTGTGAATTGAGTTGAGGATGTACAACAAATCATCCTGCTTCTGAAACCATCTGCACGATGTGTTTCAGGGATCCTTAACTAACTTCTTGATGCCAAGCTCGAGGAGTTAGTTGAGGATCCGCTCAACATGCCCAAATCTAGCTGTGGAATGTCTCCGCAGCGCGTTTGTGTATATGGCGACCTCTGGGAGACATCATGCGATGCTTTGTTGTTGAAACCTCCGGCGAATTGCCGGAAAAAAATGAGTTGAAAGACCCAGATGAATTCTGGGAATTGGAGGACGGCCTGGCCGTCCTCCTCCTCGTGCCCCGGGACCAATGTCCCGGGGAGTTCACCGCCTTTCCGGCGGTGATCGAGATTGAAGTCGTCGGGCAATGGCCCGACGGAAGTTCGAAAAAGAAAATTTGGGCTGTCGTCAAAACCTGACATTAGCCCAGCGCCCGCTCGCTGCCGGGCGATAAATATAGCAGTGCTTCAGAGGCTGTACGCACATACGGCCTCTGACTACCACGTCTTTAAACTGACGTGGTCTCATCTGAGATTTTGAGTTAATGACTCGAAGTATCAGATGAGGACTCACAAACTGACATGCGCCAGCGAGACATATTTGTCCGCACACATGAAAGTAGTTTTCTCTCCCTACACCAACCCACTAGCAGGATTTTTCTATGTTTTCGAGAGTGGAATTACTTCTCTCTCGTAATCTATCTCTTGTTTACATAAAGAGATGTCGCTGTTGGGTTGCTGTGGGGACCATAAATCACCGGATCCCCCGGTGCTTTGGCGTTTCCACGGAAATGGACATGGACTCGATAGAGTGCGTGTCCATACATCTGAGCAGTTTCCAGCCCAGGGATTTCGACAATGTTGTCGATTTCCTGAAAGCTGGAACACATTCCCTTCGGGGAGGTCGATTGCAAGACCTAAAATTGCAAGTTGGAGTCTCAAATGACCCATAGCTTCATTAATTTGAGTGAAGTTCGGAACGAGATCTGGTCGGTCTCGGTCAAAATGGAGAGGATTGCGAAAGTTCTGTGTCAGAAGAACCTTCGCGCCGAGCTGGAGGCCGCCCTCGAGGGGAAGGCCGCCGCCCCCCACGACCTAGAGGCGATTTTACGCCTCAACGCCGCCAGGAGAAATTTGGCGGCGGCGTTGGAGAGGGCGGGATCTTGCGATCCCGAGGCACTCCGCGAGGAAGAAAAAGTCCTCGCAGCGGCCCTCGCGGGGCTGCTGGAACGCGAGGCCCGCTGGGCCTCCGTGGTCGAGAATGAGGAGGCCGAAGCGCGTCTCCTGAGCTAAAGCGTCGTTGGGATGCTGTGAACACCTCAGTTCACAGCATCCCAAATCTACAAAACATTAAAAATATTTTCATCGATAGAAATTTGCTTACCGTCATAAGCAGGTTTCTCTCGAGGAAAAGTTCCTGAGAGACAATAACCGGCCCTACCCTGGGCCACGGCAGCCATGCCGATCAGCACGGAGGTGCACAATGGCGAATAATTCTCACGTGTCTGTCTGCTGGGGATCCCCGGATGACCGGGGACTCGTCGGTCAGCTCGAGGGGGGCGGGCGCAAGCTCGTCCGCCTGGATAACAAGGCTAAAATTCCGGCCGATATGCGGCCGGAACCCAACACGGTTCAGCCGTGTCGGGTGTCGCACGACACGGCTCCGGACGCCCCAGGGCGCGGCGTCATGTTCGTGGTACCGATCGGCCCGGCGGTCGATCAAAAAACTGCCCGTGAACGGCGGATGGCTCAGAACCTGTCAGAGGTTCGGGCCGAGTGGAAGGCCGCCTGGCGACGGGCAGTGGTCTCCGACCTGACCAACTTGGTCAGCGGGTACAAGGCGAACATCGGGTACGACACCCGGTGGAACGTCGGAAGAGAGAATCTTGAGCCGCAAAACCCGCTGTTGCGGGTTGTTGATGACCAGGCGGGAGTCTGGACTAAGCCCTGTCAAAACGGGGTGTATATCTGGGAAGAGTGCGTTCTCGTCTTGCCCGAATTGGGCCAAGGCGAGGAGCTCTCCAAGCGGCTACTGGCCGCCTGGCGACAGAGCTCCTCCCTAAACGTGGGGCTCGAGAGGCTGACCGATCTCGGTCTCAGCCTCACCGGACCCATCGACCGCACGGTCACGGTTAACGTACAGAATTACGTTATCGTGAACTGGAGCGGAGTGGTCAACGGTGAGCGCATCACCATCGCCGAGAGGTGGTTCAAACCGGGAGACGGCGAAACTGGGGATGAAGACATCCCCGAGGTTGCCACCGCTTTGGCAGTATGGTGCAAGAAAGTCGTGGACGATTGTAGTCGTGATGAGTCCTGGGACACACTGGTCTCAGGGGTCGTGACACTGAGCTCGCACGTCACACCGACGTTCGAGTATCTGTCGCCAGACGAGCGCGGCACGCGCACGGGCGGTGGAAACTCAATCAACGTGGTGCATGTCGACGGCCAAAAAGTGGGCAATGTATCAGCCCTTTTCTGGCCCGAGGCGCAGGCCTTCTTTGGCCTGGTAGAGGGCGGCCATCACCCCGGGCTGTCGGCCCGTCAGCTCCGGGCGTTCAACCTCGCCCTATCTGACTGGACCACCAGCGGGCGACTGGGCCCTCGTGGTCGCGCAGCCATGCTGGCTGAAGCTGGGGTCAATTACGACCCAGCAGCAGTCATGGCCGCCGGAAAAACTGACAAAGCGCGGCGTGACTTTGAGGCTGAGGCCCAAAAAGTCGCCACACAGGCTGCGGAGGCGGCGGCCTTGAAAATCGCCGCCGCAGAAATCAGTAACGCGGCCAAAACAGTTATGGCAGCGAAGCACTTCAGGTGTTTTGCGCCAACGCTGCAGGCTTTGCTGACCAGTCTGGTCAGCGAGGCCAATCGGCCATTCGTTGAAGATTACTGGCTCTCCTGGGCGCAACGCGTGATGCTGCAAATCCAGGAAGCCACACCGGCCGCAATTGCGGCAGCTGGCCAGGAAGAGCAAGGCGAAATCCTTGCTAACTTTCAGGCATGGAAAAAGCGCAGCGGCGGGCCCACTAACAATGGACAGGGCTGGGTAATCCAACCGGACGGCTCGTGTCGAGAGCCGGACCGCATGGACAAACCCCGGCCTCGCCATGATGAGGGCACCCAACATTGGGACCTCGTCAGTGGTCCGGAACTGGCAATCTCGTGGAGCAGAGCGCACTCTGGCGCTCCCCACGAGTTCGCGGTGGCCAAGATGCCCACCCGCGACCGGATCACAAAGGCGCAACGGGCAACCGTTGTGCGTCTCCAAACGGAGATCGCAGAAGCCGGAGGCGACTGTGGTAACTGCTGGGGGCTTACCCCAGTCATCGCGGCTCCCGCACTCGCTCCGCGAGTAACGGCGCCAGCCTCACCGTCACCTGAGGTGGCGAAAGCGAAAGTATCAGCGGCTGATGTCGAAAAGCTTAGAGAAGCTCTCGGCATCAAGCGCCGCTAAAATCTCGGACGTCGCTCGTCGCACAACGACGACGTCCCCTTATCTGATAGCTTCAGGCTTCTCTCTCCCTGGAGTTATCAGATGAGGACCAGTGAATTCCGTTCAGTTTTAAATCATGGTGATTTGGAGCTTGCGGAAAACTGGAAATCACGGTCTTCAAATGACCGATCAACCGCGCCAATAGGCGCAAGGAGGCCTCATGGTCATCGAAAAGTTTTGGACCGTTGTCGCGGGGAAGATTGGAACCGCCCATACTGGGCGGGACGGCGTCGTGCGGGACTTTCGTCCCGCCGAGATCGAGTTCTGCTCGATGAACGGAACGGTCTTATTGAAACCGCGAGACGGCGTCACGCCAAGGGAGACATTGAAACTCTCCCGGCGTGAGTTGTCCCGTGAGCCGCTGGAAGGCGGTGAGCGGGATCGCATCACCTTCGAGGTCTTCGCGACCTTCATGGAGGTGGAGATCTCAGAGGTCAGGACCGAAGAAGTCCTGACGGCTCTCGGCAAGGAGCGTGCCGAGCAGCGGTCCGCTCTTGAAAAGCAGAGCTGGGCTGATGCCCAGCTGTTGAGAAAGGCTCAAGAGCCCGAGGACCGCCAAGCCCTCGAAAACTGGATCACGGCCCGACTGGCCGACCCACTCATGGGCGGCCAGATGCAGGTTAATCACCTGCTCCGCAAGCCCAGTCGGGCGCGGTGGGCCGTCGGTGCCCTCGTGAGCCGATGGCTGCGGTGGGCCCCGCTAGAGGGACAGTTCAACCATCGCAACGATGTGTTGAAAGCTCTCCAGGTCCGCTCCGGATCTACGGAGTACTACGCCGGAGGGCAGCTGGTGGCAAGCCGGGTGGCGGAGGTGCTCGAAGAGCGCCGCGCCGTTCGCAAGGCCGAATGGCTCGCGCGTAACAACAAGTAAACCTCCGGCTTCTTTCTTGCTTTCTGAGCCTGATCAGTAAAGTAATTCGAATGTCGCTTGCACCTGCGGCATTCGCTCGTCACGTCGTTTACATCCGACGTGACCTCATCCGATACCTTGAGATTCTCTCTCGCTCGAGGTATCAGATCAGCTCATGTGTCAGCATGAAAAATACGATCGATCCAAAACTGGAACGATCGTATTTTTTGTTTATTGCATGATCACGGTAGCGCCGGGAGGGGGCAGATATTTCATCTCAGAATGATTCTCGCATACCAGAGTATCTCTCAAGAGATTGCCGGTACGACGATCGATAACTTGTTGAAAAAGTTTATTTTCTCTGTAAAACTTACCGGTTTTTTGGTCGTGAATAAACTGGTGATCTCGTTCAATGATCGAATAAGCAACCTTAGGCTCATGACTGGCCCGGAGTTCGCCACGCAGAAATTTATCATCAACCCAAACTACAAGCTCAAAATCCGTTTCCGTGTCATTCCGGAATTGGAGATCGACGTAATTATAGAAAATCGTGGCACCACTCGCAAAAGGCAAAACCCTTCCCGAATCCGGGAAAGCATCAAAGCTATGACGGTACCGTTCTGTCACTGTAAGCGGAGAATGCAACGCCATCCAGTAAAGTAAGTTAGCCATCTGACACAGCCCTCCCCCCACACCTTCAATCACTTCTCCATTGGAAAGCAGGATCCCTGGCAGAAAACCACGCTGAGCTGTAGGGCGACCCACTAACTTCCAGAGTGAAAAAGTTTCACCGGGCTTAATAATTATCTTGGTGATCTCTTTGGCAGCCAATTGCAGATTCGTGATCTTATTGTGTTGTAAACGCATGTCAGTGTTACCCAGCTTGCGCAATAACAATGACTTATGCGAGTAAACTTTAAACGGTAAAGGTGCCTGACTACGCTCACTAGCGTAGCAGGTAGCGCCAGTACGCCAAACAAACTGACGCTGCAAGCGATGATGCTCAATAGCCAGCTGACGAATGACTGGATTTTTCTTTAATGTCGATAACATAAAACGGCTAAGTATACTCAAAAAAGCAACTTTTGTCAATCGCTTACCTTGTATAACGCTACCGTACAAAAGGTGTTACAATGGCGCTATTCCTACGCCATTATTGCCGTGGTCTATACTTACCGTATATGAAATCCCTAGTCTTTCTCACTGTCGCCCTAAGTTTCCTAGTCATGCAGCAGGCACAAGCCGCAAGCAACTATGAACTTAAGGTGTTTACGCAGTCTGGCGAGTTAGTTAGGTCATTTGTACCGTTCACGGAAGGGACACCCGGTAGCGTCACAGCTGCTGATCTTGGCGCTGATGGCGTAGCTGAGATTATCGTGGGGGCGGGTTACGGCAGTCAGCCGCTCGTACGCGTTTTTCGTCAGGATGGGTCGATAATTGGAGAGTTCATGGCGTACGGTGAAACCTTTAGGGGCGGGGTCAACGTGGCTACTTGCGACTTAGACGGCGATGGCAATAGCGAAATTGTCACTGGAGCTGGCTATACCGGTGGGCCCCACGTCAGAATCTTCAAGAATGATGGAACGCCAACTGGAGTCTCGTTCTTTGCCTACGGTGAAGCCTTCCGTGGTGGCGTGAATGTGACCTGCGGAGACGTTACGGGTGACGGGATCGCAGAAATCATCACGGGTGCAGGCGTAACCGGCGGACCGCATGTCAAAGTCTTTAACGCAGCTGGCGCTTTACTTGATGAAGCTTTTAGCGGCTCGGCTAGTGAGTCCACTGGTGTGTTTGTCACGCTTGGTGATACAGACGGCGATGATCAGCTCGAAGTCTTGGCCTCGCCCATGGCATATGCACATCCGAGCGTAACAATTTTCGCGTGGACCAACGGCGCTCTCAAATATCGTCAATCACTGGCTACCGGTACCGTACCAACTCACGGCTCCCCCCTTGCCGCTTTCGATATCGACAATGACGGAGCGGACGAAATTGCGGTGAGTGATGGCGCTTTCGGCAGTAGCGTAATCGATGTCTTAGAAACTGTGGGCAATACTACGGCGAGTATCGAAACAAGTTCACTCACCGCCGGCTTTTCTTTGGTGCCAGCAACTCTTAAAGACGATGCATCCAATCATTTGCTCGTACTCGCAGCCACCACCCAGCTAGTGGATGCCACGAGTGAAAAATATATCGTGGTCGATATTTCCGAACAGCGTCTTACGGCCTTTAGTAACGGTGTCCCGGTGAATACTTTTCTAGTGTCAACTGGAGTGAACGGCTGGAATACTCCGCAAGGCACGACCACAATCACAGCCAAAATTCCGATCATGGATTACACCTGGTTTTACGGCGCTGGTAATCCTAACAATTACAGTTTGCCAGACGTACAGTGGAACATGCGCTTCCGTAACCACTACTATTTGCACTCGGCATACTGGCACAACAACTTTGGTCATCAAATGAGTCACGGCTGCGTCAACATCAGTGTTCCAAATGCTGAATGGCTATTCAACTGGTCAACAGTTGGTACAACGGTGACGGTACAAAATTAAACACACGCAAAAAAATAAAAGTTATACACAACACACGATTATATTTCGTGTGTTGTTCATTTTTTATCGCTATACTATTGTCAACGTCATGAACTACCTCGTGACGCACAAATGGAAAACTTTTTTCGAAAAGTTTTCTTCTAAATCAGGAGGTGCATAATCTATGGCAACTAAGAAAGCCAAGAAGCCTGCGAAGCGTAAGGCAGCAGCAAAGCGTAAGCCAGCTGCAAGAAAGCCTGCGAAGCGTAAGGTTGCCGCCAAGCGTAAGCCAGCTGCAAAGCGCAAGCCAGCCAAGCGTAAGGCCGCAGCTAAGAAGCGTCGCTAGTTACAAAAATCCTCGAGCGAGAAGCGCATCCATTGGAGGAGGTGCTGCTCACCGAGGATTTTTTCTTTTTAACTCGTTTTTATTGAAGATTTTAACACTTCCAAAGATCCCGTCGTAACCCGGAGCAATGCTTAGCTCCCCCGCTCTCACGCGCCTGATAGCTTCCGCAATCTCTGCCCCAACTGACGCAGAGATATCGGCAATGGAACGGTCGAGTAGAATAGCAAATTCATTCCCGAGTTTCTGTAACATCAATTCGTACGTAGCCGAAACTTTTTTTGACTTGGTCGATTTCACGCCATAAATTTCTGCCAAAATTTCCGGGAGCGGCACAATACATTTTTGCGGCACGTGATAACTCGGCATCACACTCAACTCACGATCACGCAAATCTGCAACGCGTGACATCACACCAATCGTCAGTGGCCGCTGACACTTAGGGCACAAGCCGCCAAACTTTTTAGTCTCCGTCGGGTCGAGAGAGACACCACAGTCTGCGTGACCGTCAGAATGATATTTGCCTTCCTCAGGATAAAACTCAATGGTATACAAAAATGATTTGGTGTCTCGTTCACGCAAGACGCGCATAAAGCCATCAAATGAGAACTGCTCAGGAGATATCTCAAACACATTCGCCTCACGACCAAACTTTTCTGGACTATGCGCATCAGAATTTGAAATCAAAGACATTTGGTCGAGCATCGAGCAGGATCGGTTCATCAAGGCGTCACTAGATAACCCGGTTTCGATGGCGAAAATATGCGGTGACATTGAACCAAAACAATCTTCCAACGTATCAAAGCCGGACTTAGAACCAAACACAGAAAACCATGGCGTCCAAGCATGTGCAGGAATCAAAACGATCCGCTCATCAAGATCTTTGAGGCGTTTATACAGCTCCTCCGAATCTAGTCCCAGAATTGGTCGACCATCAGCACGTAAATTAAAACCCGCCGCCAGCAACCAAGCATTGATACGTTTAACTACCTCCAGAGAAGGCGCAAAAATCAAATTATGGACTCGTCTAGTCTTACCGTGGCGACTATAAATTTGAGACACTTCGGTGGTCAGCATGTAGCGCATGTCACCAAAACTGCCATCAGCCAACTTGTACAAGCCAGGCTCAGCCTCAACTAACTTACTCTCGATCTCCTTAAACCAAATTGGATGAGTAAAATCGCCCGTACCTAAAACATTGACACCTTTCTTTTGGCACCAGAGAGCATTGTTCTCCAGGGTCAACAACTGTGAACAGGCTCGAGAAAATCTAGAATGGACATGCCAATCGGTAATACAGCGCATACCAACCTAAGTAGACTTGGCAATCCGTAATTTGAGGCAAACCACTAACATGACGATCCCAGTCACCATGGTTAAGCCCTCACCCACCGTAAATGAACGTAGGACTGTAAATTTGATAATGGCGTGTGCCGCCAAACTTCCCGCTAACACCAAGACACATAAACCCACCAATCTCACGCGCATGACCTGGGACCACAGCACGTCAGCCAGCAAGACTAAACCAGCTAATATCGCGAGAAGTGCCTGATTAATGCCAAGTAAATAACTTAACAAGACTCCAAAGATCACCAATTCACGTAATCCCCGTCCCACCTCACCAGCCTTGCCCGTAAATCTGAGACTAAACAGATACGCTGCAAACGTAATCAGTAAAATTATCAACCAACGAGACAATGCCGCATTCAAATCACTTGTGATAACACCAATGCCCCTAGCGCCGTTCATGGCATCAACCGTATCTCCCAAAGTTAAAATGAGAGCAAGCGGCAATAACCCCAAGGCAATTTGCGCCGCTAGAAAGGGTATACCCCACCAACCCAAAGCCTGGAACACATCGCCGACGGCCTGGCCGAAGCTAACTATTTGCGTGGCGCCGCGCTGTTTCAAAGTGTGTAAATAAGTTTTAAACATAGAGCTTAGTCAACTAAACGCTCCCATAAGGCTAAAAACAAGCCCCTCTGGGTCACGTAAATGCCGGGGTTTTCTATAATCAAACCCACCAACTCACCATCTTTATCTAAAAAGATATTCGCCACCTTGCCATGATAGATCAAAATGTAGGTCGGGGTGCCCTCTAAACCAGAAATATATTTACGTTCATCCAAACCGGCCGTTTTGCCACCCTTACCAATGGAAATATTCTTAACGTGAATACCAGCCGCCAAACGCTTCTCCGTATAATCATGAAAAGAGTTGTACAAACCGGCCTCACGGACTGAACTTGAAGAATACACAAAATATTCCGGCTTGTCCGCCTTCACTACCGTCTCTAAAACATCTTCTAAAATTGCTCTAACGCCTTCCGGACCCTCATACATCCGCGCCGCCGGCTGCCGGGTACCCGCCGAGTAACTAGCCTCTAACTCAGCCACTACGTGGGTTAAATCACGGGTAGCCTTATCGATCTCAGCTGCGCGTGCCCGGGCCAATTCCTGCAATCTAGCGGGCGGTGCAGCCACAAAGAACTGCTTAGTTTCACGATTATAAAAATGGACTAACTCCAAAACTTGTAAATGTTTCAACGTGTCGTAAACCGTGCCGCGATTAATCCCAGTCAAACTCGCCAATTGTCGCACCGAACCCGGACCCTCCCGCAACAAGGTCAGATACAACGTCACGTCCTTGGGAGACAAACCTAGCTCCCCCAATACCTCTTCCAAAGGACGTGTTAAAACGCTCATAGTGATTGGTTAAAAACTCTTTCAGCCCGGGCTAATTCCTCCGGCGTATTAATCCCGATCACCTGCAGTGCATCAACCGTCTCTGTCACAATCGCGATTTGCGTCAATCTAGCTCGTTCGACCAAGTCAGTGAGGTAATATTCCCCGCCAGCGTTTTGATTGGTCAACAAATCTAAGTTTTCCCACACCCAAGGCGCTGGAAACACATAAATCGCCGGATTGAGTTCCAAAATTGCTCGCTCAGCCTCAGTAGCATCTTTGAATTCGCGTAAATCAGTCACCTGACCGTCTGCATTACGTAGCACTCTACCCCACGCTTTGAAACCTTCATATTCACCGGCAAAATTTGGCACTGTGGCCGTCAACATGACCAAAGCATCTAAATTCTGCGCCGCTAACTCAACTAGGCTTCGCATGACGTCAGCCGGAATAAACGGATGATCTCCATACAGCACCAACACCTTATCAGCTTGCTGACACACGTCCCGTGCGGCTTTAAGAGCATGTCCTGTGCCAAGTGGCTCAGTCTGCAGCACAAAGTCCGCTCTGTCTCCTAGTGCCTGCCTAAAGAGCTCCAAGCTGTCAGGCGCAACCACCACCACCGGCTTGGTCTGAATCCCCGCAATTTCTACCCGATCCAGCAAATGCTCAATCATTGGCTTACCCGCGACTTTCACCAACGGTTTAGGCACCTCTGCTTGCATACGCTTACCCTTGCCAGCCGCCAAAATCACCACTCTTGTGTCTGACATAGAATATCTGTCAACTTTTATACTGACATTATGCTGAACTCCCCCCATAAAGTAAAGCGTGGCTTAGATTAGGCAATAAATAGCTATAACGCGTTGACAAAAAGCTTATTTGCTAGTAAATAGGTCGTACCTGTTTTGACCTAGGAGGCGGAATGACTGTCGACGCCATTTGCGAACGCCTGCGTAATTCAACCTTGGAAAACGGTGAATCCGTGCAGGTCACAGCTGGGTACCGCCTGGTTTTCATGCCTGGGCACAACAACTTCACCTACTACCTGCAGATCTACGTCATGCGGCATTCACTACCAACCTTCGTGACTTGGCGCGAGCTAGACCGAATCAAACTACCGATTACCATCGCTGCTGAGGCCACTTGGTTGGCCAAACAAATTGCGCAACACTTCGGACTGATCGAAATCGTCCAAGAAACCATCAAACCGGAAAACAAACTATTCGAACTGATCGATGTCTAAAGAAATACGCTACCCCGCACTGTGAAGGGCCCGCCCCAACACCTTGCGGGGTATTTTTTGTATTCGATATAAACAAAAAAGCCGAGCCTGAGCTCGGGTTTATTGTTATAAAAAGTCTCATTGTCCTGGCGACAACCTACTCTCGCCACTCTTGACTACCATCGGCTCATGCAGGCTTAACGACCGTGTTCGAGATGGGAACGGGTGTGGCCCTGCAGAAAGTGTCACCAAGACAATACTACCTTTTATCGGAAACAATCCAAGTTTTTCATCTACGTTGTCAGAAACCTCCGTCGGACTCACCATAGGATTTACCTACACCTCGTCCTTACTCGGTTTCTTCCTAGTAGCTGATAAAACTTAATTATTTCCGTCGTAATGACTCGTTATAGAGGAAAGTAACCATCATTGCTGCGCTCAACTTTTGAGCCGCAATTAGTGAGTGAAGAGCTGGACCTATTAGTACGGCTTGGCTACACGCGTTACCGCGCTTCCACCTGCCGCCTATCAACCTGATAGTCTCTCAGGGGTCTCATATGAAAATTAATCTTAGGGTCGGCTTCGCGCTTAGATGCTTTCAGCGCTTATCCGAACCGAACTTCGCTACCCGGCAATGCTCCTGGCGGAACAACCGGTGCACAAGAGGTTCGTCCATCCCGGTCCTCTCGTACTGAGGATGGGTCCCTGCAATTTTCGACGTGTGTAGTAGATAGGAGACCGAACTGTCTCACGACGTTCTGAACCCAGCTCGCGTACCGCTTTAATTGGCGAACAGCCAAACCCTTGGGGCCTTCTTCAGTCCCAGGATGCGATGAGCCGACATCGAGGTGCCGAACCTGGTCGTCGCTGTGGACGCTTGGACCAGACTAGCCTGTTATCCCCGGAGTAGCTTTTATCCGATGAGCTTCCGCCGTCCTATGTCGTACGGTCGGATCACTAGCTTCTACTTTCGTATCTGCGCGGCGTGTCGGCCTTGCAGTTAAGCTTGCTTTTGCGCTTGCACGTCATGCCCGATTTCCATCCGGGCTAAGCAAACCTTTGTAAACGCCTCCGTTACTTTTTGGGAGGCACCCGCCCCAGGTAAACTACCTACCAGCCACTGTCTCAACATCCGGATTCACGGACATCGGTTAGAATTTACATGACGCAAGGGTGGTATCTCACTGGTGCCCGAAGGCTCCCACCTATTCTGAACATGCGAAACATAAATCCAATGGCAAGCAGTAGTAAAGCTTCACGGGGTCTTTTCGTCTAACTACACATAGAGAGCATCTTCACTCCCCTCGCAATTTCGCCGAGTACATTGTTAAGACAGTCGTCAAGTCGTTATGCCATTCGTGCAGGTCGGAACTCACCCGACAAGGAATTTCGCTACCTTAGGACCGTTATAGTTACGGCCGGCGTTCATCCGCGCTTCAGTCGAAAGCTTCTGGCTTGCGCCATGACCCCCTTCTTTAACGTTCGGACACTGGCCAGGCATCAGCCCC
Source organism: Patescibacteria group bacterium (assembly GCA_049296775.1). Lineage (GTDB taxonomy): Bacteria > Patescibacteriota > Patescibacteriia > UBA9934 > UBA9934 > JAGORL01. Next base: position 209,141 of record JBAQTB010000001.1, read on the forward strand.
TATACATCATCTTGCGATTTAGCAGAGGCCTGTGTTTTTGATAAACAGTCGCTTGACGTCTTTCGCTGCGGGTCGCCCTCTCCCGAGGGCAACCAGGCCTTATCCCGAAGTTACGGCCACTTTTTTGCCTAGTTCCTGAACAATGTTTCTCTCGTACGCCTTAGTGTAATCACACCCATCTACCTGTGTCGGTTTACGGTACGGGCCGATAGTACTTAACCCTAGAGGATTTTCTTGGTTCGTGTTACGTCCCCCTCCCCCTGGTTGCCCAGAGGTTGCGATGATCCAGGGTGTAGTGCCTGACGGATTTTCCAATCAGACCACCCCAAACCCCCAACGTCATAGCCATAGGACGCGGGAATCTCACACAAACGTCCCCCCATCGGAAATACTACCGGGTGCTGGAATATTAACCAGCTGTGCATCGACTACGCCTTTCGGCCTCGCCTTAGCTCCCGACTAACCCACAGTCGATTCTCGTTGCTGTGGAAACCTTAGATTTTCGGCGGACAGGATTCTCACCTGTCTTTCTGCTACTCATGCCAACATTCTCTCTTCCCAACGCTCCACCAAACCTCACGATTTGACTTCTGCGCGATGGAAATGCTCCCCTACCGCTCTATACTTTTGTATAAAACCCTCAGCTTCGGTATACAACTTAGCCCCGGTATATTTTCGGCGCAAAGAAACTTGACCAGTGAGCTGTTACGCTATCTTTAAAGGATGGCTGCTTCTAAGCCAACCTCCTGGTTGTATAAGTCTCTTCACCACCTTTCACACTCAGTTGTAATTTAGGGACCTTAGCTTGAGATCTGGGCTGTTGCCCTCTCGACGTATGGAGCTTCGCCCCCATCGTCTGACTGCCGGAAACACACACTGGCATTCGGAGTTTGGCAGGGTAGCCTAGCTTACGCCGGCTGACCCTATCAGTGCTCTACCTCCAGTGTGCTATTAACCGACGCTAACCCAAAAGTTATCTCGGGGAGAACCAGCTATTACCTAGTTCGATTGGAATTTCTCCGCTAACCACAGCTCATCTCCGTGTTTTGCACAGCACGTGAGTTCGGACCTCCACGTCATGTTACTGACGCTTCATCCTGGCCATGGTTAGGTCACCAGGTTTCGGGTCTTTTGCGTGCCACAAGCGCCGATTAAGGCTTGCTTTCACTTTGGCTCCGTCCCTAGGGACTTAACCGAGCGACACACAAAAAGTCGTTGGCTCATTCTTCAATAGGAACGCCATCACCCCAGTCTTGCGACGAGGCTCTGACTCCTTGTAAGTGTATGGTTTCAGATTCTATTTCACTCCCCTTCCGGGGTTCTTTTCAGCTTTCCCTCGCGGTACTAGTTCACTATCGATCTGAAAAAGTATTTAGTCTTACCACATAGTCGTGGTTGCTTCCGACAGGATTTCTCGTGTCCCGCCGTACTCAAGACAATATCCAACGTGTAGAGTTTAAACTTTCGCTTACAGGACTATCACCTTCTTTGGTTCCACTTTCCAGTGGATTGTGCTAGTTCTTCTCTTTCACGTCTCACACCGCCAGGCATGAACGGATACTGCTTACAACACCACTACAGCAACGGCTGGCGCCTTTCGCTTTACTTATCTTTCCGAAGAAAGCGTCAGTAGGCTTCACTGTAATGGTTTAGACTGCTCCCATTTCGCTCGCCACTACTTTGGGAATATGAGCGCGGTCCATCATCTCATGGCTCGAAGCATCGAGCGCTGAGATGAGGATCGTACCCCTTCTTTTCTTTTCCTCTAGGTACTGAGATGTTTCACTTCCCTAGGTTCCCTCTGACAACCTATGTATTCAGTTGCCAGTAACCAGGCATTCCCCTGGTTGGGTTTCCCCATTCGGACATCTCCGGATCAACGGTTGCTTGCCACCTTCCCGGAGCTTATCGCAGGCTGCTACGTCCTTCTTAGGCTTTTTCAGTCGTGCCATCCACCTATACACCCTTATGCTCTCCACTCACTAATTACGCACGACCTTGAAGAAATCGTGATACATTAATGATGGTTATTTTTTCTCTATAATCATCTTATTCGACGTATTCAATTGTGAACGTTCAGAAGTGAACTTTCGACTTGTCCCGGACGTATCCGAGGGATCCATCAAAGGGTCGCTTCTGAAGGGGACGATTCCCCGTAAATTGCTGCGGAATAGTATCGAATCTAATAAGGACTGTCAAGCACTGGGGTGTGAAGTGAATTTAGCCCTTGAATCTGAAGTTTTTCTCTGCTAATCTTGGCTCTTATGTTTAAGATCACCTTTATTTCCGTAGGCGGGCTACCCAAGGGCCCTCTTGATAACCTGGGGACTGATTTTGCAACCCGTTTGAAAAAATTCACTGAAATAGACTTCCGCACTATCAAAACAGCCGACCGCATCAAGGAGACCATCCCGAAGGGTAGCTACGTGGTAGTTCTAGAAGCGACTGGCAAACAATTTACTTCAGAAACCTTTGCAACCAAACTACAAAACTTAGTCGATACCGGACAAAGGCTGTGTATCATTTTAGGTGGGCCGTTTGGCGTGCCTGCTGAGATCAAAAACTCTGCCGATCTGCTCCTGTCCCTCTCCCCCATGACCACTACTCACGATCTGGCACATATTTTCTTACTAGAACAACTTTACCGCGCCTTCACGATCACAAAAGGCATGACGTATCATTACTAGTTACACACGACTTAGCATGACCTGAGCAGGTCGCCCCTGCGGGCCTCCTCCGACGCCCCCTTATTCCCCCTCTTCAACAGAGGGGGCGTGCTGGCTCGTGAATGGATCGATGACTTAAGGCGTTGTAAAACGTTATCGATATCGGTAAAAATTTCGTCGTTAGTAAAACGGATAGTTAATAAACCAAGGCCTGCAAAATAGGCCGTCCGTTCATGGTCGTAAACGCGGGCCTCAAGCGAGTTGTGATAACCGCCATCAACCTCAATGACCAACCGCAAACTGGGTACATAAAAATCTGCAATATACTTACCAATGTTGTACTGACGTCTAAACACCGTATCCAAAACCTGCCGACTACGCACACGATTCCAAAACATCTGTTCAGCCTTAGTTGGTTGATTTCTTAAATCTCGGCGCCGTTCTTTGCTCCATGCTTGATTAAATATCTTCGTCATACTGCGATTAATTACGAGTGGCTCGCTCCCCCTCTTGCGAAGAGGGGGAATAAGGGGGCGTCGTGACGCGCTGCAAGTCAGCTTACGAGCCTAAAAACAACTCAAACTCCACCAAATAAATGGGGAGTTTGAGATGTATCGCCGAGCCTTAGAGTAAGGCTATAACATCAAAGGTTATCTTAACTGTCAAACTTTTAATTGTGTATGAAACTATTCAGCTGGTGGCGTGAACTGTACCGGCGAGATGTAAAGAGGTGTCGAGCCGTTCCATTTCTTCAGGATCTCGTACTGAAGGTAAGCTTCATTGCCGTTTAGGATGGGGCCGAGCAATTTGATTCTGGCGATTTCGGCATCCGTCATGGTGGTCTGTGTTTCCGCTTCAACTTTAGCGGTCTGACGTTTGATCTTGGCAAGTTCCAGCTCTTTATTCGCCATGGCCTGCGCCACTAAGGCGTCTTCAAACGCAGCAGAAAAACCAACGTCGATCACGGCGACCTCGTCAATGACGACACCGCTATCCGTTAATTGTAAGTTGATCGCGTCTAAGGCGGCCTGACTAAAAGCGGCTCTGTAAGTGACAAGATCTTCAGCTATAAATTGAGCGGCAGCAATGTTGACCGCCTCTTTCACAGCTGGATCAAGCATAACCTCTTCAACCTGCCGACCCACCGACGCATACAACTCATGCAATTTATCAGCTTCAAGGCGGTAACCCAAAGTAAGTTTTACCGTCACTAACTGCATGTCCTTAGTGACTACACCCACTGAAACATCATGTGATTGAGTACGGGTATCGAATTGATGGACGCGTAATAATGGGTATTTGAACTGGAAGCCTGGCTTGAACTCCTCAGACTGTAAATCGCCCATGAAAGTTGCCACGCCCTGATGTCCGACCGGAATGAAAACGACTGGAGAAAAGATTATAGCTAAAGTTACTAAAATTACGGCTGCCACTGACCACGGAAACCAGAGTGACCGTGTCAGACCGCGCTTAACTGGTTGTTCCTCAGGAGAATCATCAAAGAAATTCATAGTGTCCGCATCTTGCTGCGGACAACGGAGATCGTCAAGTATGTTTGGGCAAACGAGATAAGAATGCTTTTAACAAATAGTCGACCTCAACATTAACTTTCTCCCCCACGCTCTTCTGACCCAAAGTTGTTACCGCTAAGGTATGCGGTAAAACGTAAACATCGAAACAAAAAGTTTGTGGGCAAGTACTGCCGGGCTGGAGCTCTGGATACGCCACCGGTTCACAAACCGTCAGACTCACGCCATCTAGCGTAATCGAACCCTTATGTACGATCTGCTGCCCAACCTCTGATGACACCCAAAACCGCACGCGCGTATTTTCACCCACTGTGTCTTTGGACAAAATTTCGGCCGTGCCGTCTACGTGTCCCTGGACCAAATGACCGCCCAACTCATCGCCTATACGTAAAGGAGTTTCAATACACACGCTGTCGCCTACTTTCAACGATCCAAAAGTAGACAGACGCAAAGTTTCTGACATGACCTCAAAAGTCAGACCGTCAGGCTCAATGTTTGTGATCGTTAAACATACCCCACTGACCGCAACACTGCCACCAATAGTTGGATTTGGCACCAAGACTCCAACCTCGATTTTTAAAACTTGATAATCTGGGCGATTATCTACCGCAAGTATTCTGCCAAGGCCTTTAACGATGCCTGTAAACATAATCCGATAGCTTGTCTACTTAATAATGTCAGCGTATTCGTCTGCCAAAGACATGCCGGGCGCATAAATAATTGGCTCATTTGCGACCTTCAAAATAGCCTCCAGAATGACGGGCTGTTGTTCAGCCTCAAAATGACCACCCACTGCTGGTGTCACCAAATCGGCATGGAAAACCTGCGCGTATTTGTCGGCATGGGCCACCGGAATCACCGCGTCATCTTGCGCATGGACCACCACAAATTTGGAAGCGCGCCACATTAAGACATCGTGATCTAATTCGGTCAAAAAGAAACTGCGGAACTTTTCATCTTTAATCATCCAGGGGGTCGAAATCAAGACGCAGGCATGCGGCGTAGTTCTGGCCTCGGCCGCCTCCAGTAAACGCAAAGCCGATGCTCCACCCAAACTATGACCAACGATAATATCCTGATCAGACAAAGGGCCAACCGCCTCTAATAAAGCCTTAGTCCAGGCATCACGGTCTGGATTTTCAGCGTCCGGCAATTCCGGCATCAAAACTTCAAAGCGGTGGTCTGTCAGCGCACGCTGCAACCACGGCCAGAAATGAGTTTTAGGTGAGGCTTTAAAGCCGTGGACTAAGATAATACGCATATTTGCGACCGAGCCTAACACAAACCCGCAAAAAACGGAACTCCCACAGTATAAAAAGAAAGATCGCTGCCCTGGACTCAGGCAGCGATCAAGTAGGTTATGAGTCAGCAAGGAGCTCACGCAACTGGTGCACATTGACCGCCGAATGCCAATGATTGAAGTCACTAGCACTGAGCGCATGATGCTTGCCCTCTGGCCAGGCGACTCGGATGCGCCTCACTCCAGTCAGAGCACGACGCACCAGCTCCAACCACTTCTGATTATCATCAATCAAGGTCACCCGAGCTTCTCGCAGGTACGGCCGGATACAATCCGACTTATCCGCTTTGGGCGACACACAGTGCCGGTCCTGGATCTGAAATAAATTCTCCAGGCCCAGTAGACTGAACTTCCACACCTGGTAACCGATGTCACCACTCGTGATGAGTACCAGCCTGACTCCGAGTGCTTGTCGCTCCTCCAAGAATTCACGTATGCCGGGATACAGCAAGTCCCTAGCTTCTCCTTGCACATGCTTGGTCAATTTCTCCTGCAGAGCCGACCTCTCAGATGGCTCTAAGTCCAACTTCTCAAACCAAGCTTGGGGCGAGAAAAGCTCCTGCCTAACCTGCTCAAAAGTCGCCAAGACCTGCTCGGGTGAACGGCTAGAATGTTCAGCGACGAAGCCGCAGACCAAGCTCACGAACTTCATCGTTCTCAAAATCGTATCGTCCAGATCCCAGCACTCAACAAGGGAACATGCAGACATGATGACCTCCGAGAAATAGACGACCACAGGCTAACACGCCGGCTTTAAAAAGCAAAATCCCCTTCACTGAGGGGATGTTGTGGTATTCGACTTGCTTCGCGCTCCTGCTGGTCGGAGACCATGAGCGAGCGATGCCTGACGATAAGCCCTTCGATGAACTCAGGGCATTCGACTCACTTCGTCTTCCCAAGTGGTCGGAGACCATGAGCGAACGAAGTGAGTCGAATGGTGGGCGAGGAGGGACTTGAACCCTCACGACCGAAGTCACATGCTCCTAAGGCATGCGTGTATGCCAATTTCACCACTCGCCCGCTACTAAAACCTATCCAAGTTTGCCGGCTACGTTGTCGGTGACTTCCGTCGGATTCGCCGTATATCTATATACGCCTCACCCTTACTCAGTCCCCTCCTAGTATCCGACAAACTTAATAGGTTTTCTTGTGCACCTGAGTAAAGTTAAATCGTCGGTATCTTAACAGAAAACTGGGAAATAGTCTAGGGTGGGAGACTTATCCACCTTGGATAGTTGATGAATTTAGAACTTGGTGGTGGAATAAAAGCACAATCAGACTCCCCATTACTTAATCGTGATGGGGAGTTTCTGTTTGTCATGGCGCCGTGTTCATTCACAACTTATTAACTTATGATGAAAAGCTATGGATTCCTTGGATTCATCGGGCTCACCGGTTTGTCCGCTATGTTTGCTCTATCCGCCAGTGCGCAAGACGCACCCCACGTCTACATCTCAGAAATCAACTGGGCCGGATCGAGCCTCTCAACATCAGACGAATGGCTAGAGCTAGTCAACGTAGGTACAGAAGCTGTCGACCTCTCTCATTATGTGCTGACAGGTACAGCCACAGGCGACGGAGCAATAGAAATCGCCGAAGGGACATTATTACCCGCTGGAAAAACCTTGTTAATCGCTAATTACGCTGCAAACGACCCTAAATCAACTCTCCTCATTTCCCCAGATCTCGTTACGACCGCGATTTCCCTACCGAATAGTGCACTCGAGATTTTCCTTACCACTCCAGAGGGAGTAGTTATAGATAGTTACAGCGATAGCGGCACTCCAGATTACGGAGCCAATAACCCTAGCACTTCTATTGAACGTCAACTCACTGATCTCAGCTGGAACTCCAGCCAAAGCTCAAGCGGGCTAAGTGTAGCCGCGCAACTTGGAACTCCGGGTAGCGTGAACTTGCCAACCCCAATTGTCATTGATGACCCAGCACCAGTTGAACCCGAGCCAGCAACAGAACCAGAGCCCGAACCGGTCATCATTATCGACCCTCCGGCAGAAGTTCCCGAACCCGTAGTGGTCACGGACATTAGCTGTCCACCACCGGTAATTCCGGTATGTCCGGAAACTATTCTTGTTCAAGATAGTGTTCCAGTCACGCCAGCTATCAGCACACCCGCAGAACCGGTAGTAATTATAGAATCTCCGGTGGTTACAGAGGAAAATCCAATTATCGACCTACCAGAAACCAGCACAGAAGTGCCGGTCGTGCCAGTGGTGGATACACCTAGTGTTCAAAAAATCCTGCCAGGAGAGCTAGTCATCAATGAACTCGTCAGCGATCCACTGGACGGTGTTGAGTGGGTAGAATTCCGCAATCAGAGCACTCGTACTCTCGATCTAACTGGCAGCACCTTATTAGACGCCAGCGAACGTGTGTCCGAACTGCCAGACGTGGAACTTGCACCTGACGCCTTAGTGGTGATCGAAAATCCGAACGGCAATCTCAACAATGGGAGCGAGACCATCTCACTGTTCGACTCATATGGGACTTTGCTCGACACAATATCTTATGGCTCGGACCAAATTCCAGCCCCACAGGACGGTGAGTCCTTGGCTAGGAATGAAGTCGGTGCGTGGCTAATTACCACCGCCACATATCAGCAACCGAATATCTTCAGCATCGAGTCCGGCACAGTACTCACACCAACTGAACAAGTCTCCGATCCTTCTGACTCTACAGATAATCAAACTTATGAAACGAACTCAAACGACGCTAATTCCCCTCTCGGCGATTCTGGAACCGCTCCGGAAGGAGTGGCAGCGACTAACGACGCTGGAGCTGCCTCAGCCGAACCCATTCACCGGATTGTGGCGATTGCGAAATCCATAAGCGCTAGCGTGCAACCTGCCGCTAAGACCACCAAAGCCAAAGACGCCGCTCAAGCTACTGTCATTAGCGGCACTGTCGCAACCTTGCCAGGCACTTTTGGCAAGCAAACCCTGTTCTTGGACGGCTACGAAGTGTACTTCAATGCGGCCACGTGGCCAGAACTAGCCGTGGGCGATATCGTGCAAATGAGCGGCACAAATGGCGTCAGTAATGGCGCGACCCGACTCAAGCTTGCGAATGCAGAAGCCATCAGCATTACTGGCCACACCGATCTTGTACCTACACCGTTGGATGGCAGTGAAATTAGTACCGCTAAACATGGCTCGCTAGTCTCCGTCTCTGGCACAGTGACCGGTAAATCCGGAGATAAACTCATCATTCTGACAGAAGATGGCACCCAAATTACCGCCGTCAGCAACAAACGCACTGGCGCGAACTGGAGTGACGTACAAAGCGGCTCAATTATTGTGAGCGGCATTCTGAAACACACCGACTCGGGGACCACACTCAACATTCGAGACAAAGAAGATATTCACTTCACTCCTAGTCAAACCGCTACCATCACACAACTACAGAAACCCAAAGTCAAAACTAGTCCCCTAGTCGGTGGCGGCCTGTTAACTGGCAGCCTAGGCGCACTTGGAACTTGGTACATTCGCACACGTATGGGTCTACTGACCTGGTTACCCTTCTAATTTTATCCTTCACTAAACGAATATGACCGCAGATGCAAACAAGCAGAACTGGTTAGACAAATTGACTGAGCGCTTTGATAGCCTCATGACTAAGTTTGATATGCCAGAAGATATGCGCCATGAACTTGAATCTTTTGTGCTCACAGTAGCTAAGGAGCAATACATTTCTGGCAACAAGTCTGGAATCTCATGGCTCCGCAAACAGGTGGGCGCTAAACCAGGCCAACTTCTAGCCGCCATTGATGCCCCAGCGCAAACCGCTTAAACGTTAAGAACGGTAAATCGCAAAAACCAGCCATGCACTTGGCTGGTTTTTGACGTCCGTGGCCTGTCATGTTACTGTATTTGGCGCATGCGGCGGTAGTTCAGTGGTAGAACATCTCCTTGCCAAGGAGAGGGTCGCCGGTTCGAGCCCGGTCCGCCGCTCCAAAAAACTTCGACTTCGGTCGAGGTTTTTTGTTTAGCTATGCTATAATTAGCCCAAGATTATGCATCATGGTCACAAACTAATGTGGTTAGCGGGAGGCCTGGGAGTTGGTCTATTTTTTGCCATGTTCTTTTTTGTACCTAAACCGGGCGAGCTCCAAATCCCCTACTTTTTACAGGTTTATTTACCTCAAGCCGCGGATAAAGCCATTGCGGACGTGCCAGCCCCGGCAGAACCCAAAATTACCATGACCTTTGTGGGCGACATTATGTTAGCGCGAGCCGTAGAACGTTCTATCGTCGCCAATGGTACGGACTGGCCATTTGCTGAGCTTGGCAACTTGTTTGCAGACTCAGATTTGGTGATTGGCAACCTGGAAGGCACCGTGAGACCCACACGCAACCTGGAAGTCGTTAATCAAATGGTGTTTGATACCACGCCAGACAATATCACCATGTTAGCCGAAACTGGTTTTACCCACTTATCCTTAGCTAACAACCATACTGACGATTACGGCCCTCAAGTCACATTGGAAACACGACAAAGTGTCGCTGAAAATGACATGACCCCATTTGGCGACCCCCTGAGTGGAGGGAGTTTTATTGCACGCGAAAATCTGAACGGTTTGTCCGTGTCTTTAATCGGATTCCACGCTTTTGGTGAAGACACTGAGAATATTTTAGCCGCCATTACTTCTGAAGCTGAACAAGGGAGATTCGTAATCGTTTACCCACACTGGGGTGTAGAGTACGCCACCACGGCACCCGGCGTAGAAACTACGGCCGCTAAACACTTCGTGCAGGCTGGAGCTGACTTGATCATTGGCGCACACCCACACGTCATTCAAAATATCGAAATTATTGATGGCGTACCGGTGATTTACTCCCTGGGCAATTTCTTATTTGACCAAGATTTCTCAGCGGAAACGCGCCAAGGACTCACCGTAAAGGTCACTTTAACCCCGGAAAATATTCAACTAGATTTTACCCCGGTAAGTATAGTAAACAGACAGACTTTCCCCATGGAACAAGTAGCCGCTGACAAACTTTTGGCAGATCTGGATTTAATTAATGGTAGTCTCAGTGTCCCTAGGCAATAAACCAAATTCCGTTAATGCACCGCGCAAACCTGGCTTCTTTACTTCCCAAGCTTGATCGACAAGTTGATTTGGTGTCCCCCACTCTACTTGAGAAAATTCACGGTGATGGCGATCTAAATGAAAATCACAGTCCGGAGACACTTTAAACAGAAAGAATTGCTGCTCCTGACCGGTAAAACCTAACCGTTGTTGGAATTCCAGCGGCCACACGTAACGGTATTTAGTTTCTGAACTAGCGATAATCTCAAATTGATTAGGCTCTAAGCCGATTTCTTCATGTACTTCACGAATAGCTGCTGCAAGCGGAGTTTCACCCGCATCAATACCGCCCTGCACCGTCTGTGCCGTACCGGATTCATCATCAACCCGACGACACAACAAGACCCTACCCAGTCCATCGGTAATCAACACAGCTACATTTGGGCGATATTTGTCCATAAGGCAAAAAATAAAACACGAAACCGAGAGGCTACGTGTTTTATGGTACCGGGAGTGGGACTCGAACCCACGATCCATTTCTGGAAGCAGATCTTAAGTCTGCCGCGTATACCAACTTCGCCATCCCGGCGTACCAATTGATTGTTAGTTAACGACAGCCAGTATGTCACTTCTCTTAGGAAAGATCAAACTAGGCCCTAATCGGGGCCTGTCCCCTGTTTATTTTGCGTGGGTCTGAGGGGTAAAGTAAGATGGGGCTATGATTGAAGAGCAAGCGCCCTTAAAAACTCCTAGAGAAGTGGCTCCAGAAGCCGGCGAGGAGGAGCAAAAAATTGAAAACCGCTTGCGTCCTAGCAAGCTGGAAGATTTTGTTGGCCAGGACGAGCTTAAAGAGAATCTAGATATCTTTATCAATGCTGCCAAAGGTAGAAATGAACCACTCGAGCATATTTTGCTCTACGGCAACCCAGGCCTAGGTAAAACCACACTAGCCCACATCATTGGAGCGGAAATGGGCGCTAACGTTAAGGTTACCAGCGGCCCAGCCTTAGAACGAGTTGGCGACCTAGCCGCCGTACTCTCCAACCTAGCTCACGGCGATATCTTATTTATCGACGAGATTCACCGCATGAATCACAGTATCGAAGAAGTGCTGTACCCGGCCATGGAAGATTTTGCTTTAGACTTAATGGTTGGAAAAGGACCATCGGCTAGAACGTTGAGACTGGCGCTGGAACCATTTACGATTATTGGTGCTACAACCAGACTCTCTCTCCTCTCAGCGCCGTTGCGCGACCGCTTTGGTTCCACCTTGCACCTGAATTTTTACAATGAGGCTGATATGGCCAAGATTGTCAGCCGAAGTGCCACGATTTTGAACATGCAAATTGATAATGAAGCTGCAGAAACTATTGCTAAGCGCTCCAGACGCACGCCGCGTATTGCTAATCGACTCCTGAAACGGGTCCGTGACTACGCGCAAGTCAAACATGAGGGCCAGGTGACTAAATTAGCGGCTGATGGCGCGCTAAGTATGCTGACTATCGATCACCTAGGACTTGATAGTGTCGACAGACACCTGCTCGCGACGATTATTGATAAATTCCAGGGGGGACCGGTTGGACTGGGCACTCTGGCCGCCGCCACCCAAGAAGAAACCGATACCATTGAAGAAGTTTACGAACCGTTTCTGTTGCAATTGGGCTTTTTGGACCGCACGCCCCGGGGACGCGTGGCCACGCCCTTAGCCTACGAACACCTAGGCCTCAAAGGTAGCCGAGTAAACCCAGAATAAGTGTTACAATAGGTGCAATTATGTTCTCCTTCCCCTTAGCTTACGCCTTGATCCCGTTTCTTTTAGTCGTTTTGTTCGCAATTGTATTCTTGTTTTTTAACTTATTTCACATTCGCCGCTACGCCATCAGATCAACCGGCACCACTTTTTTGTGGCTCAGCTATATTGTCTGTTTCGGTTTGATCCTGGGTTTATTCGGCAGTTATTTAGCGACCATCGACTGGAGTCGAGAAATTCAGGTCAACGATTTGTTACCAGATTACCAAAGTTCTAGTCGACTATAACCTACTTGTATGTTGTGTCTTGATGAACTCCCCAACAGCCTCCCGGAAGAAGAAGTGCAGATCTTCTTAAGACGCCATTGGATTGAATTGCTACGCATCGCTCTATTTATTGGCCTGATGTTACTTGTCCCAGTGGTGGTAATCGGTTTTACCAACTTTGCCGGGATACCCATTGGCCAGCACCCGTTCTGGGGGCCAGTCAGCGCGCTCATGCTGGCCAGTTATCTCCTAATTGTCTTCACTTTAGCCATTACCGAAATCACCGATTACTGGTTAGATGTCTGGATTGTCACCAACGAACGTGTGATCAACTCCGAACAGCACGGTCTGTTCAACAGACTGGCCTCGGAAGTACAGCTAGAACAGATTCAAGACATTACTAGTGAAACTAAAGGCTTCTTGGAAACATTTCTGACTTACGGCGACGTTTATGTACAAACAGCCGGTGAACGGGAACGTTTCCGCTTCAAAAATGTCGACAACCCTGATGATGTAAAAATTACGATCAGCGATCTCGTTAGAACATGTAAAAACACTCACCATCACAACCCGGGAAGTAGCGCTAAAGAATCAGGCGCGGCTAACATCAAGATTTAAAACACGGAGCCAATTGGCTCCGTGTTTTTTTCTACTGCCACTGTTTGGCTAGATCGACACCTGTGTAAAAGTATTTGAGGATATAATCCCATGAATCACCGTTATTGGCCATACATAGGGCACCGGAAGCAGACATACCCACACCATGTCCCCATAAGGTTTTACCGGCATCACAAGGCACGGCTACACCTTTGGACCATGGAATATTGCCACCCCAGACCTCACTCCAATCTCTGGTTCGACCGTCTGAACGTGAGAAGTAAGCGGTAATGGCGGTCGCACCTTCATAGGTCACAATCCGACCACGTGTAGCCTCAATCGCCTCAGTCAGCTTAGGCGTAATTTCTTCCTGCCCGTACCCGCGATACACCTGATCTAAATAAGCATCCACGTGATAGCCCTCAGCTTTATGCTTAGTGGCGCGCTGCCAGTGGTAAAAAGCGTAAGTGCGGGCGGCGGTAATCAAAGCTTTCTGAAACTCTAGGTGTGATGCGTTCGATGTTTCGGCTAAACCGCGCAAGTAATACTCCATGCCGAGCTCATTAATCAGCCAAGTCCGGTCATGAGTGGTGTTATACCGGAGCTCGAGTACGTTTCTGTAAGTATTACTAGCCCGTGACGCGCTTCTGGTTTCTCTAGCGTCAAAGTTGGTAATCGTCATGACCGCATCTTTCACCACCGGCACAAAACGCAACGGCGAGCTAGAGCGCTGATTATCCGCGCCATAAACATACTGACCATTTACGTAAGCCGCACGGACTTTCTGCTCCTTAGTATATGACCCGAGCAACACGCCGTCAGTGTTTCTTAACTCAAAATCGCTTTGATAAGAAGTAATATAAACTTCATCATCAGTTTCTTCATCAACAATCAAAATCCCTACCCTCATGGTCGGCTCGGCAATGTAAGCCACGGTGTCTTCTTCAATTACCGGCGCCCGCACAGCCTCAGCTGCACCCTCTGTTACAGTCGTGGGTAATTCCACAAAAGCATCCGGCACTTCCTGACCATTGGCAGTTAATTGAAATTTAGCCGTGTGCGTGCCATTGGCCCTGGGCGCAGTAAAGAAAAAATCGACCAACGCCGTTTCCCCCGGCTTAACGGTCCGGCCAGACACAAGCGCAATCTGACTCCCGTTCCAAGTGGCATGTTTAAAACTTACGGTATCAGCAGAGGCCACACTGACATCTGGCGCTTTCAAGCCGAAAGAAGTCCAAGCTGTGGTGCCTGTGTTCTTAAAAAGTGCCGTAAATGACACGGTTTTACCAGCCTTAACCCGCAAACTCGTCGCGGTCTGAGTGATAAGTTGAGCCGTGTAGCCGGCACTACTCTCTGGCGTAACTTGGTCTGTTGGCGCCGTGACGGGAGCCGCGGACTGTTCCCTAACCTCAATTTTCAGAGTAAACTCACCACCCGGAATCCAGGCCGTACCCTCTGAAGCTAAGCTAAAAGTTTCAGAATAAGTACCGGTCTTAGTGGGTGCGCGTAACTGGAACGCCAGGCTGCCCGTAGCTTTTGGGGCCACACTCGGCTCAATTAGGCGCTTAACTTGTGATGGCGACAGCCAAGTTCCCGGATCAAAGGAACTTGCTCTATACTTAGGGCCGTGGGTGTAGAGTGAAATATACCCAGGGCCATCATTCTTCCAAGTGGTAGTACCTGTATTTTGGAAGGTGACTGTGACAGTCTTAAGTTCACCTGGCGCCATGCTCAAAGTACCGCCGCCGGTAGTTGAGACCCGCGTGGTCGATAAACTTGCCGCCTGTACAGAAACCGGCACCGCGGCACACAATAGCGCCAATAACAACCCGATCGAAGTAAGTTTTTTGAGAAAATTCGACATAATACTATTTGAGTATAACATTACCCCGTATGAACGTAGCTAAGGCCTTTGCCAAAAATTCAATCCTGCAGCTAAGCGGCAAACTGTTTGGAACGTTGCTGGGGCTCTTGACCTTCTGGCTTATATTACACTTTTTTGACACAGATGGCTTTGGGTTATTCACGACCGCCATGACCTACGTAACGATTTTCGCGATTATCGTAGATTTTGGGCTAACCCTGACCACCACCCAGCTCATTTCTGAGGCCGGTGCAGATGAAGCTAAATTATTGGGCAACTTGGTAAGTCTCAGAACGCTCACGGCCGTAATTTTCATGTCACTCTGTCCGATCACGGCGGCTTTCATTCCTCAAAGTGAAGGCATCATGAATTTGATCGTACTCGGCTCAATCACGTATTTCATTTCTGCCGTGGCCCAAATGTTCCAAGGCGTGTTTCAGAAACGGCTGAATATTGGCATGGTGGTCGTGGCAGAAACGGCTAACCGCGTTATTTCAATCACTGGAATCGTCATTGCAGGTTTAACGGGTGCCGGGATTGTGGGCGCGACCGTGGCGTTCTTAGTCGGGATTGTGGTGCAGCTCATCATCATGCTCGGCGCCACTAACCAGCATGTGAAGTTTAGACCGCAAATGGATTTGGCGGTGTGGGCCACCATTATTAAACGCAGCTGGCCAATTGGTGTCTCAATTTTATTCAACTTGCTTTATTTACGTGGCGATATTTTCTTCATGTGGATTTTTGGCATCTCACCCACTGAAATTGGTCAGTACGGCTCGGCTTACAAGGTTGTGGATGTGGTGACCATGTTGCCGGTGACACTCATGGGACTCTTACTCCCGATTTTGACCATGGCTTGGAGTCAAAAGAGACCCAAGGATTTTCAACAGCACTTACAAACTGGTTTTGATATTTTAGCCATCATTTCTGTGCCCTTTGCCTGTGGCGCGATCGTCCTTGGCGTGCCGCTCATGATGGCCGTCAAACCAGATCTGGTTTTAGCTGGTCAAGTCTTGCGTATTTTAGGACCAGCCATAGCGGTGCTGTGTTTCGGCTCGCTCTACGGACATGCGGTAGTGGCCATTAACAAACAAAAACCGATGATGTTGGCGTATGCACTCGTGGCCGTGTTTGCAGTCACCGGCTATGTGCTGTACATCCCGCTTTACGGCGCCTGGGCCGCAGCTTGGATTACCCTGGCCTCAGAAATTTTGATCGGTGTGCTAGCGTACTTAGTGGTTACCCTGACCGTCAAACAACCTTTGCAACTCAAACAACTCGGCCGCGTGATCATAGCCAGCGTGATTATGACCGTTGCCATTACGTTCATTCCGACCCCCCACGTCGCCCTCAGTGTCCTCATGGGTATGCTGGTCTACGGCATTGTGCTCGCTGGATTAGGTGGCCCAAATCCTAATAGCTTGTTGAAAGTCTTCAAAGCGGATAAGTTGATGCCTCCAACTATCACCGCCTAACATGTCACTTTTACTCATCGCAATTTTACTGGGAGGTTTTGCCTGGCTAGCCTGGCGTGATTTGAAGTTGGCCCTGATGCTGATTGCCTGCACTATGCCTATCTACTTGCTCCGTTTCGACTTGCTGGTGCCGTGGACGGTGCTAGAAGCCTGTATCTTGATCGCGTTTGGCGTGTGGCTAATGAAACATCATGATCTCAGAGTGGCGTGGAAGAGCTTAGGCGTGTTACGAGCACCACTTGCATGCTTAATCATCGTAGCGACCTTGGCGATCCTCTGGGCACCTGACCAGCTGAGTGCGCTTGGAACGTGGAAAGCGTATTTCATCGAACCGCTGTTAGTCTTAGTCATGCTACGCACCACCCTGACGCAGCCGGAAGATTGGCAGAAGTTATTAAATGGCCTCGGCCTCAGCGTCATCATGATTGCTAGCATAGCGATCTTACAAAAGCTCACCGGACTTGGCTTACCGATTCCGTGGGACACTGAACGCCGGGTCACGAGCGTCTTTGAGTACCCTAATGCTGTTGGACTATACCTAGCGCCAATTGTCGCGGCCTTAATTATCAGCAAACAGAAAATTGCTTACGTAGCCGTACCGCTCGGCCTTATTGCAATTTACTTCGCCAAAACTGAAGCCGCTTTAGTGGCGATCCCAGCCTCCGTCATTTTCAGTTTAGCGATAGCGAACATCAAAGCAAAGTCCAGACTCGTGAGCCTGTTGCTGATCGCCGTACTGGGTGTGGCTACAGCTTTAGCGATTCCAAGCGTACGCGCTAAACTTTTCTTACAAGATTACTCCGGCGGCGTACGACGTTCACAGTGGACAGAGACTTTACAGCTGCTCAGCGATCGACCGTTCCAAGGTGCCGGACTCTCCGGCTACCCTACTGCCCTCGCGCCGTATCATGATTCAATCGTGTATGAAATTTTTCAATACCCACACAACCTGGTGTTGAACTTCTGGGTAGAACTGGGAATCTTAGGCGTTATCGCTGGCCTGTGGCTAGGCTTAATAAGCTTAAAACTCGGTTGGCAAGGTCGCGATAACTTGTTCGCCCTAACCGCACTCACCGCTTTAGTGTGCATGGCCGTTCATGGTTTAGTCGATGTACCGTTTTTCAAAAATGACCTATCCGTCCTCACGGCGATTTTTCTAGCCATGCTTTTAGCCTCAAATAAACTCGAGCAGCACTCATAAAAACAAAACGCGGCCGGAAATGTACGCCGTGTAGAGAGACTTTCGATCTCTACACGTCACATTTCCGACCGCTAATCCTCACGAACCTTCCGAACTCGCGTACGTCTGTTGCGACGCGGGACAGGTGCATGGGAACCGACCGCCGGCCATATCACAGGCCTCGGCCAGCGTCATACCAGCGTCTTCGACCCGCTTCTTGAAGGCCGGCAGCTTCTCTGCGCACATCGCTTCATCCGGCTGAACTAGCACCTCCTGTGCTTGCGGGCAAGTGCAGGGAAACCTGTCACCAGCCAGCTCACAAGCATCGGTCACGCTCATGCCCGCGTTTTCAACCTTCTGCTTGAAGGCCGGGAACTTCTCCGCGCAGTTTTGCGCACTGGGCGGGAGGTCAACACCGGCCCAACCAGCGACTGTATCCAACGTGACGTTGAACACGCCCGTGCCGAACTGACTGACGCGCTGCGCGTCTTCTTTACCTACGAACATGAAGTAGCCCACTGCCAACACCATGAAGGCGGTCGCAATCGCGCTGGCCCAAGTTGGGAAGCGCTCCAAGCTCTGTCGGATATATTCAGCCGAGAGCCTGTCGTTATACTTATTGGTGAACTCGGCCATCACGATGATGATCCAAACGCTCACCATAAACAGGGCCGAACCAGCATCGTTGATCCAGTCCAGCCCCCAACCCAGGAGCATGGTGCCGAGCCCAACTGCACTCAGAATGAGACGAATAGTCTGAATCCTGGGACGCAGAAGCTTACCCAATTTTTCGTTGAACAAGAAGATGACTGGCAGAAGCACCAAGGTCAACCAGGCCGTTACCACCCCCTGTTGGATGGTGAGTAGCGTCCAGTTCATCGCGTTCGCGAAGAGCTGGTACAGGTGCATGATGCCGTTCTGAACGAAGTCCATGAGCGGCAGCAACAACCCGACCGTAAAGAGGCCAAAGACGTTGACCACACACCAGCTCACGACCGAGATCGTCAGCATGCACAACACACCGAGGGGCGACGTGAGCATGTTGAACACTCGTGGCCAAGTGAGACGCTTTAGTGTTGGCAGGCGCAGATTCAACCTGTCCAGCCAATCTTTACCCTTATTCTCAAGCATTGAGGGCGGATGCATTCCTCGCTGTACCGCCAACAATGTCCGAATGTAAACCTGAGCCGATTCTGGCAAGACCCGTTTTGGCTTTTTAACCACGGGTGTCTCACCATGAAAGTAAGATGAAAGCTTCTTGAAGAAGCCCTGCTTCACCTTTTCCGTCGGTGGCTCAGGTTCAGGATCGGCACCGAGCTCAATTAACCGCTTGGCGTCCTCTAGGCTATCAGGCAGAATCTTTTGAAGACCTTCAGGGTCTGCCAAAAGTAGTTCGGCCTGTGCTGCCAGGACCTGACTCGCGATACCTTCCAGACCAAGATCATCGTCTACCATAACCTCTTTCGAGGCCAGAGTTTCGATGCCCGCCAGGAATGTTCGCTGTGCGACAGTTAGCCGTGACAGGACTTCCAAAGCACTCGGCTTTGGCGGGGCCTGTGGCATGGACGAGGCGACAACTGCGTCACCGTCCACATCCGCGCTCGAACCAGTGGCGGCACCCGCGTCAGTGTCAGTGTCGGTTGGCATGGGTGCTCCTCCTTCGGCGGTTGGGTTGGCGAATCCCTGATCAATGGCGGCCTGCAACACCGCAGCAGGATTGCCTTGAAGTTTGTAGAACCAAGACCAGCCCTTGCGGATTTCCGCGTCAATGGCAGGCAGGGCATCGAGCTCGATTTTACTCGGATCGATCTTCTGATCCTCAATCAGGTTCTCGACAATTTCCGGCACTTTATTCAGTGCCGCAACTGCCAAGAACTTGGCACCGGAAACAGCAATGGTGGCTACCGGGCTGTTAAGCTTGGGGCCACTCCAGTGCTCGATCGTGGTCGCGAGGCCAAAAAAGAGCAAACGCCGTTGGTCTTTATTAGACTTAGCAACGAGCCTGGCCAAGAGTCCGACCATCCCTTTGTCCAGGATGTACTTTTCGAACTCATACTTCCTAAGGAAGTCTTTGACCCAGCCCTCGGTCATACCCAAGGCGAGTTCGGTAGGGGCCGAGGCCCAATTGCCGATGGCGTCCTGTGAGATCTTTTCGAAGTTCGATGCCATGATGGCTCCTAGACCCGCAATTTGCGGGATTTTGTAGGTTAACACGAATTGTGAGAGAACGCTGTCTGAATGAACTCCCACAGAAACAGAAATTTCAGACCTTATAGAGTAGCAGAAAAAAGGGGTTTTGTCAAGGTGATAAACAGATAAATCTAGCTAATATTAGCTATTTTTTACTGATTACTCCCTTGACATTTTACCAATTTTATGCTATCTTTAGACGTTCGGAGTTGGGTGCGCCAGGGCCTGTCCCAGCCAAAACCAACACGAATATCTGGACTTTCACAAATCAAACCAACTAGGAGGTCATCATGACCCGCATGCTGTTCGTCATTGCTTTCGCTGTGCTCGTGACCACGCCCGCCTACGGGCAGGACGCACCGTCACCCACGAAGGCCAAGATCTACCTTACTGAAGGCTGGGAACAAAACGCTCAGACCTACAACGAGGATGCCCCTCAAACGAGTGACGGCACGGCGGAGGCGCCCAGCGCCGCCGCCACGACCAACCAGCACGCCGAGGAGGAATTGTCATTTCTCCGGGAGCAGAACGAGATTCTGCTGCACCGTCTGAAGGACCCCACCGACAACACCTTGTTGCTCGGCCGGCCGACGGTGTCGACAGCGTCGAACCCGAATGAGCTCAGTGTCTGTGGGTTCGCGATGAACTCTGAGGCGCTGAGCGCACGGCAACAGCGCAAGCTGGCGCCGTACGTGAGCGGTTGCCTCACGGCTCAGGCTGGGTTGGTGAAAGCCAACAACCAGCTGCCGCTTGGGGCCATGGCCATCCAACACGGCGCACAGCTGTCGGCCACCGATCGCGGTGTCGCCGTCGGCGAAATGCCAGCCACTGTGCTGGCCAGCGTCAGTGGACAACAAAACTTCCAAAACGGTTGGGGTGGGTACGGCAGCTCAATGTCGGCACAAGTTGCAAACTTGATGTCAGCGAGCCAACTCACGGGCATGACCATGGGTAGCGGCTGGTCCAATTCTGATCCAGACCCTGACCCGGAACCCGAAACGGATCCTGAAACGGATCCTGAACCCAAGCCGGTTTCTGCGGCAGAAGCAGCACAACAAGCAGGGCGCGCAGCGGCTGCCGCCAAGAAGGCGGCG
This sequence comes from Patescibacteria group bacterium, assembly GCA_049296775.1. Lineage (GTDB taxonomy): Bacteria > Patescibacteriota > Patescibacteriia > UBA9934 > UBA9934 > JAGORL01. Next base: position 230,099 of record JBAQTB010000001.1, read on the forward strand.
GTGTTGCAAGCGGTTCGTGAGGCGGCAGAGTAGCCGCTCGCATCGACGCCCCCTTTCCCCCTCTTCATAAGAGGGGGTGTCACCTAAGCAATTCAATCGGGCTATGGCCCAACCTGGAGAACATCATGTTCAAAAGCCTCTTTGCATTCGCAATCACGACCGTCGTCATCCTCAATGTGGGGACGGCGATGGCCTCACCGCCGACAGCCGGGTCAGACTACCTGGTGCCAGCCGAATGGAGCACCAACCGTGGTCTGTGCGGCGCTGAATGCCGCGCAATCAAAAACAACAGCAAGCGAGGCAACTGCATCGGCTTTGGCTTTAGTGGTGAGTCGAGAGGACACGTTGAAGGCAATTTGATCATCACCGGCGATGGCAGGCTGCCGCTCGGCGTCCTCACGCCTGACGGGCCTGACCCCGATACACTGCCGGACTTCAAATACTGCATTCCACCAGGGGAGACAGTATACGGGTCAGTGAATCTGCTGGGACAAGCACGTGTCCAGCCAAACGGAGAAACGCTACTCTATTTGGTCATGACGAGCACCGCGTATGAAGTCGCGGTGAACATGACGCAGAACGAATATCCGCTAGGAAAATCGCTACTGCTGATTGTGAACGTACTCAATGAGCTCAGCGGAAGGCCAACTCTCGCCACTGGCAGACGCCTCAACCGCGCATTCATTCCAAAAGAAAGGCCGATCATCGACCTCAGCCTGAACACAGTGGCTACCAGATAGCCACGCTACCTTGCGAGCAATTACTTGAGCCGAGCTCGAGTAATTGCCGCTAAAACCAAAACTCCCCTCGATCGAAATCGACGGGAGTTTTTTTAATTGCTCTTTTAAATTTAGGTGCCGTCTGTGCCGGTGGCTGAGATCAACTGATCGAGAACAAATGAGCTGATAGCGTAAGCGGACAAGAGGATGACCAAGCCGATAACAGCGGTAATAATGATTTGCTTTGCCTTGGCGACGTTCTTTTCATCACCGCCAGCGGTCATCCACAAGAAACCAGCGTAAATCACGAGTACCAAGAAAATGATACCGAGCAAACCAAGTAACACGTTAATCAAAAGTCCCAAAGTTTCGTCCAATTCCTTGTTGCCCAAGCCCGTATTAGACTGAACGGCATCTAGATTATCCGTCAAAGCACCAGCTTCGGTAGCAGCGAAAAGCTGCGGCGCGAACACGCTAAACGGAGTGGCGATCAGCGCTGCACCTAAGATAAAGTTTTTGAATTTGCTCATAAGGTAATGAAATTTTGATGAGATAAGTATAGCACGTTTTAAACCACCCCGCCCCACCTGTTCACAACTTCCCATTCAACTAGGTTGCACCCGTTGCAGTGATGAGCTGACTTAGTACAAAATCCGTAATGGAATAAGCTGCTAAAGCAATAACCAAACCGATCACAGCCGTAGATAAAGTCCCCTTAGCTTGAGCGATCTTCTTCTCTTCACCCCCAGCCGTCATCCAGGTGATGCCAGCGTAAATCGTCAACACTAGGAAAATTACTCCTAACAAGCCAATCACGACCTTGATCAGACTGCCAACGAGCTGGGGTAGTTGCTGGCTAATATTATAACCAGCTCCAATGTCACCAGCAGCAGAGTCTAAGCCACTATCTAAAACTAGTGCAAGGGCTGGATGAGCTAAGCTCATAACCAAGAAACCGACGGCCAGTACGATGAAAAAACGTTTAAACATATTAATCCTATAATTGCTCGGCGACGCTCCCTGGCGTGGCCGAAAGTGCATCAATTACGGTACTTGTAATGACATAAGCTGAAGCAATAATCACTGCTCCGACCACGGAGGCAACCAGAATATTTTTAGCATTTTCAATACGTTTAGAGTCGCCAGCTGAGGTCATCCACATTAACCCAGCATAAACTGTTAGCACCAAAAATACCACACCGGTCAGTCCGATTAATGGCTGAATAATAAAACCACCTACAAAAGTAGCAATATTGGTACGGGCCGGGTCTTTGACCTGTTCACCATACGCCTGACCTCCGGTCTCCACTAGGCCGGAGCCGTCGACGGATAATTGAGCGGACACTAAGCTAGGCAGGGCTAGGCTGGTCACAAGGGCTAGAACGGCGAGGAGTTTTCGCATAGCGCAGGGCTCGCATGGGCTAACCTACGGCAGGTAGGCGCAAAAGGATGCGAACCGAGCGGCGTGAGAAAACGCGAGTGCTTAGATACCTGAGTCGGTCGTGGTCGCGTCAATAAGTGACTGCAGTACAAAGGTCGTAATAGCGTAAGCTGACAAGATGATCGCAACACCAATGATACCGGCGATTATCAAACGCTTAGCCTCACCGACTTTCTCATCATTACCACCAGCTGTCATCCACTTGAAACCACCGAACAAGATAATGATAACCGCTACGATACCTAGGAAACCGAGAGCTACGTTAATGAGCTCACCTAGACTTTCCTTCAAGTCTCGCTGACCAAGACCAGTTCGATCACTGAAAGAGGTCGGAAGAATATCGCTGACGTCATTAATCTCTTGAGCGCGCACCTGAGCTGCAAATGGCAGAGCCAAGGCTGCGCCAAGCATAACACTCATACCGATTCTTATAAAAGACTTCACCATACGTTTAGTGCGTAAAGTAATGATTAATATCTGAGAGAAGTATAGCATAGCTCCAGAGCTGTGCTGAACTATGCCTGACCACCGATCGCTGAACCAGTTACCAGACCGTTAATCACGGCGTTCACAAGTACATAAGCAGAGGCGATGAGGGCCAAACCGAGCACTGCCCAAGTGATGACCGTTTTACCGCGCTCAATCCGTTTAGATTCTCCAAAAGAGGTGATCCACAAGACACCGCCGTACACAAACATTAGCAAGGCCGCCGAACCAACCACAGATAAAATCGCCTTAATCACGTTACCCACAATAATACGTGGATCTGAAGTGTCGCCAAGTGGATTGACTAGGACCACCTGTGCGGCGACTAAGCGCGGGGCACACACCAGGCCAAGCGCGAGTAAGCTCCAGCTAAGACGTTTTAATGACAATTGCATATAGTTTATAAACCTGAGGGACTAGAGCTGATATTTTATTGCTGGGCTTCTTCAATAGTTTCCTGAATAGTCTGGCTCTGTTCATCACCAGCCAAGGCAGAAATCAAGAAGTTGATTAATGAGTAAGACATAATAATGATAACAAAGCCGATAGTCGCGTTAATAACTGTTTCTTTGCCTTTCTCAATTCTATCCGGCTGACCAAGTGAGGTGGTCCACAAAAAGCCGCCGTACACGAACATGAGCAAGACCAGGGAACCACTCACGCCTAAAATCAAAATGGTGACGTTAACAAAAACCTGCAAAATTTGATTGAGCGTACACTGCCCCGCGAGCTTACAGGCCTCAGCTGAAGTACAGTTACCGTCAACATCGTCATCGGTGATGTTGGCAAAAATGATGCCGTCAATCAAAATCCTATCAAAACCTGCCTCTTGATCAGTAGTCTTGATCCCCGAACCCGAACATTCGGCTGCGTAGGCCACAAAATGACTAGGTACACTAAACGCCCCCAGGAGTACGAGGGCGCTCATGAATCCAACTAAGGCTCTGACTAGAGAACGCATAACGCTCTCAGTATAGCATGCGACTAATAGGTCTGCCGCACAACCTGTGCCGCTCGGTTCACGGTTTCTTCTGGATCATTGCCGGCCAAGATTTGATCAGCGAAATCATTCAAAGCTTTCTCCATAGCATCTGCATCTCTACCCCGGTACCAGCTTTGAGCAGTTAAAACTTGCTCCGCAAATGGGCCCAGCTCCTCACTGTTAAGTTGTGAATTGATCAAACCACGCAAAGCTGTGGGCTTACCGGCTCTAGTTAAATATTTGCTGGCCTGTTCAGCAGAAGTAGCAAATTGCAAGAAATCCCAAGCGTAGTCTGACTCGTCAGAATTATTCGCCACAACTTCCACCCAGTAGTTAGCGTAATTAACCTGCTTACCCCCGGCAATCTGTGGAATCTTGCTCACGGCGTAATTCAACTTAGGGGCTGCGGCTAATAAGTAAGGAATGTGGTAACTGTAGCCAAAGAAAAAGGCAGCTTGGCCGTTAGCAAAGGCTTCAAAGGAACCAGCGAAATCGCTATTCCAGGTGTAAACCTCCTTGGTAGGGTTAGCGAAATCAGTGTAAAAAACGGCAGCATCGATAGCTGGAAATAAACCTTCTGGCGTACCCTTGGGCACACTAGCAAACGCAACAGAATTACCCTCTGTCATAACCGTACCGTTTTGCAACATGAGCAATGACAGCAAATCGACCGAACGTTCTACGTTATCCGTGGTACCAAGAGCCGCTCCAGCTTGGGTAACTTCACCTTCAGCATTCAGCACTGTCAATTTGATCACGTCGTCCTGGAAGGTCTCCCAATCTGTGGGTGGCTGGGCGATGCCGGCAGAATTCAATAAATCTTTATTGTAAAACAGGACCAAGCTATCAACAGACATGGGTAAACCGTAAATGCGGTTAGCCGGCGCCACACTCGGGCTAGCCTGGTATGGCTTAATCACGTCTGAAGCCACCACATCCACAAACTGTTGTTTCAATGCCTTCTCACTCAACGTTGGCTGTTCACGGGCTACAAAGATCGTTTCTTTACGCAACGTACCCACCGTTTCCTGGTAAGCCACGGTCACAGCGGCTGGCATGGGCTGCATCAAAGTCTGCATTTCACCAAGCTTACTGTTATGCACGGAAAACATGTCCGGTCCCCTGCCCTCCGCAAAAGCACGAATAAGTTCCGTCTCATATTCTTCCGTGCGAAGTTTGCGGTAATTGATTCTGACGTTTGGATGCAAAGCAGAATACGCAGCAATAATGCTGTCAAAAGTATCTTCACCATCAAACACCCGCCAGTAATCCAAAACAACCGGTGCGCCGCCAGTGCTGGCCGTCTTTCCGCCCCCAAAACATCCCGCCCCCAGCGTGAGCAGGAGCGTGAAGGCTAAACCGGCACCAAACAAGCGCTTAATCACCATATTATTTTTTAAGAGCTTTCAAGTAAGCCTTAAGCTCTTTCTTAACTTCATCATGCTCTAGCCCAAGCTCAATTTGCGCCAAAATAAACTGGAGTTTATTGCCACAGTCATACCGCACGCCCTCAAACTTACAGGCGTACATGGGGCCGTTCTCTTTCAAGAGTGTCTCAAAAGCATCAGCCAATCTAATCTCACCGTCTTTGCCGGGCGTCTGTACCTTGAGCAACCTAATTATGTCTGGAGTAATCACATACCGGCCCACTGCCGCCAAATTAGATGGCGCGTCTTCCGGCTTGGGCTTTTCTACGAATTTATCGATCTTCCACACCTTAGACCCCACATTCTTACCCGCGATCACGCCGTAACTAGACACCTTAGCCTTAGGCACGGGCTGAATAGCCACCACTGGAGCGTGATATTTCTCGTAAGTTTCCATGAGCTGCCCAATGGCTGGTTGTTTGCCAGTAATAATGTCATCGCCAAACAATACTGCAACTGATTCGTCATCGCCCACAAACGGAGCAGCAGACAAAATAGCATGGCCGTCACCAAGCGGTTTTTGCTGACGCACAAAGGCGAATTTAGCTAATTTTCCAAGCTCCTGAATCTGCTCTAGCTCTTTATACTTACGCTTCTGTTCTAAGCGATACTCCAACTCAAAGTTACGATCAAAATGATCTTCAATGGCGCGTTTACCAATGGCAGTCACGAAAATAATTTCTTCGATCCCAGCGGCCACGGCTTCCTCTACAATATATTGAATCACCGGTTTATCAACCACCGGCAACATCTCCTTAGGCTGAGCCTTAGTAGCAGGCAAAAATCTCGTGCCCATACCGGCCACAGGAATGATAGCTTTACGAATAGTCTGAGACATAGCTTTTACAGTATAGCAAACATGCATACGTTGAATACAAAAAACTCCCCGTGGGAGTTTGAAAACGTAATCTGCAAAGAAAAAGCCAACCTTGATGTAATCGCTGGTTGGCCATGTTGAGAGTTCCGCGACTTGTCATGTCTTATCCGCCAGCAACACCGCGATAGCGAGAAGAACATCGGGATCTGTCAAAGAGTTGTAATGATCTCCCAGACGCAGATGCACAGGACCCCACGGAAGCTTTCCCTCAAGCTTTTGACCCGTCAACCGAAGCTCGATACGACCCCACGGAAGCTTTCCAGTGAGTGCGATGTCACTGACGGTAAGGCTTGCACTACCCCACGGCACTCGTCCCGATAGTCGATCATTCGCGTAGGTCAGATCAACACTACCCCACGGTGATTTGCCGAATATACGAGTCCCTTCTAGTTGAAGTTTTGTGTTGCCACAAGGGAGCTTCCCCTCAATACTGCCGTCTGCAGCTTTTCGCAGCTCGACACGCCCCCACGGATCTTGTCCTGCGACAACTAATTGTGGATCTGCGTAGTTAATGGGTGACTGCGATAAAGAGTTACCGCCTCCCGCAAGTAGAGCGAATGGAAGCAACAAGAACACCATCCCTATTATCAACATCTACATCCTCCTTTTAAAGAACTCTGTGATTCCTTCCGGCAGTATTTCCGGATGATTTAATATAATATATTTTTCTATAAAAATCAAGAGCCCAGCGATATCCCAACGTAGCCCGACTTGTCCGACATAGCCCGTGGGGCGACGGCGGAAGGGCGAAAATGTCCGTCCTTCGATTAACTCAGGGCATTCGACTCACTTCGTCTTCCCAAGTGGTCGGAGACCATGAGCGAACGAAGCCTGATGGTAAGCCCTTCGATTGACTCAGGGCATTCGACTCACTTCGTCTTCCCAGCGGTCGGAGACCATGAGCGAACGAAGTGAGTCGAATGGCGGAAAAGGGGGGATTCGAACCCCCGATACCTTTGCAGGTATACATGATTTCGAGTCATGCGCATTCGACCACTCTGCCACTTTTCCACGCACCCCCAGAGCTTACCTATAAATGTCTGGGGAGACAACATTGTTGTGATGTTTACACAAGATTACCGTCTCGACGTTCGCAGAATGTGAGCATAGCGGTGTGCATAAACTGTGCTAAACCTGGGGCGACATTTTCGTAGTTTGCTTTAAAGCGTGCGTCATTAATGTACGCGTTGGCGAGACCACGATAAATTTCAAGATTGGGCTCATAGAAGGCGCGTAGACCGGCGTAATGTTCGGCAATCAGCTCCTGAACCTCCGCGCTGGCTGGATCAAGGCCGGACTGCATGGCGGTTGCAATTTTTACGGTCAAGGCACCAGCGGCAGCTAAAACTTTTCGCAAACCAGCTCTGCCCATCTTTTTGACGCGCTCTTCTGATTGCTTAAAAGCGTCGGTGTGTCCCCATCTGGATTTAGCTTCAGCGGCATAAGCTTGTTCCTCAGTTTTGCTAAATGACGTGTACAGAGCTTGATCGTCCATAGGTGTTTGGTTAGTTAAGTTATTGATCGTCTGATTAATCGTCTTAATAAGCTTACTTAGTCGTTTCTGTTTTAATTCCAGGAGTGTCTTTTGATCATTTAAGGCTCGCTGCAGTTCAAAGGTGGGGCTACTCAGAATTTTAATGATGTCGGCCAACGAAAAGTCTAGTTCCCTAAAAAACATGATCTGCTGGAGTCTCAAGAGATCCGCATCGGAATATGTACGGTAGCCATTCCGCTCTTGCCGGTCTGGTCGCAATAAGCCAATGGCATCGTAATGATGCAAAGTTCTGACGCTAATCCCGGCCAATTTGGCTAAGTGCTGAATGGAGTAAGACATAAACATGCTCTTTTTAGTAATCGACCGTACTGTAACTTAGTCTAAACTATGACGCAACGTCAGAGTCAAGGGCCTCAAAAGACTAGACAAAAGTAAGTTTTTGTGCTAATCTTTGCCAGTTATGAAAACTCTCATTGAAGCCAAAGCGATTGCTAAAATCTATCCAAGTGGCGGTGAAGACACCGTGGCCCTCAAAGATATCAATGTAAATATTAAGCAGGGTGAAAGTGTCGCCATTATTGGTAAGTCCGGGAGCGGAAAATCGACCTTAATGCATATTTTAGCCACCTTGGACACCCCAAGTGATGGCGAATTATTGTTTGCCGGCAGACACGCCCACGCGTTAACACCGGCGCAGATTGATCACGTTAGAAATAAGCGTTTTGGCTTTGTCTTCCAACAGTTCTTCTTGAACGCCAAGAACACCGTGCTTGAAAACGTAATTTTGCCGCTCGTCATTGCTGGCGTACCGGTTGCGGAACGAAATAGTCGTGGTTTAGCCATGCTAGAAAGCGTCGGACTGTCTGATAAAGCTCAGCAACTGGCCGGTAACTTGTCTGGTGGACAGAAGCAGAGAGCCTGTATTGCGCGTGCTTTAGTGACTAAGCCGCTCGTGATCTTTGCAGATGAACCAACCGGAAATCTGGACACTGAAAACGGTGAAATTGTGACGGAAATTTTGTTCAAACTACACAAGCAGCACAACATCACTCTAGTTATTGTGACGCATGATCCTGACTTAGCGAAATTGTGTGATCGCGCCATTGAAATGAAAGACGGCCGCATTACTAACGGTGAATAGCCGCTGCTAAACTTATGAAACTTCTTGATATCATCAAAATTTCGCAAAAGAACTTGTTGCGCTCTAAATTGCGCACACTGTTAACCGTGGGCGCGGTGTTTATTGGTGCACTGACCTTGTCTTTAACCAACGGCCTCGGTAACGGCGTCAAGTCTTACGTCAATGATCAGCTCGGTAACTTGGGCGTGGAACATACGCTCATGGTTCACGTTAAACAGAGTCAACAGAATCCGGTCAGCACTGACGTAACCGCCTACAATCCAGATCGAGAAGTGGGTACATTCAATATCGCCCTGTTGAACCAGGAAGATTTTGCTAAAATTGAACAGACAGAAGGCGTGATCAAAATTACGCCGGAACGCATGCCGCAATTAGAGTACATTGGGCATGATGCTGAGAAATTTGAAGTGGCGGCTTACCAAAATTTGGAAGGGTTGAATTTGACCATTTCAGAAGGTGAACGCGTCCGTGAAGATCTCCCAAACGGGATCACCATCCCTCACAAGTACGTGGAGCCACTCGGTTTTAGCGACGATCATGACAGCTTGGGTAAAACAGTGACCCTGGCCTACAAAAACGCCGCTCAAGTCACACAAACAGCGGATGTGACGATTATCGGTGTGCAGGAACCGTCTATCCTTGGCAACACTAACATCGTTATCAGCCAGGCCTTGGCTAAGTTGATCGTGGATGATCAAACTAAGGGTGTACCGGCCCTGGAAGGCAAGTACATGAATGCCGTGGTCAAGTTCGATGCCAGCTATTCTGATGAAGATATTGCCGCGCTCAAACAGCGCTTTGAAGACCAAGGCTATGCCGCTCAGACCATCCAAGATCAGATTGGCATTATCAGCACCGTGATCGACACGATTTTGATTGTGCTAAATGTCTTTGGTGTTATCACGTTGATCGCCGCGGCCTTCGGTATCGTCAACACTCAACTCATGTCAGTCAATGAACGTACGAGTGAAATTGGCTTAATGAAAGCGCTTGGCGCCAGCCGCAGAAATATCTTCACGATGTTTTCCATTGAAGCCGCCAGTATCGGTTTCTGGGGAGCGGCACTCGGCACACTCGTCAGTATCGTGATCGGCACCTTAGTGAGTGGTTATGCTACTAACAATTTCTTGAAAGATTTTGTCGGGTTCCAGTTACTGTCATTTCCGATCGTCTCCACAGCCGGCGTCGTCCTAGCCATTATGTGTTTATCCTTCTTGGCCGGAGCGCTGCCGTCACTCAAGGCTAGTCGTTTAGACCCAATCAAGGCCTTACGCCACGAATAAACTTTTGACTACCAAAAACCCTCGCACTGGCGAGGGTTTTTAGTTATTTTCGTGTGACTTAACTTTTAGCCATGCGCTTCTTAAGAGCGTCTACGAATTTAATGTCGGTCGTCACCATCTTATTCTCCATGGCCAAGTACCAAGCCACGTAGCTACCAAATTGTAGCACTTCTCCAACCTCATCTAGCCTAGTGTGACCGGCTGCCACATACTCGACCACGGACAAGTGTTGATCTTCAAAAAGATCAGCCGTGATGTCATAACGTTTTTGCGTACGTTCGTGATACAAGCTAGAACGCAGCATCACCGCAACGCTCTGCTTAGCAAAAGTCTTGGGGTACGTCAGACCTTCTAGCAAATGATGGTTGAGTTCCGGTAATTGAAAGTTAGTCGCGAACTGTTTGCCGTTTTCATTGATGCTGTTCTGCAAAATATGTGCATTCCCCGTGAGGTGCTCGGATGACACAATTAGCACGCTCTTACCCGCAATCGCCTTGGCGATCATCTTGGCTGGATTGTCAGCTGATTTCACATCTACGGCGCAAGAGTCGATAACTTCATTCATGCACGTCATCATGCTGTTTAACTCGGCCTCTTTGATTTTTATCAGGCCAGCCCGATCTAAAAGTCCCAAAATCCCAACCAACAAAAAACCACCACCAAATCTAGGCTGCTTGGCCAAATCACCCGGCGTAAAAATATAGGCTGGCAATTTATGCTCTTTAGCAAATTGCGCCAACGGACCACCGGTACAAATCACCATGAGTTTAGCCTTGCGACTCCGTGCTTCAGCCGCAGCAGCAAGCACTTCTTCTGTGGTTCCAGAAAAACTGGATAAAATTACGAGTGTCTTAGAGTTCACTGAAGCTGGGAGCACGTAATCTCGTACTACTGACGCAGGCAATTTCAATTTATCACTACAAGCCGCAATCAACATCTCCGGCCCCAGGGCGGAGCCGCCCATGCCACACATCACTATGTGGTTAACTTGTTGATAGCTCTTAGGTACTACGATTTCACGCGTATCGTGCCAAGCGCAACGCACTTGATCCGGTAAACGTTCGATCCCAAAGCCAACATCAGCTGGGTCGTAAGTCTTGTAAGTGGTAGACGTGTCTAAGTTCATAAGCTTTTACCTATGCTGTGTGTCAAAACGGCTCTGGCCGTTACGTCTCCAATCATGACCGCTCCAACCAGCTTACCACTCCTGAAAAAGAGTTCCTGGGAAGCGTCTGGCTTAGCAATACCTGCTCTAACCTCATCGGCATGCTCGCGGCTGACATCGCCCAAGAAGACAATGTGCATCCCGAGCAAATTAGTCGAGTAAGATGACACCAGCTTAAAGGCCGTCCGCTCACCCGCCATGGTTGCGCCCACTACCCTACCCTGCATTTGAGCATTCATCCAGTTACCGTATTTTACCTGACGATTAACCTGTGTATCCAGGAACTGGGCCACGTCCCCCGCAGCATACACGTTTGGCAGGCTGGTTTCCAAAAATTCGTTGGTTAACACGCCCTGATCCATAGGGATTTTAGCGGTTTTCAACAAGTGATGATCAGACTTGGCGCCAATACCCACGCCTAACAGTCGAGCCGGCAATTCGGTGCCGTCTTGAAGCTTAAGACCCGTCAACTCCTGTTCTCCGATCAGCTCAGGCATCGGCTCGTTGGTATGCACGGTTACGCCGTTTGATTCCGCTTGATGACGCAACACGGCCTGACTGTGAGCTGACAAAATCTGTGACCAGAAGCCTGAGCCACGCATTATGATGCGCGTTGGTAACTCGAAGTGTTGGAAAGCGTTGGCGTATTCGCAGGCAATAAAACCACCACCGTAAATCGCTGTCTGACGTTCAGCTGGCTTCAAGGATCGCACTTCATTCAGCAAAACTTTCAAATGGTCAGCGTCATCAACCGTATGCAAATACGACACCCCGCGGAGATCGTCATGAAACAAAGAAATTTCGCCACCGGTTGTAATGAGTAATTTATCAAACGGCAGCTCACGCTCTTCAGAAGTTTTAACAAATTGATTCTCAATATTTATACTCAACGCTCTCACGCCGGGCATGAACTCTAGATTATGATCGTAATACCAAGCAGCCGTACGCAAAAAAACTTTGTCTCTGATAACCTTATCCTTCACGTAATGCGGCAATAAAACTCTGGAGTAGCAGACATGCTGCTCTTCAGACAAAATTGTGATGCGCGCCTTAGGGTCACGCTTCCTAATTTCTTCGGCCGCCGTGGTGCCGGCAATGCCACCGCCAATGATCAGGATATCCATGTTAAAAACTTGGGTAAAGCTGATTACCCTCTTCATCAAAGATGAGAATGGCTAAAGTCGGGCAAGACTGCGCAGCGACGATGATGTTATCTTTTTCCGCTTCAGTCACTTCAACTGTACGTTCGTACTGAGGGCCATCCGGAGCCTCACCTTTATCTAAAACCTCAGCTTTATTCTCAACATTCAACACAAAACTTTCCGGCGCGACCGTTACACAACTGGCCGCCCCAATACACAAATCTGGATCCACCACGATACGAAGCTTCATACAGCCCTAGAATACGTTTAGGAACTCAACTGGTCAACACATTTAGCCACTAATTGCGCCGCGCGCTTGGCCTCTGCCGCACTCGTCTGACGCCCAAAAGAGAACCTTACTGTAGCACGAATCTCCGCTTCGGGTAGCCCAATGGCCCGTAAAACGTGGCTCGGGAAGTCAGATGACTTACATGCCGCCGCGGTAGAGCACGCAATCCCGAGCGCATCTAATCGTAACACCAGCTCTTCCCCATCCAGCCCTACAAAGGTTAGGTTCAAAATGTGCGGTGCCCTAGCCTGACTATCACCGTTCACTCTGACCTGCGGACACTCAGCCTGCAGGACTTTCAAGAAAGTCGCTCTGACTGAGTCTAAATGGGCTCGATGTTTACCAAGATGAACGGTGGCCAATTGAGCGGCCAAACCAAAACCGACGATAGCGGGCACGTTCTCTGTGCCTGGCCTGTAGCCAAATTCATGGTTACCGCCCGCCATGATCTGACGTAATTTAGTGCCGGTGCGCAAATACATAGCACCAATACCTTTGGGGCCATACATTTTAGCCGCCGACAACGTCATGAGATCAACATGAAGCTGCTCAACGTCCAACTCAATCACACCGTTAGCCTGTGCGGCATCAGTGTGGAGCAAGGCTTGATGCTTCAGCAAACCTTTACCAATGTCTGCGACGGGTGCGAGTACACCAAGTTCATTATTGACCAACATGACCGAGACTAAAATCGTGTCTGGTCTGACCGCGGCTAAAACTTGGGCAGCCGTCACCTGACCGTGCGCATTGACCGGCACAAGTGTGATCTCAAAACCCTCCAGCTCTAAAGCGCGTAAAGTCGCCTTGTGCTCAGTAGTAACGGACACGATGTGTTTACCTAAGTGCGCGTTGGCTCGAGCAGCTCCTAAAATGGCTAAGTTGATTGACTCCGTAGCACCACTTGTAAAGATAATTTCAGTAGGTCGCGCTTTGATGAGTTTAGCTACTTGCACTCTAGCTTCATCAATCGCGCGCCTAGCCCGCACACCCCCAGCATGAATACTCGACGGGTTCGCAAAGTCAGTTTTCAAAAACGGCAACATCACCTTCAAGACCTGGGGGTCAAGCGGCGTAGCAGCGGCGTAATCAAGATAAATACGTTTAATCATCACAACCCCGGAAGGTAAAGGCAAACAACTGCACATTACCCGAAGCCGTCTTTATTTTCAATGTTGCCCGGTGGTACATGGCGGCATTCACCAGCTGATAAAGCCTATGTTCCTTCACCGTCACCGTGGCGCGACCGTCACGGGTAATTCTGACATCTTCCCCCGCCAAGTCCTTAGGCAAGGGTTTACCGTCTAACTCAAGCTCAATCACAGCCGTACGGCCATCACTGGTGCCTAAAATTAAATTCACCGCAAAGGCGCTGTATTTCAGCAGCAAATACTCGTTGGCAACCGACAATTTTCTGGAATGTTCAATGAATTCAGACCTAACAGTCCAGTGTCCGTACACATACGGCCGATCTTCAGCGTGTTTAGCAACATCGGCAAAGATTTGCTCAGCATCAGGCAAATAGTTTTCTCGATTTCCCAACTCACCCCGCAAAAAACCTAAATAAACCTCGGGCGTAGTCCGGTAACACACCGCCCCACCCACAGCCTCATCAGGCGGCACTAACGGCAAATTCTTAGCGCCCGTAGCAATCAAAGCTTTCTGTAACGCCATCTCCGTCTCAGCATAGCCGCCTTCACCAATATGATCGTAAACAATGTAACCTTCGTGATCGACAACGTACTTGCGTGGCCAGTATTGGTTGCCGTACGCGTGCCACAACTCGTAATCTGGATCCAGTACCACCGGATAGTCAATCTCAGCCACCAACATGGCGCGCTCAACATTCTTAGGCTCTTTTTCAAAGGCAAATTCCGGCGTGTGGACACCAACAATGACTAAGCCGTGCTCAGCGTACAGTTTATGCCAACGATTCAGCATAGCCTGAGTCCGAATACAGTTCACGCAAGAATACGTCCAAAAATCGACCAACACCACTTTACCGCGCAACTTACGCAAACTTAACGGCCCGCCCTGCAGCCACTCGAGCTTATTAGGAAATTCTGGCGCTTTAGCGTGTGATAAGCGGTGTAAAAACATACTAGTCAAACCAGACTGAGGTCGACATGCCAGATAACAGTCTGCCGATCAAAATTCCCACCAAAGCTGCCGCCAAAGAGATGGTCAGCATTTCAATCCCGCTTTTAACTTTAGGCGTACCCGTTAGATTCGCTTTCCAAACACCCAAGAAGAACAAAGCGACGACTGTCACGCCAACTGCGACCGGTAAGGCCCAAGCCAAGGGCAAAAAGAGGTAAGAGGCGAGTACCAGACAGCCCCCAAGAATATAAAATAGTCCCATCACCAAGCCTGCCAAAGCTGGCGAACCAGACGTAGCTGGTGAAAATCTATACTCACACCGGCGTACCTCATCCAGCCACAACTTACGTTCTTTACCAATAGCCTGCATGGCCACCTGAATGTCCGCCGCTGACAAACCTTTGCGGGTGAACATGTCCTTCAGTGACTCATCATCAGAAATGCGTTCTGCCAGGACACGAGTAGCATCCTGCCTTGCACGCTCATCATACAGTTGCTGGGTCGATTTAGACGATAAGTAACTGCCAGCCGCCATGGATAAGGCTTCTACAAATACAAGGACCACGCCAGAGAGAATGACGATATACCGGTCTCCGCTCCCCACCGCGACACCACTAACGGCGCCCAAAGTAGACACGAGACTGTCCTCCAGTCCAAACACGACTTCACGAAGGCTCGCGCTGAGCTTTTCGCGTAGTGTTCCTCCTTTCATACCCTCAAATTGTAACACGCTTACGCCCCCATCTGATCATTCTTGCGTGAATCTTGGCTTTCCTCATCTTTAGCAGCCCGATCTTCTTCCACCGCGACCATCAACTTTTCGTTCGCCTCTCGCAACGCACGTCTATCAGCAGCGAAGCGTTTATCTTTTTGCGCTTCTTCACGAGCAACTACAGCAACACGATCGGCCTCTAGATCTCTAGCCGCCATACCTTTCAAATCTCCACCAAGAGCTCCCAAATTAGTTGAAATTTCATTTAAAGTGTAAATGCGCTGATCAACAGCTTCCCTAAACTCCTCCCCTTCTTGGGTTTCAACTAAATCTTTGATCGCGAAAAGATCATTATTCGCAGCAGAAAAATCTCGGTATAAATTCATGACGTCAGCATGCTTCATACTTTTTAGCTTATCGACCGTAGGCACCGCCATCATGGGATAAGTGTTAAAATATGCCTCAATTTTAGCTTTTGGGCCAAGCTCAGCAGTCTCGACAACGTTCTTTTTAGACTCGACCTGTTCTGCGCCTTTTCTAAAGAATGAGGCGGCGCGTTCCATTAAACCGGACATAGATATAAACTAAGGATTTGCTCATAGCATACACAAGTCTGAAAAAATGCTAAACTAAGTTCAACTTAAGCCTATGCAAATCTCAGACCATTATCGCGCCTTTGAAGGTAAGTTGGTGATTGCAGTCACCAACAATGAAAAAGCTCGGCTCATTTGCGCAGAAGGCCGTGAAGTTGAGGAAATTGAACTCATTGCCCTGCCAGAAACTGCTACAGAGGAAAGATCCGGGGTGCCTGGTCCTAATCCAAATTTTGATGCCCTCAAAGAACAGCGCCTAAAACAGCTTTACACAGCTCTCGGCGACCGGCTGCAAGATATGTTGGTGCATGAAGGTTATGACAAGGCCATTGTCTGCGTGCCAGAAGTTAACAAAAACTTTTTCAACGAATACCTACCAACCGATGTCCAAAAACGCATCTCAGAAGTGATCCCCAAAAACCTGGCTTCCATGGACATTCCTCACATAATTAGAATTCTCCTAGAAGGCTAGCTCCAGCCCAACCCCGCTCTTGTAACACTCCAGTTTTTCTGCTAATCTGCCTCTGTTCATTAGGGCCACATGGCGAAGTGGGAACGCTGGGGTCTGCAAAACCTCCATGAGCCGGTTCGATCCCGGCTGTGGCCTCCAAACATTTCATGTCTACAAAAAAATCACTCCGCCAAATGCGGGGTGATTTTTTGATAGTTATTCTTGTGAATCGAGAGTGACGAGTTTGGAAGATAAGATGATCTTTTCGGCGGCGGTAATGTCTTGGCCGTAAACGATAAACTTGTAGTTGGCGTCATCAGTCTTGAGGTAGTAGTCGTAATTGTAACGACCACTCAACTGACAGTCGCCACCGTCTTCACATAACATCAATTTGTAAAAATCGTCACCGAGTGACTCAGCCTCAGACGGCACAACACGGCGAGGGTCTAGGCGACTGACACGAACTTGGGTGTGTTCGTTAATACTGACGTAAGACTCTGCTGGAACATCTACCTCTGGAGCAGCGCCAGCACTAACGATAGGTTTATCGCTAGTCTGCAGGAAAATCTCGTTCAAATCCCGAGTAATTGTTTTAACGGTGTCGACAGCCTTAGTATCTGGTTCTTGATACGGCGCTAAGGTCAACCAACCAACTGGGAGACTAAAGGTCAGATACCAATCACCTTCCACGGTCTTTTGTCCGCCACCTTTACCAAGAGACAAACAGCCACCACCAACGATTAAGAGTGCACCCAAGACTACGAGTAACTTTTTCATACGTTTGTGGTTAGAGATTAGCACCTGATCATTGTACCGCGTTTACAAGATCTGGCTAGCCACCGGTGTACACGTGAATCTTAACGGCTCGTCTACCAAAACGCTTAGCGTCCGTGACGCTTTCCATCCAAATATCAATCGTGTTGGTGTAGCGAGCGTTCATGCGGTCTTCAACTACGAAAATTTGATCACCATAATAATCAGGAATCGTGATCAAGGTTCCGATCGGTAAAAAATTGGCGGCAATCACGCCGTGACGCACCGTGGTACCGGAAGCGGTAGTAAATGGCGTGTCATCTGTCTGTTCAGGCACGCTGTTATACGCCGAAGCCGTAACCACTTTGGTATAAAACGGTCCGCGCAAAGAAGCCTGGGGCAAAGTCCCAAACGGCACCGTCTGGTTCTGCATCGCAGCCACTGACAGTGCTACAGAATGATCTTCTGTGATCTCGGCGGTCACAATATCGGCCGACTGTAAAACCAACACGTAACCCAAGACCGCTGCCAAAGCTACAATCAAAAATGTCTCAAGCGGAGACCGACGAACTAACGCTGGTAGAGCCTTAATTTGCTGAAACATAGAATATAAAAATCTCGGAATCCTCCGAGATCTTGGACAAGAGTATACGCCATTTTGCTTAAAATGTCAATGTAAAATCCCATTTTTTTGCGATTTATAGCCAGATTCAGTATGATTCAAGTATCTATGTATCGATATTCTCAAGGGCGACGGGAGCGTAAAGCGATTTTCAGTCTCGCTGGACTAAAACAACGCTTAAAAAACCTCAAAAAGGGGTCGATTATCAAAAATCTGATTCTCCTGTGTTTGGCGGTTGGCCTAGGCGGCGCCTTATTGCTCTTGAGTCTGTTTGCTTGGTACTCCCAGGGGTTGCCAGATCCAGGCACCATCCTCAACCGTGAGGTTGCGCAATCTACCAAAATTTACGACCGGACTGGTACGCATTTGTTGTATGAAATTGCACCAGACCAAAAACGTACGCTCGTGACCATTGAGCAGATCCCGCTGTCGGTTCAGCAAGCGACGATTACGGCTGAGGATCGTAATTTTTATGAGCACGACGGCATTAGCATCAAGGGCATTATCCGCTCCGTGCTGTCAAACGTGATTTCGCTTGACCCCACCGGACAAGGTGCGTCGACTATTACTCAGCAGTTCATCAAAAAAGCTTTCTTGACTGATGATCAAACGTACTCCAGAAAGATCAAAGAGATCATGATCGCCTTAGCTTTGGAGAAGAAGTTTGAAAAAAATGAAATTCTCCAGCTTTATTTGAATGAGATCCCTTACGGTGGCACAAACTACGGCATTGAATCCGCAGCACAGGCGTATTTCAAAAAACCAGTCACAGATGTCAGCTTAGCTGAAGCTGCAACCTTAGCCGCCCTCCCCAACCGCCCCTCAACGTTCTTGAACAATCCCGAGCTCTTAAAAGCACGCCGTGATTGGATTTTAAACGGCATGGTGGAAGAAGGTTACGTCAGCCGCGAAGAAGCTGATGTAGCTTTGGCTCAAGAAACACCAGTCGTCGTGTCATTACGCAACATTGAAGCGCCGCACTTTGTGCTGTGGGTCAAAGAACAGTTAGAAGAAAAGTATGGCGCTAGAACCACAGAAACTGGTGGTCTAAAAGTCATTACCACCCTCGACTACGATAAACAATTGATTGCGGAAGAGGCGGTCACTAATGGCGTCACGGCCAAAAGTGCCACTTACGCTTTTGATGACGCCGGCCTAGTAGCCCTCGACCCTAAAACCGGTCAGATTTTATCTATGGTCGGTTCGCCGGACTACTGGAATGATGAAGCTGACGGACAGGTGAACGTCACCTTACGCCCGCTCCAACCAGGCTCAAGCATTAAACCCATGGTTTATGCGGCTGCCTTTGAACGTGGCTATACTCCCAACACCATTGTTTGGGACGTAAAAACTACTTTCCCAACTACCACCGGTAACTACTCGCCTAACAACTATGACGGCGGTGAACATGGTTTTGTCACACTGCGCAAAGCGTTACAAGGCTCACTGAACATTCCAGCCGTAAAAACGTTGTACTTAGCCGGCATTGAAAACGCGCTGAACCTCGGCAAGCGCCTAGGCTACACCACACTGGAAGATGAGTACGTTGGCTTGTCTATGGTGCTTGGTGGCGTTCGTGTGACTCCGCTAGAACATGCCGCCGCCTTTGCGACCTTTGCCAACAACGGCGTCCGTCACGACACAGTAGCGATTTTAAGCGTACAGAGCCCAGACGGAACCATGCTAGAAGAATGGAGGGCAGAAGAACACACGGGTACCCAAGCTACAGACAAGAACATTGCCGCCATGTTGTCTAACGTGTTGTCAGATAACGTTGCGCGCTCTTACATTTTTGGAGCCAACAATTACCTCACCCTAAGCGGCCGACCAGCGGCCTCAAAAACCGGTACCACCAACGAATACAAAGACGCCTGGACAGCTGGCTACACGCCATCCCTAGTAAGCGTGGTGTGGGTCGGTAACGCTGACGGAACGCTCATGAAAACCAGAGCGGACGGCTCAGTGGTAGCGGCGCCAATTTGGAAAGAGTACATGGACAGATCCCTAAAGGGCACGCCCGCCGAAGCTTTCCCAATTCCAGCGATTCCAATGACTGGGAAAGATATCTTAGACGGCAAAATGCCATCCACAACCGTTGTCATTGATAGCGCTTCCGGTAAATTAGCCACGGAACTCACACCGGAACGCTTCAGAGTAGAAAAAGTTTGTGGCGATTATCACAACATCTTGACCTACATCAATCGTGAAGATCCGTTAGGCGCAGCACCAAAAGATCCAGCCAAAGCGGACGTCATGTATGGCCCGTGGGAAAGTGGCGTGGTAGCTTACCTGGCCCAAACAGGTGAAGACGGGCAACCAAAGTTGGAGGCCTGTGAAGTTCCCACCGAAAGTGATGACGTGCACACTCAAAGAAACAAGCCAGATATTAACTTCGACCAACCAAACAGCAATGAGAGTGTCGGCAGAAGCTTCACAACCAGCCTAGATATCGACACTCGTCGCGCCTTTAACCGCGTGGATTACAGTGTCGATGGCGCCTATATCCTGACGTCATTTAGCGCTTCGGGAGCAAGCATTACGCTGCCAGCTTGGGTGTCGTCCGGTCAGCACACCCTGACCGCCACGGTTTACGACGACGTCGACAACAGCGCGCAAGATAGCGTGCAGATCAACGTCACTGAGACCGGCTCACAAGGCAGCTTCCGGATTACCAACCCTTTCCAGAATCAAACGATCATAAAAACTGGGGCCAACTATGATATTGCCATAGAAGTCCCGAACGCTAGCGATCTTTCCAGCCTCAAAATTACCGCCCAGAATCTCTGGACTGGAGAAACGCTTCTAGTGGGAGAAACCAGCTCACCGAGTGCTATCACCACGATTAGCTGGAATCTACCTGCAGTCGCTCAATACGCCCTCACAGCCACGGCTACAAGCAAAACTGGCAGCACCGACCCGCTCGCCTCTCCACCGGTGGTGGTCTTCGTCAAAGACGCCTCACCCGTTAATACCATCACACTCCTCAGTAACGACGATATACCTTTAGTCACAGCAGAATAATCACCATCAACTAAAAAACGAGCCTGAGGCTCGTTTTTTTAGTTCAATACTTACTGTCTAATGGGCATGACGATATACACGTATGGTTGACCAGCTTCTTCTTTAGGCACTACCACACACGGGCTCACGGCATCAATGAGTTTGAGCACGACCTTCTCTGAGCCAATAGCGCCAACGCCGTCGAGTAAGTAGCGGTAGTTGAGGGTAGCAATGTTATCTTCACCCGTAATTTCCGCATCCACGGCCACGCTGTTCTCGCCCCGGCCAGCATCTGTAGCTGACAGCTCAACTTGGTTACCGCCAGCCTTTACTTCCAATCTGACATCGAATAATCCGGCCTTAGAAAACAAGCTCGTCCGCTTCACCGCCTGCATAAACGCAACGCGGTTAACCGTGATCTCAGTCTTAGCGTGCTTGGGGATAATCTCTTGATAAGGTGGATAAACTCCATCCAAAGTTCTTGATAGCAATTCGGCACTGCCGTACCTGAACGCCACTTGGTTATCCGTCAGTTCAACCTCAAGTTCAGCGGGCATTTCCGCGCTATCTTTAAGGACGCCAATAATCCGTCTGAGCTCGGCCATGGTTCTAGCTGGAATAATCACCCGGCGCTCACCCATGACTTCACCCTTCAAACTAATTACGCTCTCACCCAAACGATAACTATCGGTCGCGGCCACCGTTAAGCTCTTGGTCTCCCCAACAAAATTCATGAAGACACCGGTCAAAACCTGTCTAGCCTCGCTCGTGGCGACCGCAAACAGCGTCCTAGACAACGCAATTTCTAGAGCCGCCACTGGAATCATGAACTTTGTGCCCCCAGAGATCTGCGGAACCAACGGAAATTCGCCTGAAGACATGCCGTTAATCTTGGTCTTAGAGGCACCACACACCACCGACAGGGCCGTGTCGAGTAAATCCAGGTCAACCCGCTCGTCTGGCAATAAGCTGACGTAATCTGAAAATAAACGAGAAGGCAAAGTGTATTCACCTGGTTGATCGACCTTACCCCGTACCTGACAAGTAACCGTTAAATCTAAATTTGTCGCCGTTAGCCGTACTCCACCTACATCTGCTCTCAATAAAACGTTATTCAGAATAGGTAGGTTGGCATTCTTAGCACTTAAATGACTGACAACCGCGAGTCCTTGGTGCAGATTCTCTTTCGTACAGGAAAGCTTCACAGGGCGGGAATTTAATTTTAATTTCTAAAAAGTAACTATAGTAAGGCTGTGGATAGTGTGGACAGATGCGTTGCGAGGCTATTTTACTTGAGATCCGCGGAGTTGGCTTGTGGATGAAAACTGCATGGAGGTGTTCATGGGGTGTGGGGAAAAGAACTTCCCAGGTCTGGGTCAGGGTTTACTCGCTGTTTGTCCCCTGGTCTATCCCCCTACTTATCCGGGGGTCTGTCCACGGCCTTGTCCACACTTTATACCCGATTCCGGGTTATCCGCTAGGTATCAACACTGTGTACACAGCATGGATAAGTTACTCGGTTTATACAGAGGTTATCCGCAGTCTAAGAGCCAACGTACAGACGTTGTTTGATTAATTCCAAGTCTTTTTGGAGCTTTTCATCCGTATCGACCATGCCGGCGATTTTGGTGTGAGCGTGCATAGCGGTGGTGTGATCGCGGCCGCCGAGTTCTGTGCCAATGGTTGGATATGAACTCTTCATCTCTTCTCTTAGAAGGTACATGATGATTTGGCGTGGGAAGGCTAAACGCTTTTCTCGACTTTTACCCAGAACTTCTTCCAGACTGATATCGAAATATTCAGCGACCACCTGAATAACTTGTTTGGGAGTAACGGTTTTCTTGATATTTTCCGCTTCAAAGCTAGCAACGATGGGCTTGATGCTTTCAAGAGTCGGTTCCATGTTGCGGAATTGGTGGATCGCCGAAATTTTATTCAGAGCACCTTCTAGCTCACGCACATTAGAAGAGATGCTAGAGGCAATGTACTGGAGGATCTCGCGACTCAAATTAAAGCCACGTTCTAGACATTTCTTTTGCAAAATCGCAATCCTGGTTTCTAGGTCTGGTGTACCGACGTCGACTAACATGCCCCACTCCAGGCGTGATTGTAAGCGTTTTTCCAGTCCCGCAATTGATTTTGGGGGTCGGTCAGAAGAAATCACGATTTGGCGATTTTCTTGATGTAAAGAATTGAAAGTATGGAAGAACTCCTCTTGAGTCCCCTCTTTACCGGTAATAAATTGAATGTCATCAATGAGTAAAAGGTCGACGTTGCGATAACGATCTTTAAATTCTTTACCTTTTCCAGCTCTAACGGAATGGATGAAGTCATTCGTGAAGTGTTCACAAGTGACGTACATGATACGAGCGGAAGACCAGCGGCGTTTAATTTCATTAGCAATGGCGTGGAGCAGGTGAGTTTTACCCAGTCCGACTCCACCGTAAATGAACAAGGGGTTATACGTGCCACCGGGTTGAGCAGCGACGGCTTGGGCCGCAGCGTGAGCGAGTTCATTTTGCTTACCCACGACAAAAGTTTGGAAAGTGTAATTGGGATTAATTGTAATGTTGCCAGATGGTGGCGCCATTTCTACCGCGCCGGTTTGGACAAAGCCGTAGTCTTCTTGAGTTGAGCCGCCGGCGTGGGCTGGCATTTTCGATTCAATGACGAGTGGTTGTGGGTCAATGGGTTTAGTTTCTACGCGGCAAGTCAGGCTGCGGACGGGTTGATCAGTAATGTTTTGTACGGCTTCCACGATATCGCGGAAAAACTTCTTCTCAAGCCAAGACTGCGCTAATGAATTGGGAACGGCAATGACGATCTCTCCACTGCGGTATTCGCTAACAAAAGTATTGCGAAACCAGGTGGTGAAATTGGCCTTGCTCATTTTGAGCTCGAGCTGTCCGAGTACGGCTTCCCAAAGTTCATGAGTGTTCATAGTTGGGGCGAAGAAGCTAATCACCTGGGTGGACCGACAACAAGGTTCGGCGTAGACGATTTGCCACATCATAACCAATTTGTCCACAGCCTACAAACAGGCAAAAGTGAATGAATGGTGGATGGAAATGGGGATAAGTAGGCAATATCTGGGGATAAGACCGGAAGTTATGCACATTTTCACTGTAAAAGCTGTCAAGAATCGTGGTTTAATAGATGATGTAATTGTGACCCTGTTTAGACGTAGGCCGGGTATGGCCGTCGGCTAAAACTAGTCACTAGAGCCCTAAGAGGCTAAAAGTCCGCCCAGTCAGGAGCGAATATTTGACATTTTTCAACGGGAGCCTTATGCTCTCAGCACTTTTCTATGCCTAAGCGCACATATCAACCTAAAAAGCGCAGACGCGCCAAGGTACAAGGCTTTCGCCAGCGCATGAAGACCAAAGACGGCCGAGCCGTTCTGAAGCGTCGTCGTGCAAAGGGCCGCAAGCGTCTAACTTTGACCGCCCGTCCCCGCTAGAACATTGATAAATCCTGGCAGCAATGCTGGGATTTATTATTTGCAGTACACTATACGTATGTTTTCTGATAAGCACAGATTGCGTCACGATCAAGACATTGCCAGAGTTCTTAAGTCTAAGAAGAGCGTTTTTGATGCTGCCGCTGGACTTAAGTACGCGGTTAACGAAAAAGCTCACAATCGCGTCACGGTGGTGGTGGGGATTAAGGTAAGTAAGAATGCTACAGACAGAAACAGAGTTAAACGTCAGTATCGGGAAATCGTCCGGTTATTGATGCCTGACTTGAAGACTGGCTTTGATATTATCATTTTAGTCTCAAAACCAGCTCTGGCTTTAGATTATGAACAAAAGCGGACACGCCTTACGCAAGTTTTCAAAAAATCCGGTTTACTCCAAGCTTCAGCAAGAAGTTAGGAAGGTGGCGGTTTTACCGATTGTAGCGTATCAACATACGCTATCTTTCGATCACGGCCCGTTAAAAGGTTTATATCCGTACGGGTACTGCAAGTTTTATCCTAGCTGTTCGGAATATTGTCGCCAGGCGGTGTTAAAAGATGGGATTCTAAAGGGCTATTCCAAAGGCGCCTGGAGAATCGTACGCTGTAATCCCCTATCACAAGGCGGGATCGACAAGCCGTAACAGATCGATGCTATCCGGGACTTCAAGATGTTTGACGCGGCTGTTATGGCCGCGTTTGAGGTTGATAAAGGTTTTGGCGAGGTTGAGTTTTTCAGAGAGAAACTCAACGAGTTCTTCGTTGGCACGACCTTCCGTAGCTGGGGCATGCAGGGTGATAACAAAAGTATGCTCGTCCAGTTTAGAGACGACTTTGGTGAGTTTGGCGTTGGGTTTAACGTGAATGATGAGCAACATGGGCTAGCCGCGGAATTTTTTCAGTAGCTCTAAGTCGGCCAGACGCGGGTCATTAGCCACACCTTCTTTTTCGTACGGAGTTTCTAGAATGAGGTCGAGATGTTGGAGATCTGGGTGTTGGACGATAAATTTAAAAGCGTCTTGCCCCATGGTGCCGTGGCCTAAGTGCTCGTGTCGGTCTTTATGTGAGCCAAATTCAACCTTGGAGTCATTGCAATGACTTGCTACGAGTTTATTTAAGCCGATGGTTTTATCGAAAAGTTTGAAAGTGTTATTGACTCCCTCTTTAGTACGCAAATCGTAACCAGAGGCAAAGGCGTGCTGCGTATCAAAACAAATACCAATGTCTTTACCACGCTCAGCGCCGTCGACAAAGGCCGCCAGCTCTTCAAAAGTATCGCCCATGACCGCGCCGGCCCCCGCTGAGATCTCAATCAGTAGCTGACAGGAGCCGGTATAGCCATCCATAATGCGGTTTAGACCCTCAATGACCTTGTCTACACCTGCGGCTTGCCCAAGCTCTTTGGCAGAACCTGGGTGAAACATCATGGCAGTGACCCCAAGCTGACTACAGCGATCTAGCTCATCTTTGAGCATAGAGACTGAGCCGTGACGGGTGCGGTTATTGCCAGAAGCTAGGTTAATCAAATACGGAGCATGCACATATGCTCGCTGTATGCCTTGTTCTTTCAGGGTGAGTTTGAATTTCTCCGCATCGTCTGGAGTGATGGGCTTAGCACTCCAGCTTTGCGGTGGTCGACTAAAAAATTGGATCACCTCACAGCCTAGCGCAGCCCCGTGAATAGGTGCGTTCCAAGGTCCCCCAGCCGCAGATACATGAGCTCCAAATAACATATAATTTTAGTCTAAATGAGAAAGTTGAAAATGGAAAGAGCTATAACCTATCATTTCTTACGATTTATCTTGTAGCCGATTTCGGGTTTTTGGTCTTCTTCGATCGTTAGTACTTTTCTAAGTGCATCGAAAACAATTTTGAATTGGTCGTTGTAGTGTTTCTCGAGGAACTCGATTTTGTGATTAAGGTCGCTGTTGCTCGTGGCTAGATCGCGAAGCGTGATGAATGTTCGGATGATTTGAATGTTGATAGCAATAGCTTCTTCGCTTTTTAATACGCTAGATAGCATTGCAACTCCGTGTTCTGTGAAGGCGAACGGCTGATGACGTAAACCCATTTTATCTGAATTGGAGGTCACAAATTGTGACCTCCAATTTGCGAGTTCATCTTTTGTTAGTTGAAACATGAAATCCTTAGGAAATCGATCAGCATTGCGCCTAATGGTTTGTTTAAAGACTTTTGTGCTTACTTTATAAAGTCTAGCTAAATCTCGATCTAACATGACTTTTAGACCTCGGATGACAAATATTTTATTTTCAATTAACTCAGCCGGCATCAGACTCTCCATATATCTTCGAGGTCACAAATTATGAACTCAGCTTCATGCCTTTAAGTGTAGCCTTGCTTAACTGAAAAAACAACGCGTCTGCCCTTAAAACAAAACGAGCCTTGCGGCTCGTGTTTTGCTTACTTCACCATTTTAGCTTTTAAGAAATCGACGGTTTTGCGGTTTCTTAATTGTGCTTCAATGCGGTCGCGATACTCTGGGCTAAAGATATGTTCCTTAGCGGCTGGATCTTTGGCTACGGCGGCTCCGATGCGATCAACTTCGGCATCAATCTCTGTTTCAGTTGGAGCGATCTTTTCTTCTTTGGCGACAGTCTCCAGAATCAGCGCGACTTTGATGCGGATCAGGGCCTGTTTAGCAAAATCGAGTTTAAGATCAGGGACGGATTTCTTAACGGATTGAAGATATTCGTCGAACTCCATGCCATTTTGGGTCACCCACTGGCGGAGTTCAAAGATCATCTTGTCGATTTCTTGGTTTAATAAGAGGTCGCTAATGACTGGAAAACTGGATTTTTCTGCTAAAAGTTCTAGCACGGCCTTTTCTTGGCGACGATTTTCTTGCTCAGTTTTCTCGTCTTGGAGATTTTCACGGAGCTTAGTCTCAAGTTCGGCGAGATTTTTAAAGCCGAGGGCGGTGGCAAAAGTTTCATCGTAGGCTGGTGCTTCTAGGGTATGGATCTCATTGATTTTAACAGTGAAATCTACAGCCTCACCGGCAAGATGTTTCTGATAATGATCCTTAGGGAATTTGAGAGCAAAGGCTCGCTCCTCCCCTTCTTTGGCGCCAAGAATTTGCTCAATGAAACCAGCGATGTAATATTCTTCGCCGGTGTAGATGCCATGGTTTTGAGCTTCGCCACCTTCCAGGGTGACACCGTTACGTTTCATGGTCATGTTGACCACGGTTTTATCACCCTTTTTGAGAGCCTGATCCGCCACGGCCCGAACTTCAGTGGTCCGCATGCGCAGCAGATCTTTTTTGGCTTGTTCAAAAATTTCATCGTTGGCATTAGCACTTTCTGCTGAAACGGACAGGTTATTGTAATCGGCGAGTTTGGTCACTTCTGGCATGAGGGCGATTTCGGCAGAGTAGATGAGCTCGTTGCCAGGCACCATTTTCTCCATGGTGAAGTATGGTTGGCCAACAATGTTTAAATCTTCTTCAATCAAAGCAGCAGATAAAGTGGCCCTGATAATCTCTTCCGCGGCGTGTTCTAAAAGTTTCATTTCACCAATGCGCTCTTTGATAACTTCATAAGAGGCCTTGCCTGGGCGGAAGCCTGGGATTTTGGTGTCTTCTGTCATGTGCTCAGCGGCGTGGCGCATGCCGCGTTCGACTTGTTCGACGGGTACAGTGACCGTAATCTTAACTTGACCTTCGTTTAAGCGCTCGAGTTTGTGAGACATAACGATACAGAAAAATGAGTTTGCAGAGTGTAGGCTATTTGGCTAACTACGTCAACGCTTTTGTCTAAAGTTGGCCAAATTGTTGTTTATATCTTTTGACCACTAGGGTAAAATGCGGTACACTGACTAATGCACATTGTAGTTATGGTCGGTCGTGCTTAGTTTTAAAAAGCCCATATTCCAAATACACGAACGCCTCTCTATGTCCGCGTAGGTCTCGAGCTGATTCGTGGCCTAGTGCGTCTCAAAGCCATTGTGATTACTTTGGTTGGTTTAGTGTTGGCCTTATTTAGACCGCTTGGTAGGTCTGTGATTCGACACTTGATTTTGCCAGTTTACGGCGTAATTTACGGTTTACGGAGGCGCATGGGGAATTTTTACCGACCGGCTAAGAACCGGGTCATGTTTTTGTTGACTAATCGTTACGCTGTACATGTGGTGGTGATTGGCGTGGCCTGTGTGGCCGGAACAGTCAATTTTGGTTTAGGTAAAGTGCGCGCTGAATCGGATTCATTTGGACAGCGGAGTATTTTGTACAGCATTGTGACTAACCAAGAGTTGGAAGTGATTGAAGAGTACGCCACTTTTGGTACGGCCAGTGACTATATCGCAGTCAGTTCTTATGGCGACGACGGTTTGCGCGCGCCAATTGGTGGCAGTGTGGCCATTGACCCAACTACGTCTATGCCTGGTTTGAGTCAGAGTGGTTTGGCGTTGTCTCCGATTACTACTGCTGAACCTTTGGCAACACCAGCGGCGCCACGTACGGAGATTGAGAAATACGTGGTTGATACTGGTGATACGTTGTCTACCATCTCTCAGCACTTTGGGATTTCTTTGAATACCTTATTGTGGGCGAATAACTTAACGGTTAGATCGGTCATTAAGCCAGGTATGGAATTGACGATTTTGCCGGTAACTGGCGTGCAGCATGCGGTTAAGAACGGTGAAACGTTGTCTGCGATTGCTAAGAAGTACGGCGTGGGTACAGACGTAATTTTGACCGCGAATAACTTGGAAAGTGCCAACGCCTTGAAGATTGGCCAGAGTTTATTAGTGCCAGGCGGACAGGTTATTGCACCGGCGCCAAGTAGTCGTCCAGTAGCGGTACGAGATATTTTCACCACAGCCCCCGTGGGTTCAGGCGGCTCTACGATTACTAATCCAGGCGCTAAAATGGTGTGGCCCACGGACTTACGTTACATTGTGCGCGGTTTGAGCTACGTGCACACGGGTGTAGACATTGACTGTAACGGACGCGCCAACGGTACGTCTACCAATGACAACTACGCTGCTATGGACGGGATTGTGCAGTTTTCTGGTTCAAAATCTGGTTACGGTTATGCCGTTGAGATTGACCACGGCAATGGTCTCGTGACACGTTACGGCCACTTCCATACTCTGTACGTGAGTAAAGGAGCGGTGGTGACAGCAGGTACGCCACTTGGCCGCTGTGGTTCAACAGGAAATTCCACCGGTACCCACTTGCACTTTGAAGTTATCGCTAACGGTAGCTTCAAGAACCCGGCTAACTATCTAGGTTACTAAGTCCTGCAAACACCGTGCCAGAGCACGGTGTTTGTGTTTACGTGCGTAAATCTTTCGGCCTGTATTGTAAGGCTTCGGCCAAGTGGTTAGAGTTCAGAGTCTCGGATTCGGCCAGATCAGCAATGGTTCTCGCGACCTTGAGTACGCGTGTATAAGCTCTAGCTGATAAAGCTAATTTGTTAACGGCGCTAGTCATGAGGGCTTGGCCGGCTTCATCAAGCTGACAGTATTGCCGTAGTTCAGGTGATTGTAATTCAGAATTAGTGTCGATATTCAGCTCGTGATAGCGGTGTGATTGTAACTGTCTTGCGGCCAGAACGCGGGCACGGATTGCTGCAGAAGATTCACCTAGTGCAGCTTGTGAGAGTTTTTCAATGTCTATCCGTGGTACTTCCGTAATAATATCGATCCTGTCTAATAATGGTCCGGAAATTTTGTTTTGATACTTGATGATTTGTTGTGGATTGCAGCTGCAATGACGTTTTTGATCGTGCAGATAGCCGCAGGGACATGGATTCATGGCTGCGACCAACATAAAGCGGGCCGGATACTCAAAGGTGCCGTGCGCGCGTGACACAGTAATAATCCCATCTTCAAGGGGTTGCCGGAGATTTTCTAAAACTTGTCTAGAAAATTCTGGGAATTCATCCAGAAACAGAATGCCACGATGCGCTAAGCTAATTTCGCCTGGCTTTGCCCAGGCACCACCGCCAACCAGAGCGACACCGCTGGCGGTATGGTGCGGAGTGCGGAACGGTCGATCGGTGATCAAAGAATTTTGTTCATGCAGCTGGCCAGCCACAGAGTGAATGGCCGTGACTTCCAGCATGTCTTCAAAGCTGAGGGCGGGTAAGAGTGACGGCAAAGCTCTGGCGAGCATGGTTTTGCCGCTCCCAGGTGAGCCGTACATGAGGAGATTGTGATTGCCGGCTGCGGCAATTTCTAAAGCCCGTTTGACCTGTTCTTGGCCGTGGATGTGGGCCATGTCATGATCTTCGTTTGGTTTGAATTGGAGGGTGCTAGGCGCTTGGGGCGTGAGTTTGTGGCCGTTTAGATAGGCTACGACTTCGTTCAAATGATTGGCGGCATACACCAGGAGATTTTTGACTAATGCGGCTTCTGCGGCATTACCAGCAGCCACAATGATGCAACTGTAACCTTGCGCTTTGGCCATGAGTGCAGTGAGCAAAATGCCGCGCACTGGTCTAACCGAGCCATCTAAGGCTAACTCACCAAGAAACAAGATATTTTGGCTATCAACCACGTTGTTTAGCTGATCACTAGCTCCAAGCAGGCTGATGGCAATGGCTAGATCATACATGGGGCCCTGCTTTTTGACGTCGGCCGGGGCCAGATTGACGGTGATAGCGGTACGCGGGAAGGCGAGGCCACTATTTTTGATGGCCGCCCTCACCCGTTCTCTCGATTCACTGACGGCCGCATCTGGTAAGCCGACAACGGTGAAACGCGGTAAACCGTTACTAATATCGGTTTCAACTCTGACAGGTACGGCTTTAAGGCCAACCAAAGTGGAGGCGTAAACAAAAGAAAAACCCATAACACAAAAATGTTTGGGGAGTTTTGGAATTAAGTTTGCCTCTGGCTGGGGATGCGTTGATCGTACCAAAGTATACCGATGATGCCTACTAAGATAAGCACATCTGACAAATTGATAGCTGAAGTTCTAAATAAAATAATGTAATCCGTGGTGAAATTATGGAGAATGCGGTCGATGCCGTTGCCGAGAGCTCCAACCACTGCGGTTAAAGCGGCCAGCGATTGCTTGGGCTTAGTCCCCCACTGTTTGTAGGCAATACGGGCAAAGATTAAGCAGATGAGGCCGGTAATCGGAATGACGACGCCGAGCGGAACGGGGATGTTAAAGGCGATGCCGAGATTTTTATGCACGGCAAAATCCAAAATAGGCTGGAGTGGCGCGGCTTGTTCATCTGGCAGGTGACGCAGCGCGTAGCTTTTGAAGCCAGCGTCGAGAGCAGCAATTACCAGCAAAAAGATCGGAATAATTAGCTTGAGCCCTTTCAAGCGTGAATTCTCGATCTGTGATGGCGCATCAAGCCTCATGCTAAACCTCTTGAGTCAAAGTTTTTTTACAGGCAATACAAGAAGTGGAAGTCGGGCGTGCGCGGAGTCTGTCTTCGGCAATATTTTGCTTGCAGTACTTACATACGCCGTAAGTGCCAGCATCGACAGCTTTTAAAGCAGATTCTACGTCTTTGAGGCCAGATTCAAGTTCTTGTTCAAGAGAAAGATTATCACCAAACTGAGCAATTTCAGAAGCATTTTCATCTTCTGAGGAGCCAAAATTATCATCCTGGACGGCAAAAGCATCATTTTGACCAGTTTGAGGTTTGCGGTGAGAAAGACCAGCTAATTCCGCTTCTAGTTTACTTTTTTCTACGGCTAGAGCAGTTTTCATCTCTTCGAAAAATCGAGTCTTCATACAAAAGGGCGATTATAGAGACTGTGAGCTAATTTATGTCGGTACGATACGGGAATAATGAGAAAAAGAAAAGGGGTACTGAGACGTCAGGCGGTAAAAATATATGCCTGCGTGGCAGAACCCCGGGTAGCTTATGCGTAGAACTGGTGTCGTTGGGCTTTAAAGTGATGATGAGATCACTGCAAGGCTCAACGCTCCAGATAATACTGAATTAAGCTGTCAAATGACCTGCTTTACCCCGCTCTGGGTTTGCTCGCTTGCAGATTACATACCTAAACTCAGCAATTGGTCCCGAATGCTTTAAAAAGCTAGTACAGCAGTGAGGTATCTCCCGAAGACGTTTGTGGGGCTTCGGGAAACTTCCCCTAAGTCATTTCTCGGAATAGGTACCGAGAAAAAGGATAATGAGAAAGAACGATTACCTATAAATAATAGACCCCCTGAACACTAAATGTAAACACCTATATGACTCAATAAACATAAGGCGTTTATTGGCTTGTGGATAAAATAAACTACTATTGTATTCAGCTGCCTGTGGACAAGTAAGCTGATTTTGCGGAGTTACACACAGGTTATCACCAGCAGATTTTGAGGGTATTTTTGCGGTAGGCAACTTGGCTAGCTAACTGCAGATGGGTAACGAGATCGTGATTATTGAGATTGATTGGCGCTAACAGTAGTTGTTTTAAGGCTTGGGGTGCGATGAACCCTTGTGGATGTTTCAGACAACTAGCTGGATATTCGGTTGTGGCGGCATCTATAATGGAAGGTCTGTTACTAAAAATGAGTTGATTATTGGCTTGGGTTAGCCTAAACATCTCGCCGGTTGGGGCAGTGGCTGTGGCGGTTGTAATGCCGTCGCTGGTGTTGAGTTCAGTGATGACGTTGGGATTGGCACGGATCTCTAAACTGTCGGGTAAACCTTCAATTGTCAACCCTGATGTAGACAAACTTTGTAAATTAGCGGCTTCGGTGGCGAGTGCGCCAAGTTCCTCTAGGCTCAGGTTAGGGCTCGTCAGTGCCAGCACGAAGGCGGGGCCAAGACTGTCTTGGCCGATCATGACATCCAAATCTTGGTTAGCAGTAATGTGCTTAAGAATTTGCAGGCCTGGGAAATTGCTAGGGATAACGGCTAGTGAATTGTTGGAAAATACGCGTGCAGGCACTCGGAAAGCACCTAAAAGTTCCGTGCTGGCAGCGAGAGCCGGCGCGCGCGGAGCGATGAACGGAGTCGAGTTTAGCGGGAAGATTAAATCATTATGTTTAGAGAATCTGAATGGCAGGCGTCTGATGCGCTCATCGTTACTGCTTTTTATAGCTACACTGCCGTCAAA
This sequence comes from Patescibacteria group bacterium, assembly GCA_049296775.1. Classification (GTDB taxonomy): domain Bacteria; phylum Patescibacteriota; class Patescibacteriia; order UBA9934; family UBA9934; genus JAGORL01. Next base: position 263,285 of record JBAQTB010000001.1, read on the forward strand.
GCGTGGAAAGAGTAACCATGGGTCTAAGTGACGTTCATTTTGGTCTAAAACTGGTGTTTCAGCTGAAGTGATTAAAGTTTTATTTGCAAAAGAGGTGGTTTTTAGATTCCAAAGCTTAAGATTTGCGCTGACGTTGGTTGGGACTTCCCCATCAACCGTAAAGCCAATGATACGGTTACCGTCTGAATATAAAAGAAATTCTCGTTTAGACCAGGTTATGGCCTCGGCCAGGTCCCAAGGAGTGGCCGCGATGGCTGGGACACCTGCAAACGTTTGTTCAACTATGCTGGTGATTCTATCCGTGGTGATCAAGCGAATTTCTGAGGTGGCTGTGGTTGGCCAAATGGATGCGCTCGTCCTGAAGTGCCAGGCCCGATCGAGAATGAGTCCGGTGAGCACACTTAAAATTAAGCTACTAGATAAGCCAATGGCCCGCCAAAGTTGTTGGCGGGCCGGGTTAACCGATAACGGAATGGCTAAACGATCAATTGGCATGTTAGGCGCGTGGTTTTGGGGCTGAACTGCTAGGCTTTTGCACCTTAGCTTTCATAGCGTCAGTATACACGTTGCCTTCTGCTTGTTTCATGGACAGATTGATGCGGCCTTTTTCATCAATTTCGATCACTTTGACTTTGACCATGTCCCCTACTTTGACGATATCGGTGACCTGGTCAACGCGCCAAGGAGCGAGTTCAGATACGTGGACTAGACCATCTTTGCCAGGTAGTACTTGCACGAAAGCTCCAAAATCCATGAGTCTCACCACTTCACCATTGAAGAGTTCTCCAGGTTGAATTTCGCGGGTAAGGTTATTGACCCAGTCGTAAGCAGCTTGTCCGGATACGCCGTCAACGGCAGTGATTAGAACTAAGCCGTCTTGCTCGATATCAATTCCGGTAACTCCAGTTTTCGCGATGATTTCGTTAATCATTTTGCCACCAGGACCAATAACTTCACGAATCTTGTCTGGGTTGATCTTGAGCTTGAGGATACGTGGCGCATTGGGTGATAATTCAGCGCGTGGGGCGGCAATAGTCGCGGTCATGACATCGAGGAGCTTAAGTCTGGCCTCACGTGACTTAGTAATCGCCTCGGTTACTACAGAGTGGGGTACGCCATCAGTTTTAGTGTCCAACTGAATGGCGGTAATACCGGTGTGGCTACCAGTGATTTTGAAGTCCATGCCACCAACGCCGTCTTCTAGATCTTGAATATCGGTAATGACCTGGTAATTTTCACCGTCACTCGCCAGTCCCATGGCAATACCAGCAATCGGAGCTTTGATAGGCACGCCGGCGTCCATTAAGGCCAAAGTCGTGGCGCAAGTTGACGCCATGGAGCTGGAACCATTGGACATGAGGGTTTCTGAAACGACTCTGATAGCGTAAGGGAACTCCTCTGGTTCTGGGATCATGAAAGCGAGCGCTTTTTCTGCTAACGCACCGTGACCAATTTCGCGGCGACCGGCGCCACGCAATGGTTTGGCCTCGCCCACCGAGAACGGAGGAAAGTTGTAATGATGCATGAAGCGTCTTTCACCTACGATCTCCATGCCATCCAGGGTTTGTTTGTCACCAGGGGCGCCAAGGGTACAAACGGACAGAACCTGAGTTTCACCACGGGTGAAGTAGCCGCTGCCATGAACGCAAGGCAAAAGTGCGACTTCAGCGGTGAGCTGACGAATGTCATTCAAACCACGACCGTCAACGCGTTGTTTGCGGTCAATAATGGCACGTGTAATGGCGGAATCGATAAACTCGCCCAACATGCCTAGGCCGAGTTTAATACTCTCATCATCGAGGTTTTGAGTTTTGAGGAATTCAGCTGATAGTGTTTTGAGTTCAGACTTGGCAGATGCCCGTTCTGCTTTGGTAGCCTGAGGTGCGCCGAAAAAGAGTGTTTCAATGGTTTTATCAGCGAACGGCTTGAGAATAGCTTTGACTTCAGTAGCTTTGGCGAGTTTAGCCGTGTCTTCAGGAGTTTTTGGATCAAGAAGATTGACTTTAGCTTTGCCGTGATCATCACGCACCTCTTCAATTAAGGCGATAACTGGACCAAGGCTGGCTTGGCCAAATTCAATCGCCTCAAGTACCTGGCTCTCTGGAGCTTCATCGCAGCCAGCTTCAAGCATGATGACTTTGTCTGGTGTGCCGGCAACGTCAACGTCAAACTTGGTTTGCTCACGCTCAGCGTAGGTTCCGTTTAAAATTAGCTGTTCGTTGAGGCGATTAACTCGGGCTGCGGCAATTGGGCCGTTCCAAGGAATATCAGACATGTGCAGAGCGCAAGAAGCGGCGATGAGTCCAGGAACATCAGCGTCATTCACGCCATCAAAGGCCAGGACGGAGATGATGATCTGAACGTCGTTCTTGATCCGCTGATCAAAGAGTGGACGAATGGCGCGATCGATAAAACGTGCTGCGAGCACAGCCTCATCAGTTGGGCGACCTTCGCGCTTAATGAAACGAGAGCCCTTGATTCTGCCCGCGGCGTAAAGTTTTTCTTCAAAATCCACCATGAGTGGGAAGAAATCCATGCCTCCGCGCACGTCTTTTGACAAGACGGCCGTGGCGAGTACGACGGTGTCACCGTATCTAACGGTACAAGTGCCGTTGGCGGCTTGGGCGAATTTACCAACTTCAATGGTGAGTGGCTTGCCTCCAAACTCTAATGCGTAGCTGGTCTTGGTCATAGACATAAAGATAATCGGCCAGAGGTGAAAGGGCGCGTAAGGAATTACACGCCGTTTCACCTAAAGTGTCCGGCCGAAGATTAAGTTAATCATGAAGGAACGATGACGGTGGCTCACTTGAATCAAGTGGGCCACCGAGCATCGGGACTACACGGCAGCGTTTGGAGTGGCTTTACGGCGGCGGCGTGGGCGTTCTGATTGAGCGGCAGGCGCAACGGGCTCAGAGTGCTCTTTCTGTTGCTGCTCGGCGATGACATCATCAAAGGTGTCTACAGCCGATGATTTAGTGTTGGGCGTTGGTCGATATTTTGGATCGTTGATAAGGAAGCTGCCGAGATCATCAGAAAAGTTGGTGTAAATATCGGCGCATTCCACCAGCTTAGATGAAGTTGATTCGCGGAAGGAGGCCACGTGGAAGATGCGGCCGCGATTTTTTACGTACTCACCAAGAGGCACGTAGTCTCCATCACCGGAAACGATGATGACGACGTCCAGCATGTCGATCATGCGAATGATATCCACGGTGATACCTACGTCCCAGTCCCCTTTCTTATGGCCTGAATCGTATTCTAGCAATTCTTTTGTGTTCACTTCAATGCCCATCTTGTGCAGGGCTTCAAAGAATGGGAGCTCCTCACCGGTTTTGGTAGAAACGGTGTAAGCAATAGCGCGTACCAAGCGTTGATCGCCTAAAGTTTTCAGGACGATGTTTCCAAAGTTGACCTTACTGCCATAAATATTTCTGGCACTGTAGTACATGTTTTGCACGTCGATGAAAACTCCGACGCGTCTGTGGCTCAAATCGAGCATAGCGTTTTTAAAATAGACTTAGAGATTAGATATTAGCAGACTTTAGCAGCGCTGTGCGCGAACTAAGTTCTACTAATGACTGACCTCTAGATAATGTGTAAAGACCCCAAGCCGACTGGCCCGGGGTCTTTGGGGAATAGTTACTTCTTTAGGCCGAGCTCGGCAATGATGTCTGCGTAGGCCTTAGCGTCTTCACGCTCAAGGTACTGCAATAAGCTGCGGCGCTCAGAGACCATCTTGATCAGACCACGGCGTGAGCTGACGTCCTTACGGTGAGTTTTCAAGTGCTTAGTTAACTCTTCAATTTCTTTGGTGAGAAGAGCAATTTGCACCTGAGGTGAACCGGTGTCTTTCTCATGGATACGGAACTTTTTGATGATCTTATCCTTTTTTGACTTGTCGAGCATAAAACATGATTTCATCCGTATAGTCGTAGTGAGAGGGACTCAAGCCTCAAACCATGGCTATCGGCAGGTTATTTATGGGAGAAGTCTAGCTAAAAAAGCGCTAAACGTCAAGTTTTGAGCCTTAAAGAAAAACCGTCGCCTCCAGGGGAAGCGACGGCCGCGTGACAAGCGTCACAAGTCTGCAAGTGGAGTGCCTACGAGGGGCACTCTGTAAACGGGTTTATGCCGAGCGTTGCTCGGCGTCAGTGGGTATCGTCAGAAGGTGGGGGCCCGGATGCCGAGGGGAAGGACCGGCGGCTCTCTGAGCGCTTCATGGCGTACCTCAAGCCAGTTTTACCTGGCTAGGAGTTGGGGGCTGGCTGAATCGCCATCTTTGCGACTCCAACACAAAGACAAGACTATTCATGCCTGGTTTGGTAGGATTCGTCAATGCGCATGGTACAATTTACGACACATAAAGCTTCCGAATATGGAGAATGTTTTTGGCAAGTACTTAAAAGAATTTTTGGAGTATTTGGAAATTGAGCGGGGTCGTTCCGACAAGACGGTTCGTAACTACCATTTTTATTTAAAACGATTTTCGGATTGGGCGAATAATCCTAACCCAGCTGAAATCAGTGGTGAATTAGTGCGTAAGTATCGCTTGCATTTGAATCGCAATGTCGCGGGGAGAGAAGAAGCGCAACTCAAAAAGAACACTCAGAATTATCACTTGATTGCGCTAAGAGCCTTTTTGAAATATTTAGCTAAGCGTGATGTGCAGACACTGGCGCCAGAAAAGATCGAGTTATCCAAACAAGGGAGTCGACATGTGTCTTTTCTTGAGGCTGAGGAGTTAAAACGCTTTCTAGAGGCACCTGTGGGGGACCCAAGTATTGTTGGTGCCAGAGACAAAGCGATTTTGGAGTTATTATTTTCTACCGGCCTACGTGTTTCTGAGATTGCGAACTTACGTATTGACGCGATCAATTTGAAATTGGACGAATTTACGGTGTTAGGCAAAGGCAGTAAGCACCGCGTAGTGTTTCTAGCTAATCCAGCCAGAATTGCGATTAAGACTTATTTGGAACGTCGTCGAGATGTGTCACCGTATTTGTTTGTGCGGCATGACAGAGCGCGTAAGTTTACCCCCGGCGCTCACCCCCTCACCCCACGATCAATTCAAAGAATCGTAGACAGATACGCGCGCATGGCCGGCATCACCAAGCGCGTCACGCCGCATACTTTGCGGCATACTTACGCGACTGATTTATTGCGTAATGGTGCGGATATTCGTTCCGTACAATCTTTACTAGGTCATGAGTCAATTACGACCACGCAGGTGTACACCCATATTACAGATAAAGAATTAAAACGGGTTTATCATCAATTTCATGATAAGACCGGAGAATAATTTGATATTTTGTGAATTTTCTGCTAATATCCGTCCTGCAAGTCTGGGGGCTTAGTAAAATTTGAGCCGTAATGTTGCGGGTCGAGATTTCACCGGATTTACATTGATGCCTCGATAGCTCAGTTGGATAGAGCAAGGGACTTCTAAGCCCGAGGTCGCAGGTTCGAACCCTGCTCGAGGCACCAAAAAAACAGAAGCAAAATGCTTCTGTTTTTTTATGTGTGGTCTTAGGCGTTTTTAAATTGTTCTAAAAGTGGATGATCGGGCATGAGCTCTTTGAGAAGTTGCGGTGTTTGGTTGTACCACTCTGTGACGACATCGGTATGTGACATGCCTTGAGCTTGGCGTTCACGGAAGAAGGTGAATTTACGTGCAAAGAATTCATGGTGCAGCTCTAGACGTTCTGGTTTTTCTAGCGTCCACAATGATTCTAGGAGCGCAGCCTGTTCTTTGCGGCGAATAATTTTAGGATCGAGATATCTATTTTTTGAAATGTCGAAATCAATTGATTCAACCTTGATATCTGAGCCTAGGATGGCATGTGCTGTAGCCAGAATACGTTCTTGACGTGATTCCTCGCAAAACACCGTGACTGGTCCGCGCAGCTGTTGCTGTTCAATGATGCGTTTGGCGAAGAGTAGATTTTCAAGGGTTGAGAGTGATTCATCTTCTAAAACGATCTGCCATTGCTCGGTAGCGTTTTCAAGTTCAGCCCGTGACATGAATTCTTGTATGTATGCACCAATTGCAGCGGCTTCCGTTCCCTCGTATGGAGGCTCTGTGGCTGTTGAACCGCCGCACGGAATAATTACCGCTTCTTTTTCAAGTGCATGCGAATATATACGATTGAATGCAATATTCAAATACGTCCGATAATTTTCATCGGTTTTAATGTCCTTTGGAATCCCGTATCCGCAAACAATAAAGATGTTCATATCATTTCACAGTATGCCCGAATAATTGTGAGGTTTCAATGATGACGGCATTAGGATAGCAGATCTGTTTATACGTAACGAGTTTGAGCGAAACGGATGTTTCTATCGGGTGTCAGTGGTAGTCAGCTAAGACGGAATGACTCAAACAAAAAACCGTTTTATTTGTGACGAGTTTGGGTGACCGGGGAGAAAATCTTGAGGCGTAGGTTGAGCTTACGGTAAACAGAAAACCAGTTTATTCGTGACGAATTTGGATGAACGGGAAAGAAATTTTCGAGGCGTAGGCAATCCTACGGAGAGAAAATTTTAGGGACCCGTGAGTCCGAAGTCGGCCGAATAAACTGGTTTTCCATGGGGTGGCTAACGGGAATTGAACCCGTACTAGAGGTACCACAAACCTCTGTGATAACCATTTCACCATAGCCACCATGCGGCTAGGAATTAAGGGTCTTACCAACAAAGTGGCAGTAAGGGCTTAATTTCTGGGCGTGGGCCTGAATTGTCTTTAGAAGGTCCATTGCGAGGCGTAGTTTAGCAGCTTTTTAAGAAAAAGGCAACTTTTAAGGGTCTGGGCCGTATTTGGCTAATACAAAGGTAAAAGACTTGACTGGATTTAGATTTTATGCTAATCTACTTCCCTCGCAGCGCTCTTTGCCGCGAGACGGAGGTTCCTTTGAAACTCGATCACGTTCCGAAGCCGCAAGGCTCTACAAAAGTAAAAACAAACCCATTGGACATCGAGTTCAACGCCGACACCGACGCCATCGACAACTGCTGACACCCGCGACGGCCTGGAGAGTGAAGGTCTGGACGGAGGGCTCCTCTTCCGTCCAAGCCTTCAACGGCTGCCGTGAAACTGGTCCTCGGACTGGTGGAACGGCAGCATAAGTCTGGTGACCTGCCTTTGGTCCCAGCGAGTAAACATCAGCTTCGGCTGACGCGTGCTCAGGCACTTGCACCCAACAGTTCGCTGTTGGGTGTATTTTTTTGCTTTTGCTTTTAGCGGGCATCAGCTACACTTCCGGGTATATGGAATCTCATGACAAAACATTTATCATTCTAGACGGTAACGCCTTGTTGCACAGAGCTTGGCACGCTATTCCCCCACTCACTACTAAAGATGGCTTGGTAGTGAATGCAGCTTACGGCTTTACTAATGTAGTTGAGAAAATGCTACAAACGTATAAACCGGATTACATGGCGGTGGCCTGGGACTTGCCCGGTGGAACGTTTAGACATGAGGAGTACGCTCCATACAAGGCTACACGTGAGAAGAAAGCGGATGAATTGTATGCGCAGATCCCAATTATTCAGGAGATTTTGGCTGCTTACGGTTTGCCGTCCTTCTCAGTAAAGGGTTTTGAGGCTGATGACATTTTAGGTACGGTGGCGAGGTTGAATGAAGAACATGGCGGGATTGAAACTCTGATTGTGACGGGTGATTTGGATAGTTTGCAGTTGGTAAGCGATAAAACTAAAGTCGTCTTTTTTGTTAAAGGTTTGTCAGAAGTCAAAATTTACGATGCCGCTGCTATTCACGAGCGTTATGGCTTGAGTCCGCTGCAGTTGATCGATCTTAAGACGTTGTTGGGAGATACTTCTGACAATTTGCCGGGAGTAGCCGGGATTGGTGCTAAAAGTGCCTCAGAATTGTTGCAGACTTACGGAACTTTGGAGAAGTTGCTAGAAGCGATGCAAGCTGGCACGTTGCCGGACAAGTACGCTAAGAAATTGAAGGATCAAGAAAAAACTATCGAACTCATGCGTCATTTAGTGACGATTGTGAAAGATGTCCCGCTCAAGGAATTTGATTTGGAACAAACAGTTACTAGCAGTCCAGATGTGGAGAAGCTGTTGGGCTTGTTCAAAACTTACGAGTTTAAGCAGTTAATTAAGAAATACGAAGGCAAATTAAGCGGTGAGGGTGTAGTGGCGGAGGTGCCGGTCAAGCAGATCAAAACTACTAAACTCAAAGGAGCGACAAGTTTGACTGAGGTGTCGAGTTTGCAGGCTTTAGACGCGCATATGTTGATGTTTTGGGTCGAGGTTAAGGCGACGGATTTATTTGGCGGCGGGATCGCGAGAATTTTAGTCAGCGATGGCACGAAAGTGTATGTGAAGTCTGAGCCGCAGACGGAGGATTTGCAGGCGGCGGTAGAGTTTGTGATGACGGCTAAGGTGGTGGTGATGCATGACAGTAAGGCCATTTTGCACGCCCTTGCTCAGGCCGAAGTAGATTTTAGTGCGGTGTTTGCCGGATCAGAGGTAGTCGACACCATGTTGGCAGCGTATTTGATCGCCTCAAGTGTGCGTGACTTTGGTTTTAATGAAGTGGTGGCAGATCATTTGAACCTGACCGTGACTGAGACTTCTTCTGCAGTAGAACTCATGAGTGCCTTGGCGCAGTTAGCGGATAAACTAGTGACAAGATTGCAGACAGATGGCATGGCGGCGCTGTATAGGGATATCGAAGTCCCATTAGTGCCGGTGTTGTTTGGCATGGAGCGAGCCGGCATTGCAGTAGATAAACGTAAGTTAGAACAGTTATCTCAGGATTTTGCGACTACTTTAGAGGCTTTGACCAAGAAAATTTATAAGTTAGCTGGCAAGGAATTTAATATTAACTCCCCTGCCCAACTGGCTGAAATTTTGTTTACAACTTTAGGCTTGCCAACCAAGGGCATCAAAAAGACCAAGAGCGGTTACTCAACCGCGGCACCTGAGCTAGAAAAACTTGCTGAGACTAGTCCGATTATTGCCATGATTGAGGAATATCGCGAGGTCGCCAAACTTAAGTCAACGTATGCGGATTCATTGCCTTTGCTCGTGGCGGCTGATGGCAGAATTCATACTACGTTTAGTCAGGTTGTTGCGGCTACGGGTAGATTATCTTCTGCTAATCCTAACGTTCAGAATATTCCGATTCGGAGTGAATTAGGCTTAGAGATCAGAAAAGCGTTTATTGCGGACAAGGGACGAGTGTTATTATCCGCTGACTATTCGCAGATTGAATTACGGTTAGCCGCACATATTGCTCATGATGAATCGTTTATCACCGCGTTTAAGTCTGGCACAGACATTCACAGGCTGACGGCGGCTGAAGTGTGGGAAGTGGCAGAAGATGCAGTTACCAAGCAGCAGCGTGCTGCCGCTAAAGCAATTAACTTCAGTATTTTGTACGGTGTGGGCGCACGTTCATTGGGACGAGCGACCGGACTTAGCTTTGCGGACGCTAAGCAATTTATCGCCAAATATTTTGAAGCACATCCAGCCATTTTGCAATACATGGACGCGATGAAGTTAAAGGCGCGCACGGATGGCTTTGTGGAGACTTTGTTTGGAAGACGTCGCTATTTGCCAGATGCGCAGTCAGGTATGCCGCAATTAGTGGCTGGCGCTGAACGGATGGCTGTGAACATGCCCATTCAGGGCACGCAGGCCGATATTCTGAAGATCGCCATGATTAGGATTGCAGATTGGCTGAAAACCAGTAAGCTAGAGGCTAAGATGCTGTTGCAAGTGCACGATGAATTAGTGTTTGAAGTTTTAGAGTCTGAAGTTGAGGAGTTAGCCAAGAAAGTTCAGGAGTTAATGGCGGCAGTGATTGATTTGTCCGTGCCGTTAGTGGTGGACGTGGGATCAGCTAAGCGTTGGGGTGAGATTGATTAGCGTTAGGTTGTGTATGATCATCTTTATTTACGGCGATGATGCTTTGCGTGTCAAAGAACGCGTGGCCGAGATGCGTCAGAAATTTGTAGATAAATTTGATGTCTCGGGCATGAACGTGGATGAATTGGTGTCACGAGACGGCTTGCATGTTGAACGCGGAGCTATGATTGGCGCGGCTCAGGCTTCCCCGTTTCTGTCTGAGAAACGCATGGTTGTGATTAGAAATTTAGCCTCATCTTTGAAGAAAGCTGAGGCTAAGGCTTGGGTAGACGGTTTTTCTAGAACACCAGAATCTACAATTTTGGTGTTTGCAGATGCAGTACCGGCGGCAACGCTAGAGAAATCAGAGTTATTTAAAGCGCTGAAGGCTTTACCGGACGTGCATGCGTATCCTTTGCCACAGTTAGAGGGCGCTGAATTGTCGGCCTGGGCTTTGAGCCGGGCTGGAGTGCACGGCGCGAGTGTGTCGCCATCTGTGTTGAGTGTATTGCTAAATCGAACGGGTAATGACAGTTGGAAGATTGATGCTGAGTTGCAGAAGCTGTCTGCTTACGCGCACGGTGAGGCCATTACCGGCGCTATGATCACTGAACTGGTGCGAGTTGAGTCTCACGCTGATATCTTTGGTTTCATGGATGCCTTGGCTTCAGGCCAGCCAGCACGAGCTTTGCGACAATTAGCTGAGGAGCGTGAAGCCGGCGCCGATGAATTCCAGCTGTTCGGCATGCTGTTGCGACAGATTAGGTTATTGATTCAGGCTAGAGATGTGCTAGACGGTAATCCGAGGGCGCAGAAACAAGACTTGGCGGATAACCTAGGCATTCATCCGTTTGTAGCTCAAAAACTCTTAACTGAAGTCCGGTCTTGGCCCGCTGAAAAGCTAGAAAAATTACACGGATTAGCGTTTGGATTAGATAAATCGATGAAATTGGGGCTGACCTCTGGAATTGCCGTAGATAGGCTGGTTTCTGGCTTCCTCAAGGTTTCTTGACGATTTTAAAGTTCTCCGCTATCCTTTGCCCACTTTCCTATGCCAAATCTACAAAATGCAAAAAAGGCTTTGCGTCAAAGCATTGTCCGCGCTGGTCGTAATAAGCTCATGCGTGAGCGTATTGACTATATGCGCCGCAGCTTCCGCAAGCTTTTAACTGCGAATAAGCTCGATGAAGCTAAGACGTTGATCAAGGATCTCGTCCAAGCTCTGGATAAAGCCGCAGGCAAAAATCTTATCAAAAAGAACACAGCCGCTCGCGTTAAGAGCCGCGCTATGGCTCAGTTGAATAAGATCACCAAAAAGTAAGCCTACAAAAAATACTCTGAGTAATATGCTCAGAGTATTTTAATTTACCGCTTTAATTCTCAATCACCGGTGAGTCGACGAGTTCTAGGTCTAGGACTTCTCCGCCTTTGCCAGCGGTGATTTTGTTGACGTCTTTGCTGATTTTACGTAATTCGCTGGATGATTGATTGAACTGGCTCACGGTGGTGTTGAGGTGTTTGCCGACCTTGCTGTGGTAATCGGCGTAAGCTCTGACGTGTTTGCCGAGTTCTTCCACCTGTTTTTGGATCATGACAGCATTTTCTTCGATCTTTAAAGCGCGGAGACCTTGTAAAACGGTTTGTAAAAAGGCAAAAAATGAAGTTGGTGATACAACAATAACTTTGTATTTTGAGGCGGCTCTGGCGATTAGGCTGTCGGTTTCATCAGATACTACGCCGATTTTATTGACGAGGAGATCGTAATACACGGCCTCATGTGGAATGAACATGAAAGCAAAGTCCATAGTGCCCTCTTCTGGCCGGATGTATTTTGAGGTTTCTTGAATTCTGAGTTTTAGGTCATTTAAAAAGGTCTTTTCTAGTTTTTCGCGGGCATCTGGATTCTGTTCAACGGCGAGTCGGTTGTAATTTTCCAGACTAAACTTGGAGTCGATCGGAATAACTTTGTTGTCTAACAAAATCGCAGCATCAACGATTTCACCATTATTGAATTTGTATTGCATCTTGTAATGTTCAGGCGCGAGCACGTTCTTGAGCGCGGTTTCAAGGAAATATTCGCCTAAAATCCCACGTCCTTTAGGATTTTTCAGCACATCTTGGAGGCTTTGTAGCTGTGAAGAGAAATCCAGAACCTGTTTATTAGTAGCATCGAGGGTGGTTAGTCTTAAAGTAATATCCTCAATAATCTTGGAGGTTTGGGCAAACTGGGTTTGCATGGCCTTTTGGGAGTCGCTCATGCCTTTATAAACTTGATCGTTGACACGCCCTAACTGAGACTGCATCTCTACCCTACCTTTATCCTGGACCTCATAGAGCTCTTTGCGCATGGTGTTTAACTGCTCGAGTAATGCCAGGGTTGGATCTGCAGTTTTTTGGCTAACTAAACGGTAAAAAATGGCACCTACGGCCACTAGAGTGAAGATTAGTAAACAGATAACGATCAAAAATTCGGTTTGCATATTTGACCTTTGGGGATTATGAAGACTATAATGTGTTCGCTTAGTGTTCGTAGTATAGCATATGCGGAGACGCTAGTTTTACGACTCTATGAGCCTGTCCCTATAGTTCAACTGGATAGAACATGGGCGTCCTAAGCCTGGGATCTTGGTTCAAGTCCAAGTGGGGGCACCACAAGAAAATGGCTAAAGTTAGCCAAATAACAATGAAAACGTTTCACGTGAAACATTCACTTTCAGAATGTTCCATATGAAACGTTTTTGTTTTTAGCGATATAATTCCGTACTCACATCGTCTATTCTCGTACCTCATGTTTCACGTGAAGCGTGTAGATCGAGATCCTGGGTGTCGACCAAGAACTGACGTTGCTAGTCGTGTAGATTGCGATGGCGTCGACAGGACGACCTCTGAATCCAAAGTATCAATTGAGACGCAGATGTTTTACGTGAAACATTGCTAATTAAAGTATCGAAATAATAAATTTGAGTGTCCGGGTCGACCGATTGAGAAGTTATCAACTGTTGTGGACTAAAGGGGGATAAGATTTGGCCACGTGAAGAACTACGAATAATTGTCAACGCTAGTGTAGACAAAGTTACTAACAATCTATACCCAAGTTATCCACAAAGTTATCCCCTTTTTGCGCTTGTGGGATATTTGCTGACGACATATTGTGTTCAGAGGGAATATGTTGAAGTTTTTTAAAGGCCTGGTTGTTTACTTTTCGCTTGGATTAGCGATTTTTTTGCCTTCCCTCGTAAATGCGGCCATGAGCTCAACGAATTATCGCATCCAGTTTGATTCTGTGGGTGTTGGGGGACTCGATAATCCGTCCTCGGCCTCCTACGGGCTCAGAGACACTTTGGAGTTTATTCAGGGGATCGGAACTTCAGCATCTTATAGGGTAGATGAGGGTTATAGAGGCGGGATTTACGACCCAATTGTGCATTTTACGGTGATTGCACAAGATACGGCGTCGCAAGTAGCAGCGACCGCAATTACGAGCACCTCGGTTTCAGTGACGTTGGCTACCGGTTACGTGACCGGTGATTATATAGCCGTCATTCAAAATGAGGGGCTTAGTCAAATAGCGGCGATTGGTAGGATTACGAGTGTTGCGGGCGCTACCCTGAATATCGATTTCTTTACTGACGGCGGCACCTTTCCGGTGATCGATAGTGTCAATGATTATGTGTATGAGCTGACGGACACGGGTATCCCACTTAGTTCTTTAACACCGAGTACGGCCCAGACCGGTATTTTGGCTTGGGATGTTGATGCTAGTGTGCCGGAAGGCTACAGCGTATATGTGTTTGAAGATCATGATCTGTGGGTTAGCTCTGGTACGGCGATTAATGATGTCGAGGACGGCGCTGTGACCACGAGTAATGAGGAGTATGGCGGCAGATCATCGGATACGACCTTGTCAGGCTCAACATTTGATACTGCGGATACGTCTTTCACGACTAGCTTACAGCAAGTAGCCAGTCGGAATGTTTCAACTTTGAAATCACGGGATTTTTTGACGCTGAAAGTGGCCGCCGCGGAGACCACGGTGGACGGCGCTTACTCGCATACGCTGACAGTAGTGTTCGTGGGTGATTATTAGTATGCGTAAGTTTTGGATGTTTACAGGGTGTTTGCTAATTTTTGGTCTGAGCTGCCACCGCTCGGCCTTAGCGCTTGTAGCCACGCCGTCAGCAGCGACACTTCAGGTTGAAATTGGGGAGCAGGCCATTCAGAGCTTGAATTACGAGAACGATGCGGGGGTTACGGAAGAGTTTCAATTGAGTTTAATGGAGGTGGAGTTTGGTGAATCAGCGGACGATCTCCGTTTTTTGCCATTATCCGAGTCTAAACGAGCGGCAGTTAGCCTCAGCGCGGAGACTTTACATTTAGAGCCAGGTACCAGTCAGGCTGTCGAAGTGCGTATCAACGCTGGGCAGATATCAGAAAATTACGCATTAGCAGTGTTGGCGATGGGAGTCGCCCAAGGTGGGGCTGGAGTGAATGTAGCGAGTGCGCAGGCGAATTTGGTGTTTGTGAATGTGGGTGCTGTGGCGCCAGTAACTTTAAATATCGATTCATTTTCGACCATTCCAGAACAGGACCACGCTTCTCCAATCAAATTTGCAGTTTTACTGAGTAATCAAGGGGATGGCGTAGCGCAACCAAAAGTTGGCGTGCAGATCAAGAATATGTGGGGCAAGGAAGTTGAAGTGGTGCCGCTTAACCCTACCGGGCGTCGTATTCCGGGTCAGACAAGCCGGATTTTTTCTGCAGATTGGCAGGCGAGTAAATTTCAAACTGGCGTGTACCGGGCGACTGTTTACGTTTATCCGGACGATTCCGAGCAAGTGCTCACGCAAGAATTGCGCGTGGTACTATTTAGCTGGCGATTGCTTTGCATTTTAGCTGGCGCGGGCGTGCTTTTGATAGCGTCAGGACTAATTTTAAGGCGAGCAATGAGTCGATAATGTGAGTTTAAGGCAGCGAGTTTATTTTAGATTAGTTGGGATATTTTTGACGATCATTGTTTCAATGTCGCCATTTTTTGGTGGGTTACAAGTGGCGAAAGCAAGTACGGTAAATGATTTAACGGATCAACCTTCGAGTTTATTGATCTCGACGGATTCGAATCACAAATTCACCTTCACGTTAACTTCTGATATTGCTGAAGGTGAAACGTTTACATTCGATTTTCCAGCGGCTTTTGATACTGCCGCAATCACAGAAAATGATGTTGACGTGACTTCGGATGGCATTGATCTAGTCACAGATAGTACCTGTAGTTTGGGGACCGAAATGAGTATCGCGATGGCGGCGGACAGTTTGACTTTGACGAGTTGCGCGGGCTCGGGAGGGCTGAGTATTGGACGTGTTTTGCAGGTAGAAGTGGGGACTAACGCTTCGGCATCAGGTTCTGGAACGGAAAAAATTACTAATCCAAGTACAGAAGGTACGTATTCTATTGGGATTGCAGGGACATCTGGCAATTTAGGTGCGATTCCGTTACCAATTGGGACGCGGAGCGGAGCGGGAGTATCGGTCAATTTCAGCGGCGGATCTTCTGGAGGAGGGCCGACAGGTGGTGGCGGAGGGGGTGGAGGTGGCGGTGGGCTTCCCGATCCTGATCCAGACCCTGATCCTGAACCTGAACCGGAGCCCGAGCCTGAACCAGAGCCTGAACCGGAACCAACTCCTGACCCTGAACCGGAACCTGAGCCAACACCGGATCCTGATCCTGAGCCAGAACCTGACCCGGAGCCCGAGCCTCCAATTGAGCCTGAGCCTGATGAACCGGTGGAAGATGAGGATGAACCAACTGACACTCAAGTGAATGATCCGGCGGTAAGAATACGGATTTTTGGAGCACCAGGCTTGCAATTAAGCGTGGGAGAGGCGAGTGTGGACGTGATTGCGGGCACAAGGGTGCGCGTCAATATCGAAGTCGATTCTGCGCCGGATATCCGTGCAGTACTTTTGATCATTGGTGACGATCAGTACGTTTTGTCAGATGACGGTACGGGTAAATTTACTGGTAGCCTGACGATTCCAGCATCGGATGAAGTCATCAGCGGCTTAGTTTTGTTAGCTGACGGCGCGCAGTTATCGACTAATTTGGCGCTTCACATAGTCTCTGCGGGCTCAGTTTATGTTGTGATTGACGGACAGCGGCAAAATTTGAGTGACAGTGTGATTACGGCGTATACGCAGGCTCAAGGACGTGAAGCGGCTTGGGGGGCGTCTGGTTACGGTCAAGCCAACCCGGTTCTTTCAGCCTCGGGGAGTTTTTACTGGTACGTGCCGAACGGTGGTTATGTGGTTTATGCCAGTCACGACGGGTATGGAGAAGGGAGACAAACGGTGCAGGTGAGAAACAATATTTTGGCACCGAGCATGCAATTGTTTGTGCCGGTTGTTGAGGTTCAAGATTCGATTTTGCCGTTGCCGGCGGCTGAGGCCATAGCCGCAATTCAGGACATTTTAGCGACCCCAGAGGCGCAAACGGTGGCTAAAGTGGCTTTACCGACCACGATCGCACTGACCGTTGGTTTGATTACGCTCTTGGCGTTTGGGTTCAATTTATTGCCGTATCTTCAATACTTTTTAACGTCACCATTCCTATTTTTCGGTCGTAAACGCCGGAACGCATACGGGGTAGTTTATAACTCGATTAGTAAGATTCCGATTGAATTAGCAACAGTACGTTTGTACAACTGGGCGGATAATCGACTAGTCAAAAGTGTGGTCACAAGTCCGGATGGTAGGTATTCGATGATCGTTAATCCGGGTGAGTATCGTCTGCTGGTGGTGAAACCTGGTTTTGAGTGTCCGAGTCAATACGTGGGAGAAGTGAAGACTGATGGGAAATATCTTGATGTCTACACCGGTCAGATGTTGAAAGTGACGGAGACAGAGGCTTTAGTGGCCGCAAATATTCCGATTGATCCGTCTCAAGCGGATGCTCATCATGCCCCACGATTATTGGCATTGAAACGTTTCGCTAGAACGCTACAGCAGATTTTGGCTCCAATTGGCGTGTTATTGTCGGTAATTGTTTACATAATTTCTCCGTCGACCTTTGCTTTGGTGATGGCGATCGCGCAATTTGTGGTTTGGTTACTTGTGATCAGATTGGTGAAGCCGACCAAGCCGCAAGGTTGGGGGATTGTGTATGACGAAAAGAGTCAACAGCCTGTGGGCAATACTGTCATTCGGGTGTTTGAACCGAAGTATAATAAGTTAGTCGAGACTGCTCTCACTGACAGTCGCGGTAGGTACTCGTTCATACTCGGGCCGAACGAATATTTTGTGACTTACAACAAGCCCGGATACACGGAAAAGATTGTGCGCCCAATCGATTACACTAATAAGCCGGAGCCAACGCCCGTGGCGATGAACGTTGCGTTGCAACATGTATCGGGGGAGTAGCATGTTCCAGATCGGAAAATACAGCTTTAAACGAACACTCGCCAGAGTGCTACTGGTGGGTATTTGTGTTTTGCAAGGGTTGAGTGCGGTGACTCCGGTGAGTCCTGTCTTGGCTGCTTCGGCTCCAAATATTTTGAATTATCAAGGACGCGTTTTAAATGCGAATGGTATTCCAGTGACGGATACTTCCTTGACCATGATCTTTGAGTTTTACACCTCGTTGGCTGGTGGCACGTGTGTGTGGTCAAACAGTTCAGCGACTTGTGCATCAGCAACAGGCAAGGCTGTGACTTTGACGGATGGATTGTTTACCCAGAGTCTGGGTGACACAACGGACTCATTTGCGGCAATCGGTGATGATATTTTTGGAGATAACGCGGCTTTGTTTTTGCAGGTCACTATTGCTGGTGAAGTTTTAACGCCAAGAAAGCAGATGGTAGCCGCACCGTACGCTTTGAATTCTGAAACTTTGGATGGCTTGAATGCGGATACAGATGGAGCCACGAGTAGCGCGATCGTAGCTTTGAGTTCAGCAGGAAATGTTATTTTTACCGGTGATTCAACGGGCGCTACGGTTGATGCGGGTGTGGCGTATATCAATCCAGCTGCGGCTGGAGCTAATGAAACCTTGTTAGGAATTGGTGATAACGGAACGGAGAGATTTAGGATCGATAAAGAGGGGGACGTGTTTATTAAGTCGATTGAATTAGACGGTGTAGGTACGAACAACGTCACTTCTGGTGCTTCTCTGATAGGTACATTTAACGAATTTAGTTTGTCGGCGGGCACTACTGTTCAGGATGTTTTGGACGATCTCGACCAGGCCATTGATGATATTGTAACGGGTGGAGCGGTTTCCAAATGGACTGATGATGGCACGTTTACGTATTTAACTTCCGTCACGGATGACTTTGTGTTAGGTGACAGCACGATTGCTGGAGCTTCACTGTATTTCGATGTTGGTACTGGTCAGCTGGACCTTGGTACCGACGAAGCGCTAGGCGGTATTTTGCGCTTGTATAGCGTAACAGCTGCGACAGCTGATCCTACTTTAGCTGCGGATGCCAGTGGAAATTTGGATATTACGACTGCGACCGTAGAGATTTCTGGTGATTTAGAAGTGTCTGGTGGTGACATTACAACTGCGGCTGCGACCTTGAACTTGGCTGCGACGAACGCTACCACGGTCAACGCCTTCGCTGCGGCTACGACGCTGAACATTAATGACGCCGCGGTTACCTCTACCATCGACATTGGTGGCGTGACATCGAGCGGTACGAACACCGTTAACATTGCGACTAACGCGACAGCTGCTGACGGTATTACCATCGGTAACAGTCACGCTTCGACAACTCTTGCTCTGACTGGAGGTGATGACTGGTCAATTGCAGCCACCGGCGTCATGACATTGTCAGCTTCTGCTGCGGCAACTACCGCCATCGTCATCACTGACACCGATTACACCAACTCCTTGTCGATCGGCGACAACAACATTACCGGTACTACTTACTCATTAATTGGTACGACATCAACGATTGACTTTACGAATTTTGACGTCGCCTCGACTGGAGCTATCACTGTCGCAGCTGGCACAGGGCTAGACACGAACGGTGCTGGTGCTCTCGCCCTTGGTAACACGAATGCTACTTCAGTCTCAGTTTGTAACTCAGCCGCTTGTGACACGATTTCTATTGGTACCAACGCTGATGCTGACGCCATTACGATTGGTGACTCGAGCGACACTGTAATCATCAACGGTACGGCACTCTCTCTAGTTATCGGCGCTACCACCGTTGCTGGAGCTGAGATCACTATCTTAGACGGTGGCATCGCTCTGTCAGAATTAACCGACTCCGGCACATTGACCGCTACTACTGTCGACATCAACGGAGGTGCCATTGATGGCACGGCCATTGGAGCTTCTTCGCCCTCAACCGGAGCCTTCACGACTCTGTCTAGCACTGGCGTCACGGCTCTCGGTAACAACTCGGCCACGGTCGCGATCAACTCCTCTGACTGGGACATCTCAGCTACGGGTGCTATGACAGGGATTGGGGCTATTACAGCTGATGGCTTGATCACTGGCTCAGCCGGCCTGACAGTTTCTGGCGGTAACATCACGACTTCAGCTGCTCAGATCCTAGGAGCTTCTCCATTTGTATTCGAAGGTGCGACTGATGATGATGTCACTACGACATTCGCCATTACTGATCCAACCGGAGCTAGAACGATCACTTTCCAGAACGCTTCAGGCACTGTCGCTTTCTTGACTGATACTGTTTCTCCGACACTGACAGATAACGTGGCTGATGCGCTAGATATCCAAGAGGGCACTAACAACTACATCAACATTAATACTACGGATGCTTCAGAGAGCATCGCTTTTGGTAATGCCACGACTAACCCTAGTTTCTCTTTCTTGGGTAGTGGTACGGTGACCACTGCCGGAGACATCGCCCTGAACGGAGGAGATCTCACGAGTTCATCGGCGACCTTCAACCTGTTAGCTACGGCCTCAACGACAGTCAACGCCTTCGCCGCTGCCACGACGCTTAACATTAATGACGCCGCGGTTACTTCTACCATCGACATTGGCGGTGTTACTTCTAGCGGCACTAACACCGTTAACATTGCGACTAATGCTACGGCCGCTGACGTGATTACCATCGGTAACAGTCACGTCTCGACGACTGTAGCTCTAACAGGTGGTGACGACTGGTCAATCGCTGCGACCGGTGTCATGACCCTGTCAGCTTCTGCTTCTGCGACAACTGCCATCGTCATTACTGACACCGACTACACCAACTCCTTGTCGATTGGCGATAACAACATTACCGGTACTACTTACTCACTGATTGGTACGACTTCTACCATCGACTTTACTAACTTTGACGTCGCCTCTACTGGAGCAATTACTGTCGCCGCCGGTACAGGCCTCGACACGAACGGTGCTGGTGCTCTAGCCCTCGGTAACACGAATGCTACTTCAGTCTCAGTGTGTAACTCAGCCGCTTGTGACACGATTTCTATCGGTACAAACACCGATGCTGACGCTATAAACATCGGTGACACTAATGACACCGTGACCATTAGCGGTACTTCACTGTCTCTAGTTATCGGCGCTACGACTGTCTCCGACGGTGAGATTACTATTCTTGATGGCGGCATCGCTCTCTCTGAACTGACTGACTCGGGCACTCTTACTGCTACCACCGTCGACATCAACGGTGGCGCTATTGATGGTACTGCCATTGGTGCTAACTCTCCTTCATCTGGTGCCTTCACCACACTATCGAGTACTGGCGTCACGGCTCTTGGTAATAACTCGGCTACAGTTGCGATTAACTCAAGTGACTGGGACATCTCAGCCACTGGAGCCATGACAGGGATTGGAGCTATTACTGCTGATGGCTTGATCACTGGCTCAGCCGGCCTGACAGTTTCTGGCGGTAACATCACGACTTCAGCTGCTCAGATCCTGGGCGCTTCTCCATTTGTTTTTGAGGGCGCTACTGATGATGATGTAACTACTACTTTTGCGATTACTGATCCAACCGGAGCTAGAACGATCACTTTCCAGAACGCATCTGGCACTGTCGCTTTCTTAACTGACACTCTGTCGTCGACATTAACAGATAACATCACTGACTCATTAGACATCCAAGAGGGTACTAACAATTACATCAACATTAATACTACGGATGCTTCCGAGAGCATCGCTTTTGGTAATGCCACCACTAACCCAAGTTTCTCGTTCCTTGGAAGCGGCACAGTTACTACTGCTGGAGACATCGCCCTGAACGGTGGCGACTTAACGAGTTCATCCGCGACCTTCAACCTGTTAGCTACCGCTTCTACCACAGTTAACGCCTTCGCTGCGGCGACGACGCTTAACATTAACGATGCGGCGGTCACCTCTACCATCGACATTGGTGGCGTTGACTCGAGTGGCACTAACACGGTTAACATTGCGACTAACAGCACAGCAGCCGATGTAATTACGATCGGCAACACCAACGCCTCAACAACTCTCGCTCTGACTGGAGGTGATGACTGGTCAATTGCAGCAACGGGAGTCATGACTCTCTCTGCTAGCGCTGCCGCAACTACAGCCATCGTCATTACTGACACCGACTACACCAACTCCTTGTCGATTGGCGATAACAACATTACCGGTACTACTTACTCACTGATCGGTACGACCTCGACTATTAACTTCACTAACTTTGATGTCGCTTCAACTGGAGCTATTACTGTAGCGGCTGGTACAGGTTTAGACACTAATGGAGCCGGAGCCCTCGCACTCGGAAACACTAATGCTACCTCGGTCTCTGTCTGTAACTCAGCCGCTTGCGATACGATTAGTATTGGTACGAATGCTGATGCGGATGCCATTACGATCGGTGACTCGAGTGACACGGTGATCATTAACGGTACGGCACTCTCTCTCGTCATCGGAGCTACAACGGTCGCTGGAGCTGAGATCACTATCCTAGACGGTGGCATTGCTCTGTCCGAATTAACCGATTCTGGCACTCTGACTGCTACCACCGTCGACATCAATGGAGGTGCCATTGACGGCACGGCCATTGGCGCTGCTTCACCATCGACGGGAGCTTTTACAACTTTATCGAGCACCGGTAACGTTACTTTGTCTAGTGCTCAGATCCTAGGAGCTTCTCCATTGGTATTCGAAGGAGTGACTGATGACAACGTCACTACCACTTTTGCCATTACCGATCCAACCGGAGCTAGGACTATAACTTTTCAGAATGCGTCAGGTACAGTAGCTTTTCTAACGGATACCATTTCTCCTACGCTGACGGATAACACTTCCGATGCTCTGGATATTCAGGAGGGAACGAATAATTACATCAACATTAATACCACCAATACCTCTGAGAATATTGCTTTTGGTAATGCCACCACCAACCCCAGCTTTTCTTTCCTGGGTAGTGGTACGGTGACCACTGCCGGAGACATCGCCCTGAACGGTGGCGACTTAACGAGCTCATCCGCAACTTTCAACCTGTTAGCTACGGCATCGACTACTGTCAACGCCTTCGCGGCTGCCACCACGCTTAACATTAATGACGCTGCAGTTACCTCGACCATCGACATCGGTGGTGTGACATCAAGTGGTACTAACACCATTAACATTGCGACTAACGCTACGGCCGCTGATGCTATCACGATTGGTAACACTCACGTGGATACAGCTTTGGAGCTTAGAGGTGGTGATGACTGGTCGATTGCATCGAGTGGAGTTATGACTCTGTCAGCTAGTGCATCCGCGACTACAGCTATAGTCGTTACTGACACTGACTACACTAATGCTCTATCAATTGGAGACAATAACATCACGGGTACTACTTACTCATTAGTAGGTACAACAGCAACCATCAATTTTACCAACTTTGATCTATCCGGCACTGGAGACATTACGGTTGCTGCTAACGGTGGTCTGGATACGAATGGTGCTGGCTCATTGCTGTTAGGCGGAACTAATGCCACCACTGTCTCAGTGTGTAACTCTGCCGCTTGCGATAATTTTAATCTTGCCACTAACGCTGATGCAGATATAATTTCAATTGGTGATTCAATGGATAGTCTAGCCTTATCATCAGCTAACTGGTCGATCACGACTGCTGGTTTGATTACGACTGCCGACGACCTCGCCTTGAACGGAGGGGATCTAACTAGCTCATCTGCCACCTTCAACTTGCTAGCTACTGCCTCGACCACCGTCAACGCCTTCGCCGCAGCCACGACACTCAACCTCAATGATGCAGCAGTGACGTCCACTATTCATATTGGTGGTGTGACTTCTAGCGGGACTAATACCGTGAATATCGCTACCAACGGTACAGCTGAAGATGAGATTAACATTGGTAATACTAATGCGGCTACATCTTTGGAGCTGATTGGCGGTGATGATTGGTCGATTGCGAATACCGGAGTTATGACCCTGTCTACCAGCTCTACCCCCGCAACGGCGATTGTAGCTACGGATACGGGTTACACTAATGCGCTCTCAATTGGAGATAACAATATTACCGGTACCACCTACTCATTGGTTGGTACTACGTCAACAATCGATTTTACTAACTTTGACGTAGCCTCGACCGGAGCTATCACTGTCGCTGCGGGTACTGGACTAGACACTAACGGCGCAGGAGCTTTAGCTATCGGTAACACGAACGCTACTTCAGTCTCAGTCTGTAACTCAGCGGCTTGTGACACAATTACGATTGGTACTAACGCTGACGCCGATGCGATTACGATTGGTGACTCAAGTGATTCAGTATCAGCAGTTTCGGCTAACTGGTCGATTACGACGGCTGGTTTAATCACGACAGCCGACGATCTCGCCTTGAATGGAGGGGATCTCACTAGCTCATCCGCGACCTTTAACCTGCTTGCTACCGCCTCGACTACCGTTAACACCTTTGCCGCAGCCACTACGCTTAACATTAATGACGCTGCGGTTACTTCCACAATCGACATTGGAGGTGTTACCTCAAGCGGTACTAACACCGTCAACATTGCCACTAACTCGACTGCCGCTGATGTCATCACGATTGGTAACACGAATGCTTCGACCACTCTAGCTCTGACAGGTGGTGATGATTGGTCAATTGCAGCAACCGGTGTCATGACCCTGTCTGCTTCTGCTTCCGCGACAACCGCCATCGTTATCACGGACACCGATTACACCAACTCCTTGTCGATCGGCGACAATAACATCACCGGTACCACTTATTCACTGATTGGTACGACGTCAACGATTAATTTTACCAACTTTGACGTAGCCTCGACTGGAGCTATCACTGTCGCTGCGGGTACTGGACTAGACACAAATGGAGCTGGAGCATTGGCACTCGGTAACACTAACGCTACTTCAGTCTCAGTGTGTAACTCAGCTGCTTGTGACACGATTTCTATCGGTACCAATACAGACGCTGACGCTATAAGTATTGGTGATGCTAATGACACTTTGGCGATCGATACCTCGACGTGGTCAGTAACTACCGCTGGAGCTGCGTCATTTAGCACCCTTGCTACCAATAGCGATGTTAATTTCAACTTCACTACTGCCAGTAGTGGCACGGAAAACTTCGTGATCGCCAGTACGCATGCGACTGACGCCACTTTGGTAGTCCAGCAAATTGGCATGACCAATACGGCCGCAGCCGACACCGGCACCAATTACTTGCTCGCCCTAACTAATGAAAATGATGGCGGTGCTACCGGTACGCCTGATGCCTTATTGTTCATCTCCCAAGACGATACTAACGAAGCCGTGGCTAGCGGTATTCTTTTCGATGCTGCTGGCGGTGGCTTAACCACCGCGATCATGGCTACCGATGCACAAATTGATACCGCCCTCAGCGTGGGAGCTAATGACATCGTGGGTACCACAGGTTTAATTAACTACACCAACTTCGATGTTGCCTCAACTGGGGCTATTACTGTCGCTGCAGGTACGGGGCTAGACACTAATGGCGCAGGCGCCCTCGCCCTTGGTAATACCAACGCTACTTCAGTCTCAGTCTGTAACTCTGCCGCCTGCGACACGTTTACGATTGGTACAAATACAGATGCCGACGCTATCACCATCGGCGATACTAACGATACCCTCACCATCGGCGCCCTTACCTCAATCACCAACAACTCCGCGACCACATCCGAGGCAGTTACCATTACTACTAATGGGCTTACATCGGGTAGATCGTTAATTGTGGCGAGTACAGGCGAAGCAGCGACAACGGGCACGGGAGCTCTTATTTATGTTAGTGGCACTAGAACGTCTACCGGTACTATTTCCGGCCATGTTCTAGATGTTACGAGGCAAATGAATAATAGTTCAGGTGGTTTACTTTCTGTCACCGGAGATCTTCTGAGTATTTTAAGTAATAATTCCAATACTTCAGGCACTTTGACAGATTCTGCGACTTTGCTGAATGTCGAGCAAAGTAATACCGGCGCGACTGGCAGCGTTTTGAACATTGGCAACAACGGCACTGGTTCCGCAATATTTGTTACTCAAGATAATGCTACTGGCACGACGGTTGACACGACTGCTGGTGGGGCTATTCATGTTGATAATACCGGTAACGATAACTACGGACTCACGGTTTATAGCGATAATTCAGCAGCTTCGTCGCCTTTAGCTTACTTTTTCGCTGATCACACTACCTTTGCTAGTGATGTTGTTGCCATTCGGAATGATTCTTCCGCTTCTGCTTTGGTAATTACTCAAAATACTGTGGCGAATGCGACGGTGGGAGCGAATTCCCAAGCATTGGTGATTAATGTAAATGAAGCCGCAAACAGTGAGGAGGTGATTGTTATTATTTCAGATGCAGATGGGACGCCTGATTTAGAGTTTAGGTTCGAGAATGATGGAGATTTGTTTGGAGATGGAGCTACGTATAATGCTGGTGCTGACTATGCTGAGTTCTTCTATACCTTAGATAGTTCACTGACGGATCACCAGGTGGTGTGTCAGGATACTTTGAACAATTTAGCGGTGAAGAAGTGTGGCGCTGGTGACAAGAAAATTGTGGGTGTGGTGTCTGTGCAGCCGGGCTTTGTGGGAAACAACATTCCAGGTGCAGATGGTAACTTGGATGACAATCCAAATTACCGGATTGTTGGTTTGGAAGGACAGATTGATACTTACGTGACCGCTGCAGACGGGCCGATTGCGGTGGGTGATGCTTTGACAACGTCAGCGGTGACGGCAGGATATGCCGGTAAGGCTAGTGCAGCGGGTAGGGTGGTGGGTTATGCGTTGCAACCCATGGCGGCTGGTAGCGGTCTGATGACGGTGCGTGTGTCACCGGGTTGGGATGCAGGGAATGTGATCACGCCGACGGGTGGAGTGACGAGTTTCACCAATACTTTAGCTTTGGAATCCCTATCGACCGCGACGGCTGCAGCTCCAGCTTCTCATTCAAACGCCTTAGCTTTCCGTGGCTCGGCTTGGAATGGCAGCGCCGCTCAGACCGTGGCGATGACGTTGTCGAATAAGGTGACTAGTTCAAGTAGTTACAAATTGTCAGTCGCTAATGACGCGGGGGCGGAGGTGGCTTACATTAATAACCTCGGAGATTTGGTGTTGTCGGGTAAGTTGTACCCATCTAATCAAGGTGTTGCCCAGACTTCTGCGTATATTTATTACGATAGCAGCGGTGTTGGTTATATGCGTACCAATGCAGCCGGTTGGGGAGTGGGTTCTTATGACTTTGCCGAGCTCTTCCCGTCACCTCAGGTGCTGACGCCGGGTGAAGTGGTGGTGTTTGGTGACGGTGATGAGCAGGTCAAGCGGTCTACGGGCGCTACTTACGACGATAGGATCGCTGGTGTCGTATCGACACGTCCGGGCTTCTTGGCCGGTACTTATAAGCCGGGTGATAGCCCGATTGCGTTAAGCGGCCGTGTACCAACCAAGGTCAATACTCAAAACGGCAGTATCGCGATTGGTGACCCGTTGACGACTTCCAGCACTCCGGGAGTCGCTATGAAGGCGACTCAACCTGGCCCAATTGTCGGTTATGCCTTACAGAACTTCTCTGGCACTAACGGAATGATTTCGGTCTTCATCCGCGCCTCTTATTATGATGGTGATGGTAGCCAGGTTCCAGCTATGGCCGCGGCACCGGTGTCTGGTGTGGGCAATACGGCTGATTTGACCAGTTTGAGTTTGAATGGTGGTCCGATTACTTCAGTGGCCTCCATTACGGGTCTCGGTAACACTTGGCGCTTAACGGAGATTGGCGACTTTATTACACGTGGTCGAGTGGTACAGTTGGTTAAGTCACACCAGAATGAGGATGTTGAGACTTACATGGTGGCGGCTAGGGAGATGACCATTCAGTTATCTGGTACCGCTACGTTGAGCGGGAATACGGCTGTAGTCACTTTTGACGATATCGATCCTCAGTTTAACGATGTGATTAGCACCATGGCGCCGTACCGTGTCCTAGTGACACCATCCGGAGTGACTGGTCAGTTGTATGTGACTAACAGGACGACGACCGGCTTCACAATTAGTGCAGAAGGTGCTGCAAATGGTGTGATCGTGGATTGGTTAGTGATTGCTTACCATAAGGATTACGAACCAACGCCAACAGTAGCCACAGACGAGCCTGTCGATCCACAGCCAGAGGAAGTTGTACCACCAGAGCCTGAAGTAGCTGGTGAGGCGACGGAAACAACCACCCCTAGCCCCTCCGTGGCCGGAGGGGAAGGTGAGGTGACTGAGGAGCCGGTCATTGAGACGCCGGTGGACGAGCCAATTGTTGAGCCGGAAACAGAAGAGCCTGCTACAGAAACGACCACCCCTAGCCCCTCCGTGGCCGGAGGGGAAGGCGAAGTAACTGAGGAGCCACCGGTGGAAGAGTCGGCAGTCACTGAGCCAGAGCCAGAAGTCACACCTGAAGTACCCGTTGGCGGCTAAACTGTGGCATCATACTAAGGACGCGCTTGAGTCGCGTCCTTATAGTTATGACTAGACACTGGATTGAGAGACTACAAATCGCCGCTAAAGGCTTAGTTTTAGCCAGTATTGTTTTGGTGCCAGTGACGGTACTGCCGTGGACGAGTGATATTTTTGAAATTAATAAGCAATTAGTTTTCATTTTAAGTGTTGGGAGTGGAGCGGCGTGTTACATGTTGTCATTGCTTTTAGGCCGGCAAGCTATCAAGTGGCCAAATGTTTTGATCCTCTTGCCGCTCCTCATGATTTTAGCCACGGCCATGAGTGCTGCGTGGTCAGTGTCACCGATAGTGAGTTGGTTGGGGCAGGGCGGTCAAGAATATGCGAGCGTTTTGAGCTTGATTGGTTTTGTGGGCGCATTTTTGCTGATTAAAACGTTGTCGGCCACAGAGCGATTTACGGGTTGGATATTTTTGAGTTTATTGACTGCGGCTGGTGTGGTGGGTGTGGCGTTGATACCGACATTTCTGGGTTTTAGTAGCTTGAGTTTTGGGAATTTGCTTGGCACGCCGCATGCCTGCGCGGTGTATTTGTTGATCGTGAGTACTTTAGCGTGCGGCTTGTGGCTAGTTAATTACACGCCGGCGGTAGTTGGGATGTGGCGTTGGTTGAAGGTTACTATGGGTGTCACGTTAACCATGACAGTGTTGACGTTGCTGGCACTTGATTCAAGTTTGCTGTGGGGCTTAGCGTTAGTGAGTTCTGGTAGTTTGCTGCTGATAACTTTTTGGCAAGCGGATAAATTTAAAGACTCATTACGTTTTGCGCCGGCAATTTTGCTCTTTGTCTTGGCGGCTGTATTCATTGTGTTGCCGACACCCCTGGCTTCACCGTTTGTGCAGGAGATTTCTCCCAATTTATCCACGAGTTTAGGTGTGGCGACGGGGGCTTGGAATGAGGGAAGTGTGGCTTTTGGGTCAGGACCAGGGACTTTTGCCTTAGTTTATCCCAAGTACGCTCCGCTCAGCATTAATGAGAGTGATTTTTGGAATTTCAATTTTGATCGCGGGAATGCGTTTTTGGTGACACAGTTAGCGACCAATGGGTTGGTCGGCGTGCTTGCTTGGGTATTCTTTGTGACCGTGATCATTGTGTTGAGTTTACGAC
This sequence comes from Patescibacteria group bacterium, assembly GCA_049296775.1. Classification (GTDB taxonomy): domain Bacteria; phylum Patescibacteriota; class Patescibacteriia; order UBA9934; family UBA9934; genus JAGORL01. The sequence continues at coordinate 292,194 of JBAQTB010000001.1, forward strand.
ATTTGGCCAAGGCTGAGGTAAAATCGTCAGTAGTGATTCCAACATTTGCTAGTTGGCTCGTTTTGGTGGTGGCAGCGGCGGTGTACCCGTACAACTTTACTTTGACTTATTTGTTTTGGATCTTGTCGGCGGTTTTGGTGACTGGATTGCTGCACGGCGAGCATGTAGCTGGGTTGAGTACTTCAAGGCAGCGTCTAGCGACGGTGTTTGTGAGTATTTTAGTGTTTGTCGGAGTGCCAACGGCTTTGTTTTTGACCATGCCTGAGTATATTTCTCAAGTAGCTTTTGCTAAGGCCATCAAGCTTAATACTGAGGCTAAGACTCCAGAACAGGTCGACGACGTTATTTTGTTGTTAGACAAGGCGGCCGTGGGTAATCCGCGTCATGATGTGTATTACCGCAATTTAGCCGGTGCCTTTTTGCGACGTTTATCTGTACTCACGTCCGCAGAAGCTGGTGATGACCAGTATGTACAATCCGTCATCGCTTCTACGATTGCAGCCGCGACCAAGGCTACAGACATTGGACTCAACAATGTTTTGAATTGGGATGTCAGAGGGATGGTATATCGAGATTTATTGCCCATCGTTCCAGATGCAGATTTGCCGGCCATCGAGGCGTATGAGATGGCGATTAAACTCGCACCCACTAACCCGAGTTACCGCGTAGAGGTCGCTAGAGTTTATTTGAGCATGGCGGATGCGCAAACTCCTTTAATGCAAAATGAAGACAAAGCGGTCGCCAATCAGGCCCAGGCAGATAAAGATCTGGCCTTGGCTAAGGCTGAAGAGCATTTAGTTACGGCTATCGCCTTAAAATCGAATTATCCTTTAGCTCAGTATTACTTGGCGTTACTTAAGGAGAGACAGGGTGATTACGCTGAGGCGGTGCGAGGTTTAGAATATGTAAAATCACAAGTGCCCGGAGACGTGGGTGTGGGGTTGCGTTTGGGTTTGCTGTACCTGCGACAAGGAAAGCAAGATTTAGCGCAGGTCGAATTGCAGCGCGTGGTTAATCTTGCCCCTGATTACGCCAATGCTCATTGGTACTTGTCAGTAGCTTTTGAACAAAAAGGCGATCTTACGAGCGCCATTGCGGAGGTCGAAAAAGTTCTAGCTACCAATCCGGATAACGTCTCAGTTAAAACCCGTTTAGAGCGTTTGAAAGCTGGCGAGACCTCAGCACAAATTCCCGATCCAATCGGCTTGAACTAGGCAAAAATGGTTAAATCGCATAGACTAGGCCGCGTATGTTAAATGTTGGCATTGTTGGGTTACCGAACGTGGGCAAATCTACTTTATTTACGGCACTTACCAAGAAACAGGTAGATTGTGCTAATTTTCCGTTTTGTACCATTGAGCCGAATGTGGGCGTGGTTGAGGTGCCAGATGTTAGGATCGATATTTTGAAAGACATGTCTCATAGTCAGAAGACTATCAAGACCGCTATTGAGTTTGTAGATATTGCCGGATTGGTTAAGGGAGCGCACAAGGGAGAAGGGCTTGGCAACAAGTTTTTATCCAATATTCGTGAGACGGACATGATTGCGCACGTGGTGCGATCATTTAAGAATGACGATATTATTCACGTGGACGGTTCGGTGGATCCAATTAGAGATGTAGAAGTGATCGAGCTTGAATTGGCCATGGCCGATCATGCGACCGTGGGTAAAATGTTGGATGGAGTGAAGAATAAGTTGAAGTCAGGCAAGGATCCGGAGGTAGTGGCGCAAGTTTCCGCTTTTGAAAAATGGTTAGCCGCGTTGTCTGCAGGCAAATTGGCGAGAACGGTGGAGTTTACTGATGAAGAATTATTAGCGATTAAGGGGATTCGTTTGTTGACCAACAAACCGATTTTGTACATTGTTAACGTCAACGAGGCGGAGGCGAATGATCCAGCCTGGGTGTCGCCGCTTGGACCTGAGCGTTTAGCGGTGCCAATTTCTGTAAAAATCGAGGCGGAATTAGCCGGACTACCATCTGAGGAGGCGGTGGATATGTTGTTAGCGCTCGGTATGACTGAATCTGGTTTAGATAAAGTCATTAAAAAGTGTTACCAGCTTTTGAATTTGATTACTTACATCACGACCGGTGAACAGGAAACTCGCGCTTGGACAATTGAGGGGGGCACAAAGGCGCCACAAGCTGCCGGCGTAATTCATACTGATTTTGAAAAGAATTTCATTCGGGCTGAAGTCATTGCTTACACGGATTATATTGAATGCGGGGGAGAGTCTGGCGCTAGAGACAAGGGCAAGTTACGCATTGAGGGCAAAGATTACGTGATGCAAGATGGAGATGTTTGTCATTTTAGAATTGGGGGCTAGGGGTTGACGTACGCCTGATTTTTTGTCAGACTGTAGTGTCTACCTTGTCTGATAGGGGGTGACATGTGAGTACGGAGGTCTTAATCGCTCTGGGATCTGGGGTTGTGTTAACAGTGATTTATTCGCTGTTAGGGACGGCATATGCCTGGTGGCGTTTGGGGGCGTGGTTGCGGGTACACCGTGACCATTACGCCGAGCCGCAAGTGAGCTCAGACATTGAATTGTGGTTTCTGTTCCCGAGCGAGTCGTGGAATAGGACATTGGGATTATCTGATCTGCACGCAGGATCACCGCTGCATTTGGCGGCGCACTCCTGGGAGGCTAGAGGGATCAATCGTCAGGTCAGATTGCATCATCTGAGGCACTATCTAGCGTTGACGCGCTGGGTGTGGCCGTTCTTGGTGGCTCGTAACATTGCTCTTTGCGCGTATTACGTGCCTTGGTTGGTAGCTTTGCTGATTATGTCAGTATGGCCGCCGGTAAAAGCGCGTCGTCCAAAGGGCGAGCGTCCGCATTACTAAACTCTGGATGGAGACAGTCAGCTGACCGCCTAGCGTCTAGGCGGTCTTTTCTATGTAAACAAAAAACCGCCGTCTCAGTGAAGACAGCGGCAGGAGCTAGTTGGTGCTGAGCCTGGTAGCGGCTAGTACCTTGACCACATATTTGGGGAAGTCGGAATGATCTCCGACCTCCACGTTGCCGGGGCCTTGGTTGTAGGCCTCGAGACCGTCGGCGACGTTGCCGAAGCGATTGGTGTAGTCCTGGAGCATGACGGCTCCAAGGACGATGTTGTGTTTGGAGTTGGACTGGTAGTCCAGTTTTCCAGCCTGCAAGCCGAGCAGCCGAGTGGCCGCGATCACGTGCCGTTGGCCGGGCAGATCGATCTGCATGATGCCCTTGGCATGCCCGGTGCCAAAGTTTTGGCAGCCACCGGATTCGATGGTGGCGAGTCCGATTAGGAGCTCGACGGGCTGATTGGTCAGTCGCGCAGCAAGCTCAAAGTCTGACTTATAGTTCAGACAGTTTTTGAACTGTTTGTCTGTCTTCCGAGCTCGTTCGACCGGTATTTGCTCGGTGACGAGCTCGTCGAGACGGTCAATCGACCGTTCTTCGGAGGGGGTGATCACCTGAATGACGATTTGAGGTTTTGTTTGGGCTTCAAATGTCGGCAGGGGCATCTTGAGGATCAGTAGAAGGGCGGCCAGGCTGGCCAAAAGGCGGGCGGTAGCGGTGAGCATGGGGACTCCAAGTGGGACATGAGTATAGCAAAAAATCGCCATTTTGTCAAGCAAAAATGGCTAAAACTAACAAAAAAACAGCCCGCTTGGGCTGTTTTTTATCGGCTACTTACTGGGGGAGTTTGAAGCGGAGAATCTGGCGACCAACGTGCTGATCGGCATGGCGATACACCATGTTATCGCAGGCGGTAGGCGCGGCTGTAAAGCTAAGCTTATGCAGAATGTCGGTGACGGGTACAAAATAAGGTTGTTCATTGACGTAGTGGACAGGGGCGGCAATGACGAGCACGCCACCGGGTTTGAGAACAGCCTTTAAAGCGGCGAAACTTTCCGTGTATAAGGTTTCTAGATATTTGATCGCCTCTTCAATATCTGAGACTGATTCTACACCGCGGCGTGGTCGGCCGAGATATGTTTCTGTCACAATGGCATCAACGCTAGCGGCTTCTAGGTGGTCGTTGACGTCTTTAGCCTGACCTAGATAAGTGCGTAGCTCGCCAGTTTTGAAGCCTTGCGCAGCTAACCAGTCTTGGTTGGCTTCTGTGTCACTAATGGCAACATCGTTAATGTCACCGCCGATGAGTTGAGAAAAACCACACAACCCAGCTTCCATGAGGACGGTGCCACTGCCACAGAAGGGATCGAGTAAAGTTTTGCCGCCGCCGTACAAGCCGGTCAAGTTCACCATGATACGCGCTAGTTTAGGAGGTAACATGCCTTGTTTGGCATTGCGTCTCGGACGGTTGAAATCACGGTTGGCCCAGTCATCAATGTTTTGTACGGCACCAGTGCGTCCAATGACAATGTCGTTATCTCTGACGATCAAAACGTATTCAGCTCCTTTACTGAGCAAATGATTACTGACAACTACAATAGCGGATAGGGTTGCCTCCTTGGAGATGACGTATCTAGCGCTGCGACCGGCTTCTTTTAGACGTGATTTTGTTTCTAGACCTAGGTTTTTGGTAGCTGTACGCACCTGATCGAGCTTGGATTGATTGGCACCGTAAACACTTAACCCGAAATTGAGCTTACCTTCTGGGTGGTTGGCTATAAGATCATTAGCTAAAAAAGCGGCTAATTCTTTTTGATCAGTGGTTGTAACTGTACCAATGACAGTCCCGAGCTTCTGAGTGCCACCTAAGCGGAACTGTAAAGCATTGAGATCGGTATCAATATCGTCAAACAGCGCTAATTGACCAGCACGCCAGCTAGGAGAAGAGGTGGTAACAACGCCAATTTCCGCGATCGAGAGATCGGGATGGGCACCCAAGAGAGCAAAGATTTGCATATTGGCGTGATGTTAGCAGACTTATGGAATTTTGGCTAGTCTTTAGGATTATTTGCGTCTTGGTCGGTTCAGATAAGTTTATGGCCTGGAGCTTGACCAAAGTCTAGAACTCGGCTAGGATTCCGACACTTATTCTTGTCCATGATCGTCTACTTTCCTTTAGGTAAGCGAAAGTAGTTTGATCGCCCGTCCTAGAGACGAGGCCGAGTCAACACTATGTTGTACGAAATCATGACCATTTTGCCGTCTCAGTACGCTGACACGGAGGTAGATGGTGTTGTAGCTACAGTGAGCGCGGTGCTTGAAAAGTCAGGCGCTAAGGTAGAAAAGAGCCATTCTTTTGGGAAGATTAAAATGGCTTACCCAATTGAGCGTCAGCGTTACGGTACGTATATCTTGTTCTACGTTCAGGCCGAGCCTGAGATGTTGAAGAAGTTAGACCTAGATATGCGTTTGACTGAGGAGGTTTTGCGTCATATGGTCATTGCTCGTCCAGACGGCATGCCAAAGGGAGAGTTCAAGTTAGTTCAATACACTCCACCGTTGACCCCAGAAGGTCGCCGTGCAGGTGAGCGTGATGAGCGGACTGATCGTCCAGAGCGTACAGGTAAGCCAGTTGCCACCGAGGCTGCTGGTAAGGTGACCACTCAGGAACTTTCAAATAAGTTGGACCAGATTCTAGACTCAGATATCATGAAGAATATCTAATTCAAACTGGTCACAATTGAGGAGATCCTCAATACAAAAACTTATGGCTTCTTCATTGAACAGAGTTACCTTGATTGGTAACCTCACCCGTGACCCAGAGTTACGTAAGACCACCGGCGGACAGTCAGTAGCTTCCTTCACGATTGCGACTAATCGCGCTTACACTAGCTCAGATGGTCAAAAGAAAGATCAGGCGGATTACCATAGTTTGGTAGCCTGGGGCCGGTTGGGTGAAATTTGTGCGCAGTACCTAGTGAAGGGCAAGAAGATTTACGTTGACGGTAGATTGCAGACCCGTGAATGGGATGGACAAGATGGCCAGAAGCGTTATCGCACTGAGGTGGTGATTGAGAACATGATCATGTTGGATAGATCCGGCCAGGTCAGTGGGGCACCAAAGTCACTAGACGCAGCTGACGCTGCTGCTGAGGCCGCTGCCGCTCCGATCATGACAGATGAGCCATCACAGGCACCTAATGAAGAAATTAAACTTGAAGACATTCCCTTTTAATCCTCTATGATGAACAATAAAACAACTGCCAAGGGCGAGCGTTATTGCTTCTTCTGTGTGAACAAAGATGTAGTCATCGACTACAAGCACACAGAGTTGCTCCGCCGTTTCTTGTCCTCTTACGGAAAGATCGTGCCACGCAAGCGCAGTGGAGTCTGTGCTACTCACCAGCGCCAAGTAGCTGCCGAGATCAAGCGCTCACGTATCATTGGCCTGTTGCCATTCGTACTTAAATAAGTGCTAGCAAAGCGGCTTCGGCCGCTTTTTGCGTCTTATGTTATCTAAGGACGATCTTCAATTGCGCGCAAAACTTTGGAACGATGTACAAGCATCGATTCATGGTTTTTTTGCGTCGCGTGGGTATCTGAATGTGCAGACTCCGCTCATTGTTCGTTCGCCAGGGATGGAGCCGAATCTTGATCCGGTTGGTGTTGATTTGCGTGTGCTGGGCGGAGCGCTCCCACCCCTTAGCAAGGGGGGGAATGAAGGGGGGGTCGTTACCTTGCGCGGAGGACTTATCACGAGTCCTGAGTATTCAATGAAGAAATTATTAGCTGGGGGACTGGAAAAGATTTATACGTTGACCCCGGTCTTTAGGAATGTCGAGAAAATGGGGGAGCGTTGGAGTGTGGAGTTTACAATGTTGGAGTGGTATCAGCAGGGGCAGAATTACGAGGCGTGTATGGTTGAGACTGAGGAGCTGGTGAATGCTCTTTTAGGGGCAACTCCGCCTTGGCCGCGCATTAGTTATGTGAAAGAGTTTGAGAAGGCTTTTGGTTATCACCCCGCCGATGCTACTCCGGAACAAGCTAGCAAGGTCGCTGATCTGTTTCAGTTTGAAGTCATGCCTAAGCTTGAGGCCGAGCACGCACGCTTTTTCTTGACGGAGTATCCCGTGGCCGAGGCCGCCCTCGCTCAAAAGAACCCCGACGGTCGCTCAGCTCAGCGCTTTGAGGCTTATGTTAATGGTCTCGAGATCTGTAATGGTTTTACGGAGTTAGTTGATCCGGTTGAGCAACGGGCCAGATTTGAGCTGGAAGCGGCTGAGCGTTTAGCGGCTGGTAAGGAGGTCTTTCCAATTGACGAAGACCTCTTGTCTGGGCTAGGATCTATCACATCGCCGAGTTTTGGCAATGCCTTGGGGGTTGATCGTTTGATCATGCTTAAGGCAGGCGTTAAGACAATTGACGCCATTCACTTATTTCCACCTTCACTCAGGTTTTAGTTATTTTACCCTTACATCTAATCTCTAATAACTAAATTCTAAATTCTTCTGTTAATATGGCCTCTCCAAATGACATCAGAAAAGGGACAGTTATCAATCTTGATGGCGAATTGTGGGCGGTAGCTAGCTTCCAACGTGTATCACCGGGCAAGGGCAGCTCATTTGTGCGTACCAGAATTAAGTCTTTGTCTAGCGGTAAGGTGGTAGAGCATAACTTCAAGTCAGCAGAAAATCTGACCTATGAAGATGTGGGCTACAAGAAGATGCAATTTATCTTTGCAGATGACAACACTTTGACCTTCATGGACGGCAACACTTACGAACAGGTCATGATCGGACGTGACATGGTGGGAGATGACGCTAAGTATTTGAAGGAAGGTTTGGAAGTCACAGTAGTCATGCATAACGATAACGCCATTGCCATGGAGTTGCCACTCAAAGTGCAATATACCGTGAAGCAAACTGATCCAGCCGTGGCTGGCAACACTGCCTCTGGCAACGTCCTCAAAGATGCTTTGACAGATAACGACCTAGCCATTAGGGTACCAATTTTCATTAAAGAGGGTGATGATGTAATGATTAGCACAGAAACTGGCGATTACGCCGAGCGCGTTGCTAAGTAAATAAAAATCCGCCATTATCGGCGGATTTTTATTTCTGATACAATGGTTTTGTTATGGCTAAAAAGGTGAAACGTAAATCCTCGGCAACAGACTATTCTGAGCCACTGTTATCTAGCGAGGTCAAACACAGCGCTTTAGCCATTTTGATGATGGCTTTGGGAGCCATTATGTTGTTGGCGGTGTTTGGTTTAGCTGGTGGCGTTGGTGACTGGGCCGATGATCACATGGCACGCTTTTTGGGTATTTCACGAGTAGTTGTGCCGGTGCTCTTGATGTTAATGGGGGCTAGTGTGGTCATGAAAGAGTCGAGTTTAGTGAGTGTCCGAGGTTTATTGTCATTACTTGGGTTTATTTTAGGCTTTAACGGAATCGCGAATTTACTCTTTGCAGCCGATTCGGCAGATAAGGTGGCGGTGGCTAAGGCTGGAGGTGTGGTTGGTCTTTTGACTTCCGATCTGTTAGTGGGCGCCATGGGTTTTTGGGTGGCTTTAATTATTGCGATCACCGTGTTTTTAGTGTCTGTCATGGTACTTTTCAATGCGTCCGCTCAGTCTGTGTTGGGTGCGCCGTTGCGTTTCTTGAAGGCTAGGGAAAGCGAGGACGTTGATGGCGAGGAAGTGGATGAGGATGAAGAACCAGCTGAAGAAGATCTTGAGGAAACTGATGAGGAAGTTGAGGAAGAGGCTGAGGAAGAAATGCCAGCGCCAGCGGCCGGCAAGTTAGGTAAGATCGCTGCAGCTTTTAGAGCTAAGAATGACGAAGAACAGGTCATGACCACCAGAGAGCAGCGTAAAAGTACAATTTCGCTTGATCTTTTAGATAACAAACGATCAGATGGTAAGGCGGGCGACATTGAGCGTAACCAAGAGATCATTTCTAAAACGCTAGAGCAGTTTGGCATTCATGTCGAGATGAGTGAGGTCAGAGTGGGGCCAACCGTGGCTCAATACGCTTTCCGTCCAGCACAGGGTGTGAAGTTGGCTAGAGTGGTGGCTTTGCAGAATGATTTAGCTTTGGCGTTAGCTGCGCACCCCATTAGAATTGAGGCGCCAATCCCAGGCAAAGCGTTGGTTGGCGTTGAGGTTCCCAACCAAACTTGTGCCAGAGTTGGTTTGCGGGAGGGCATGGAGTCAAAAGAGTACATGGCGCGTAAATCAAATTTTGCGGTGCCGCTTGGTAAAGATATTTCTGGTGGAACGCCGCTCTTATACGTGGAGAAGGCTCCACATATGTTAGTGGCTGGTGCGACCGGTTCGGGTAAGTCCGTATGTTTAAACGGGATTATTATTTCGTTGTTGTACCAGAACGGTCCAGATGAGCTGAAGTTCATCATGGTTGATCCTAAGCGGGTTGAGCTTGGCGTCTACGCAGGTATCCCACACTTATTAGTGCCCCCAATCGTTAAGGCGGATGAGGCCGTGAATGCACTTAAGTGGGCGGTTAGGGAAATGGAACGCCGACTTGATTACCTGTCTAAGTTTGGGGCGCGGGATATCGATTCATATAACGCTAAGAGCAAGGAGAAGCTGCCAAGAATCGTGATTGTCATTGATGAGTTAGCAGATTTGATGATTCAGAATAAGCGTGAAGTCGAGGCGGTGATTGTGCGGATCGCCCAAATGGCACGTGCGGCCGGTATTCATTTGATTTTGGCGACACAGCGTCCGTCAGTGGATGTGATTACCGGTACCATTAAGGCAAATATTCCAACACGTCTAGCGTTTGCGGTGGCGTCACAGGTGGACTCTAAAACGATTTTGGATACAGCCGGTGCGGATAAATTGTTAGGTCGGGGTGACATGTTGATGTCGACACCAGAGATGAGTAAACCACGGCGTGTACAGGGTGCCTTTGTATCAGATGTAGAGATCGAAAAAGTTGTAAATTTCCTTAAAAAAGAAAGTGCTCCGGATTATAATTACCAAATTACGGAAGGCGGTAATGGGGGATCTGGTGGCTCAGCGTACAATTCTGCAGATAAGGATGAATTACTGGAAGACGCAATTAAGATTGCGATTGATGCTGGCCGGGTTTCCACCTCATTCTTGCAGCGTAAGATGAAGATTGGTTATTCACGGGCTGCCAGAATTGTAGATGAGATGCAGGAAATGGGTGTCGTTGGTGCCGCAGATGGCTCCAAGCCAAGAGAAGTGCTGATTTCTGAGTGGCCACCGGCTGGATTGAACGTTGGTCCGGATGAAGATTTTGATGAAAATGGTGCTGGCGATGACAACGACGAATCCGAGGCGCCGGAGGAGTTAGATGAAGACGTCATGGACGAGATCATGGAAGATGCTGAGCCGAATGAGGAGTTAGTTGATGACGCGGACGAGGAGGATGAAAGTCTCGATGAAGAGGATGACGATGAGGAAGAAGTTGATGAATCCGAAGATAAAAAATAACCATGGAGAATTTTCAAAAAGAGTGGAAATCTTTTAAGCTCGATTTAATGCAATCGATGCATGACGCCTTTCGAGATAATAATGAGCTCATTTTTCAGGAGATTCGAGCGACTAAAACTGAGTTGCGTCGGGAGTTGATACAGGGTCTTAGGACAACCAAGATTGATCTCATCAGTGAGATCACTGATTTTATTGGTGATCGACTTCTGCCACAGCTTGACGATCATGAGCGGCGTTTGGTTAAGCTTGAAGCTAAAATCATTTAACTACATGAAATCCGGCCAGGTGGTCGGATTTTAGTTTGCAAAACAGACAGCTTGGAGTAAAATTACTCTGATCTTTATGGTGTTTGTTAAACGTAAGTTGGATTCTGTTCCAGAAACACTGGGGGAGAAATTGCGAGCGCTGAGGCGTACTCAAGCGGTGAGTTTGCCAATGTTGGAGCAGATGACCAGAATTCAAAAACGTTATTTAGAAGCTTTGGAGCATGCTAGGTATGACGAATTGCCTGAGCCGCTGTATACACGTAATTTTTTAAAGGCTTACGCTAGGGCGCTTGGGGCTGATGAGGATTATTTTTTAGAGTTGTATGAGGAAGAGGTGGGCCGGACAGATCTGCTGGGCCCGCATCGGCTGCCGCGGATGAGGGTTAGAAAGGGCAGATTTTTTGTACTCTCGAGAGTTACAACTGGGATTTCTGTGGCTTTGCCAGCGCTAGCAATTGTGATTTATTTATTGGCACAAACTTCTGCGTTATTGAAATCGCCGGAGATTATTGTCGAGAGTCCCGTTGATCAATCTGCGGTTAGAACAGCAATTTTGTCAGTTGAGGGTTATGTGACGACAAACGATGTTACCGTGACGGTGAATGACGAGACGGTCATTGTGGGGGAGGATTTGCGATTTACAACAGAGGTCGATTTATCTAGGGGACTGAATATCATTACCGTAGCGGCTAAACGTAGATATTCACGTTCGAACGTGATTTATAGGCGAGTAATTTTTGATTCTAACCTCTCAAGTTTTTTACAGGGGATAACTTTCGTGAGCTTTCAAAAAAAGTAAGGTAGACTTCGTTCGTATTCTGTTCGTATGTCATTTGCTCCTTTTTAAACTTAAATGATTACGAATTAACCTTTAATTAAGTTTTAGTTTGCGTGTATGGCAAAAGCAGGAGTAAATCCAAGATTAGCAGCGGCCGCAGAAGCGATGAATCAGATCAAGGAACGTTTTGGTGAGGGGAGTATTATGCGTTTTGGTGAGGCTAAGTCTACCAACGTAGACGCCGTGCCGACCGGTTGTTTGTCATTAGATCTGGCGCTCGGAGCTTTGGGTGTGCCAAGAGGTCGGGTGATTGAAATTTACGGACCTGAATCCTCAGGTAAGACCACCTTGGCTCAGCACATCATTGCAGAATGCCAGAAGGCGGGTGGAATTGCGGCTTTCGTGGATGCTGAGCATGCCCTAGATCCTGATTACGCTAGAAAAATCGGAGTGAATGTTGATGAGTTGTTCATTTCTCAACCAGACACGGGTGAACAGGCATTGGAAATTGTAGAAACCTTGGTACGTTCCAATGCGATTGATGTAATCGTGGTGGACTCGGTGGCAGCTTTGACACCTAAGGCGGAAATTGAGGGCGAGATGGGGGATAGCCACATGGGTCTGCAGGCGCGTTTAATGAGCCAGGCTTTGCGTAAACTCACTGGGACACTATCTAAGACGGGTACGGTGCTGGTTTTCATTAACCAGATCCGTATGAAGATTGGCGTGATGTTCGGTAATCCAGAAACCACTCCGGGTGGTAACGCGCTTAAGTTTTATGCTTCGGTGCGTATGGAGATCCGTAGAGCAGCTCAAATTAAGCAGGGGGACAAAGTCATTGGTAACCGGGTCAAGGTTAAGATTGTAAAAAATAAGGTCGCGCCGCCTTTCCGAACAGCAGAATTCGATATTATGTACAATGAAGGAATTTCTGTGGCTGGCGATATGTTGGACCTTGGGGTGACGGTCGGGTCTTTGGATAAGCGTGGTAATAGCTATGTTTTTGGAGAGGAAAAGCTTGGAGTTGGTCGTGAGGTAGCCAAATTGTACTTGCGTGAACATCCTGAAACCATGGAAAAACTACGCGGTAAAACTCGAGAAGCAGCTTTGAAGGCTGAGGGTTTGCTCCCAGTAGCTTCTGAGCTGGATGAGGCAGAATCACCGGTGGCAGAGGTTGTTTAGCGCCATTGGCTTAGAGCAGGTGCGGTGTTATACTGGAGACGAGCTCGTTTCCAGTATTTGCGGGACAAGACGCGATATTTTCTGACTAGTTATAAAACGCAGTCGGGGTTTAGTCCCTGGCAATCTCTCTCCTCGTGTTTTGGCGCTCGCTTCAGATTTCTTTCTCTTCGTAGTTCTTGTCCTGCATGTTCTGGCTGTGAGCTGAGTGTTGATGAAGTTTTAGAGTGGCTAAAATTAGCCAAATTTATACCCACTCTTACGGTTGACGTTTACTTAGTCCTTTGATATACTTCCGGACACTTGCGCCACCTTACTTGGGGTAGGGGGTCGCGATGTAAAAAAATCTTTACTCGTTTAGGCATGTTTGTGAGCCGCCTGAACGCTGCCGCAGTTGGTTTAAATACCACTGTCGTGGCGCCGGAACAAAACGAGCGATAGGAATCAGGACACCAGCCTTTTGGTATGGTGCCTTTTGCGTTTTATGTCAAAAACCATCATTACACAGATTGGAAATAGAAAGGCATTCGCTGCTCTTAACACAGCTGCGGATTTGCCAGACCTGATCGAGATCCAGAAGTCATCGTATGACTGGTTCTTAGAGGAAGGTATTCGTGAACTTTTTGATGAAATTTCTCCCATCAAGGACTTCATTGGTAGGGATCTTGAGCTGACGCTTGAGAATTACTACCTAGATGAGCCGAAATTTGATGAATCTACCAGTCGCGCTAAGAACGTGACTTTTGAAGCTCCTTTACGTGTTAAGGCTAAGCTTAGGAATTTGCGTAATGAGGACAGTAAGGAGCAGGAGATCTATTTAGGCGATTTGCCGGTCATGACACCGCGCGGCACGTTTATTATCAACGGCGTTGAGCGCGTGGTTGTGTCGCAGCTGGTCCGTTCTGCTGGTGCCTTTTTTACAGCCGAAGTTTTGCGTGGTCGTCGTTATTACGGTGCTAAGATTATTCCAAATCGGGGTGCCTGGTTAGAGTTTGAAACTGATGCCAAGAACGTAATTTGGGTTAAGATTGATCGTAAGCGTAAGGTGGCTGTGACCGCTTTGATGCGTGCTTTTGGCTACACCACTAATGAAGAAATCAGCTCTTTGTTTACGGATGTCGATGTTCACCCAGCTATTAAGTACATTGAAGCAACTTTGCAGAAAGATGTTTCTACCAATGAAGAAGAAGGTTTGCGCGAAGTTTATAAGCGTATCAGACCGGGTGACTTGGCTACGGCTGACAACGCTCGTCAGTTGATCCACGCCATGTTCTTCAAGTTTGATCGTTATGACTTGGGAGCGGTGGGTCGGTATAAGTTTAATTTGCGTTTTGGAGTTGAAAACCCAGATGACAACGTTACTGTTGAAGAACGTCGCATTTTGACTAAGGAAGATTTGGTCGCCATTGTGCGCGAGATCATCCGCCTCAACATTACGCAGGACGAACCGGATGATGTTGACCACTTGGGAAATCGCCGTGTGCGTTCAGTGGGCGAGTTGTTGCAGTCACGTTTCAGAATTGGTTTGGCCCGCATGGAGCGGATTGTGAAGGACAGAATGTCCACTCAGGACATTGATTCTTTGACGCCAGGCAAGTTGATTAACGCCCGTCCAGTTATTGGTGCCGTGCGTGAGTTCTTCATGTCTTCTCAGCTGTCACAGTTCATGGACCAGACCAACCCGTTGGCTGAATTGGAGCACAAGCGCCGTTTGTCAGCCATGGGTCCTGGAGGTTTGTCACGTGAACGAGCTGGTTTTGAAGTTCGTGACGTGCACACCACGCACTACGGACGTATTTGTCCAATTGCAACTCCTGAAGGTCCGAACATTGGTTTGGTGGGTCACTTGGCTAGCTATGCCCGCGTGAACCCTTACGGTTTTATTGAAACTCCTTACAGAAAGGTGGTTAAAGTTGGTGACAGAGCTCAGGTTAGTGAAGAAATGGTGTACTTGAATGCTTTCACAGAAGAGAAGGCGGTCACTTGTCCGGCTACCATTATTATTGATGCCAAGGGCTTTTTGGTGGATGAATACGTAGAAGGTCGTGAGCACGGTGAGCCACGTTTGGTGCGCTCACGAGACGTTGAGTACATGGACGTGTCTACCACTCAGATTGTGTCAGTAGGTACGGCTTTGATTCCTTTCCTTGAGCACGACGACGCTACCCGTGCTCTGATGGGTACGAATATGCAACGTCAGGCTGTGCCAACAGTTAAGCCACAGGCGCCACTTATTGGTACGGGCATGGAGCGCCGCGCCGCGCTTGATTCTGGTCACGTTTTAGTGGCAGAAGAAGACGGTAATGTTACTGAAGCTGATGGCGTTAAGATCACCGTGGATTACAAGAAGAAGGGCATGGTGACTTACAAGTTGAACAAGTATTTACGGTCTAACAACTCAACAGCGATCACTCAGCGCCCTACCATTGTGGCGGGCATTAAGGTCAAGAAGGGTGACGTTTTGGCTGATGGTCCGTCTGTTCAGAATGGTGAATTGGCACTCGGTCAGAACATGCTCGTAGCCTTTATGAGCTGGGGTGGTTACAACTACGAAGACGCTGTGATCATGTCAGAACGCGTGGTTCAGGATGACCGTTTCACCACCATTCACTTGGAGCACCTCACCTTAGATGTGCGCGATACCAAGCTTGGTCCTGAGGTGGTAACATCTGACATTCCAAACGTGTCTGAAGAAAAATTGAAGAATTTGGATGCTGAAGGTGTTATTCGCGTGGGTGCAGAGGTTAAGAGTGGTGACATTTTGGTAGGTAAGATTACCCCTAAGGGTGAGACCGAGCTGTCTGCTGAAGAAAAATTGTTGCGTGCCATTTTCGGTGAAAAAGCACGTGAGGTGCGTGACTCTTCCTTGTATTTAGAGCATGGTCGTAAGGGTAAGGTGGTAGATATCAAAGTCTTCTCTAGAGAAGAGGGGGACAATTTGCCTCCAGGAGTGATCAAATCTATTCAGGTTACCATTGCCGACCTCCGTAAGTTGCAGGCCGGTGACAAGGTAGCTGGAAGACACGGTAACAAGGGTGTGGTGTCGATTGTAGTGCCGGTTGAAGACATGCCATTCACTGAAGATGGTAGACCAGTTGACGTGATTTTGACTCCGCTTGGTGTGGTGTCACGTATGAACTTGGGTCAGATTCTTGAAGTTCACTTGGGTCTTGCGGCCGATAAGCTAGGTTTCAATGTGGCTACACCAGTTTTTGCTGGAGCTCCAGACGTAGCTATCAGAGAGCAGTTAGTGGCCGCTGGTTACCCAGAGAGTGGTCAGTTGCGCTTGATTGACGGTCGTACCGGTGAAGCTTTTGATCATGCGGTGACCGTGGGTATCATGTACATGCTCAAGTTGAACCACATGGTTGAGGATAAGATGCACCAGCGCTCTATTGGTCCATACTCGCTCATTACTCAGCAGCCACTTGGTGGTAAGGCTCAGTTTGGAGGTCAGCGTTTTGGAGAAATGGAAGTTTGGGCGTTGGAGGCCTACGGCGCAGCGCACACCTTGCAAGAGATTCTGACGATTAAGTCAGATGACGTACCGGGCCGTGCCAAAGCTTACGAGGCGATCATTAAGGGGGAGATCATTACTAAGGTGAATATTCCAGAGTCCTTTAACGTGTTGATTCGTGAGTTAAAGGGTCTTGGTCTTGATGTTGAACTATTGAAAAATACCAAGAAAGTCGAGTTTGGAGATGACAAGCCTAACCGACGCGCCTAACCTCAAGCCTTATGTCGATGAAATTCGAAACCCTAAAATCTACCGACTTTGACTCGATTAAGCTCAAAGTTGCTTCTCCGGACGTGATTCGGAGTTGGTCATATGGTGAGGTTAGTAAGCCTGAAACCATTAACTACCGAACTCAGAAGCCTGAAAAACAGGGATTGTTTGCTGAAGAAATTTTCGGACCGTCTAAGGACTGGGAGTGTTACTGTGGTAAGTACAAAAAGATCCGTTACAAGGGTATCGTATGTGATAAATGTGGCGTAGAAGTTACGCAGACCTCAGTGCGCCGTGAGCGCATGGGTCATATTGAGTTGTCTGCTCCAGTCACACATATTTGGTTCTTGCGCGGCGTACCCTCAAAGATCGGTACGGTCTTGGACATGAGTGTTCAGCAGATCGAAAAAGTTGTGTACTTTGGCGCCTTCATTATTACGGACGTAGTTGAAGAGGCTAGAGTGCAGACTTTGGAGCAAGTAAAAGAGGAGTACAAGGCTAAGAAGAAGATGATTGAGGGTGAAGTCAAGCGTGATTTGGCGCGTGCAGAAGAAAAGTTGGCAGATGATAAAGCTGGTTTGAAGGCTGAAATCAAGCGTATTAATGAGATCTCTGAGGCTAAGCTTGAGGAACTTGAGACTGACTTTATCCAGGTAGATAAGGATTTGAAGGAGCTAGCGCCACTCAAGGTTATTAGCGAGGCTACTTACCATGACTGGTCCATGCGCTACGGCCACATTTTTGATGCTGGTATTGGTGCCGAGGCCATTGCTAAGTTGCTTGAGCGCGTGAATATCCCAGAAACAGTTAAGGTCTTAAACGAGGAGCTAGAGAATACCTCTTCAAAGGCTAAGTATGACCGCATCATGCGTCGTTTGAAGTTGTTTAAGGCTTTGAACAAGAATGATGTTAACCCAGGTTGGATGATTACGCGCGTGTTGCCAGTGATCCCTCCAGATTTGCGTCCAATGGTGCCGCTCGATGGTGGTCGTTTCGCTACCTCTGATTTGAACGATTTGTATCGACGCGTCATTAACCGCAATAACCGTTTGCGCCGCTTGTTCGCTTTGAACGCACCTGAAGTTATTACTAGAAATGAGAAGCGCATGTTGCAGGAGGCAGTTGATGCTTTGATCGATAACTCAGCCAGACAGTCTAAGACAGTTATCGCAGCCACGGGTAAAAAGCGCCAGTTGAAGTCTTTGGCCGATATTTTGAAGGGTAAGCAGGGTCGTTTCCGCCAGAACTTGCTCGGTAAGCGTATCGACTACTCCGGTCGTTCAGTCATTGTGGTTGGACCACATCTGAAGTTGTCTGAGTGTGGTATTCCAAAGAAGATGGCGTTGGAATTGTTCCGCCCATTCGTGATCGCTAAGTTAATTGGTCGCGAGTACGTGCATAACATTCGTTCAGCGAACCGGTTCATTGAAAGTGATCGGGCTGAGGTTTGGGATATTTTGGAAGAAGTCACTAAAGATAGCTACGTGCTCTTGAACCGTGCTCCAACTTTGCACCGTTTGGGTATTCAGGCCTTTAGACCGAAATTGATTGAAGGTAAGGCGCTGCAGATTCATCCTTTAGTGTGTGAAGCATACAACGCTGACTTCGACGGCGACCAAATGGCGGTCCACGTGCCTTTGACGGCCGAGGCTCGTTATGAGGCTGAGCATTTGATGTTGTCTATTCGTAACTTACTGAAGCCATCTTATGGTGGACCGGTAGCTACGCCTGGAAAAGATATTGCTTGGGCCTGTTTCTACTTGACCTCAACGCATACCGAGGCTGATGAGAAGGATCTATTCTCATTTGCAGATGAAGATGAAGCAATTTATGCGCAGGAGGCAGGTGTAGTGAAACTACAGGATTGGATTCGTGTGCAGCGTAACGGTGAGAATTTGGTGACCACGGTTGGTCGTATCATCGTTAACCGCATGTTCCCGGAGAAGATCGGCTATCAGAACAAGATTTTGGCCAAGAAAGAGTTGGCTAACATTATTCGCGATATTCTTGAGTATTACGGTCAGGAATTTACGGCGGGTATCTTGGATGAATTGAAGGAGCTTGGCTTTAAGTACGCCACGGCCTCCGGTTATTCATGGGGTATGGGCGGTTTGCCTGAGGTGGTTGGTAAGAAAGAGTTGATTGAGGATGGTGATAGACGCATTTTGGAAGTTGAGAATTATTACGAGCAAGGTTTATTGACGCAGAGTGAGCGTCATAGCCAGATCATCAAGATTTGGACTGAGATCAAGGATAGTATTGCTGAGTTAGCTAAGACATCTTTGCCACATACTAGCTCTGCTTACACCATGATTGAATCTGGTGCTCGTGGTGCTTGGGGTCAGTTGACTCAGATGATCGGTATGATTGGTCTGAAGAGCTCACCATCTGGAGACATTATTGAATTGCCGGTGAAATCTTCCTTCAAGGACGGCGTGTCTGTGCTGGAGTTCTTCATCTCTAGCCACGGTGTGCGTAAAGGTCTAACCGATACCGCGCTTAAGACCGCTAATGCTGGTTATTTGACCCGTCGTTTGGTGGATGTGGCTCAGGATGTGGTGGTGCGTGAAGTAGATTGTGGTGATGATAAGGGCGTATTGCTGACCAGAACTGAATCTGAAGAAATTGGTGAGGCTTTGCTGATCCGTATTCTTGGACGCATGGCGTTGTCTGATGTTTTGATGCCAGGGGAGCGCAAGGCCATTATTCAGGCGGGAGAATTGATCACAGAAGATCATATTCGTGAGATGAAGAAGTCTGGTAAGGAGCTAGAAGAGGCACATGTGCGTTCAGTTATGACCTGCCGAATTCGTCGGGGTGTGTGTCAGAAGTGTTACGGATATGACTTGGCACACAACAAGTTGGTCAAAATGGGAACAGCGGTAGGTATTATGGCCGCTCAGTCTATTGGTGAGCCGGGTACACAGTTGACCATGCGTACCTTCCATACTGGAGGTGTGGCTGGAAAAGATATTACTCAAGGTTTGCCGCGCGTTGAAGAATTGTTCGAGGCACGTTTGCCTAAGCGTAAGGCCGTCATGAGTGAAGTATCCGGTAAGATTGAGATTGAAAAGGCGGCTAGAACGGTAGTGCAGGCGAATACTGGCAAGGAAATGGTCGACACTACGCCTGGTCAGAAGATCGTCAAGATTCGCCACGCAGCTGTAGAAGAGAAGACTTTCTTGTTCGGCAGAGGCGGTAAAGCCTTGGTAGCCGAGGGGGAGAAGGTAGTTGCCGGTCAGGCGATTGCGGAGAAGACTAAGGGTGAGAAGGTACTCGCCGATGTCGATGGTATTGCTAAGTTAGGCAAGACCAACGTGCTCGTGGTGCACGATTCTGAAAAGACTCGTGAATATATCATTCCACACGGTTACACCTTGTACGTTAAGGACGGTGATGAAGTGGTGGCTGGTGACGCGTTAACTGATGGTCACTTGGACTTGCAGGCTCTGTTTAAAGCCAAGGGTCAATACGCCGTGCAGAAGTATTTGTCTAAAGAGATGCAGTTCATTTACTCTTCTCAAGGACAGAAGCTGAATAACAAGCATATTGAGGTGATTATTCGTCAGATGTTTAGTCGCGTACGCGTTGATGATCCGGGTGATACTGATTTGTTGCCAGGTGAGATCATTGAAAAGGCGACTTTGCTAGACGAGCAAGACCGAATTGATGCCATTGGCGGTAAATTGTCTGGTTTTGAACCGTTATTGCTTGGTGTGACGAAGGTATCTCTATCTACTGAAAGCTGGTTGTCTTCAGCCTCTTTCCAGGAAACGGCTAGAGTACTGATCAATGCTGCGGTGACTGGCAAGGTGGATGAGTTGGCTGGTCTGAAGGAGAACGTGATTATTGGTCGTTTGATTCCAGCTGGTACTGGTTTTGAAGGCAATGAAGTAGTCATTGATTATCCTAAGAAGATTTACGAACAACCCGTTGAATTGAGCCCAGCTGTAGCTGCAGAAATTAAGCTAGAAGGTCCACAAACTGGAACTATAGCAGCAGAAGATTCCATGCAAGCTCCAAAATCAGAAGAGTAAGCTGATCACAAAATCGGT
Source organism: Patescibacteria group bacterium (assembly GCA_049296775.1). Taxonomy (GTDB): domain Bacteria; phylum Patescibacteriota; class Patescibacteriia; order UBA9934; family UBA9934; genus JAGORL01. Next base: position 312,523 of record JBAQTB010000001.1, read on the forward strand.
CCCCATGCGGGATCGATTTTGTTTTTGCGTCAGGGTATGATGTCTGTAGCTCCCCAGCCTTTGATTATTTATTTGTGTGTATGTTTGATCGGCAGACACTTGATCAACTGCGTGGGGTAATGAAGGAGGTTATTCGTGCAGAGGTCCCTCCAATTGTTAAAGACATTGTCCAAAAAGAAATTTCTGAGCTTATGGAATATCAGATTATTCCACAATTTAACGATATCCATCGTGAATTAGCCTGGATCAAGAATCGTATGGTCACCAAAGATTTTCTTGAAGAGCGATTAGAGAGATTTCGAGTTGATCTGGGACTGAAATATCGAGCTGTTACCTAAAAAGCCTTACAGGACGAGTTTTAATGGCTCGTTTTTGTTTTTGTAACAAGGTATTATGTAGGTATGCAGGCCAAGTCAGGAAAAATTATTTTAGGTCTTGATCCTGGGTATGGGCGCTTGGGTTTTGGGGTGATTGCTGCTGATGAGCGGAGGAAGCTGAGTTACGTGGGTTGTGGCGTGATTACCACCGCTAAAGGTGTGGTGCACCGGGACAGGCTGTTTGAAATCGCTAAGGATTTAGAGGCATTAATTGCTAGATATAGTCCCACTTTGATTGCAGTTGAGGAGTTGTTTTTTGTTAAGAATATAACTACAGCCTTAAAAGTTGCAGAAGTTCGGGGGATTATTTTGTATTTGTCAGCTAAGTATCAGATTGATCTCATTGAGATTAAGCCGACCGAGATCAAGATGGCGGTGAGTGGAGACGGGCATGCAGATAAGTTGCAGATGCAAAAAATGATCACGATGTTGCTAAAATTAGCTACGGTACCACAGCCGGATGACGCTGCGGATGCTTTGGCGGTGGCGTGGGCGGGGGAGGGTAAGTTTAGGGTGTTGGATTAGAGAAAATGTTATACTTGAGCCGTGAAAATCTTAACGCGTAAAATTGGAAAAGTGCGATTGGTGGTGATAGTTTCGGTATTTTTGTCATTACTATCGATGAATTTGACCGGAGTTTTATTGGCCGTCACGGATCCGTTCAGACCTCCAGAGTTTGTGCCACCACCCACGCCGCGTGAGTACTTGGCGGAGCGTTGTGAGGAGGTGGGCTGTGATTTTGTCTTACTCGACACGATTATTTTTTGTGAAAGTACTTGGAGAATGGTGAAAAATTCCAGTTCTTCGGCGTTTGGATATTTTCAAATTATTGATGGTACGGAAAAGACCACTCCGCAGTATGCGGCCGGCCTGCGCAAGTTTGATCCGTACGCGAATATCGACATGGGCATTTATCTCAACAGCAAACGCGGCACCAATCCGTGGAATGAGTCAAAAGGTTGTTGGCAGTGGCGTTACAGGCAAGCAATGGCAGAGCTCGAGTAAACAAAAAACTCATTAGGTCCCTCGCGTTCGCTCGGGACAAAAAAATCCTGGTTAAAACCAGGATTTTTTTGGAGCGGGTGGAGGGAGTCGAACCCTCATCATCAGTTTGGAAAACTGAGATAATAACCGCTATACGACACCCGCTTACCTGCTCGCTATTACTTTCGTCCCATATTTTGTCGCCGGCCTCCGGGCCTCGTCTACGTACCTATCAGTACGTCTCCTCGGTCCTCGGTCGTCTCCTCATCTGGAACGAAATTAATACGCTCGCATGTGATTGGCTCGTGAAGAGCGAATCAAGGGTAATTTATCAGATAGTGGGATTTCTTTCAACTAGCCAGGTGCCATTTAGGGCTTTGAGCTTGGCATTCGGGATTTTGAAGCCGGCAGCCAGCTTGTGCCCACCACCTCCGTATTTATCCTCAGCTAATTTGGCTACGTCTCGGCCACGGCTACGCATGCTACCCTTCACGGCTCCATCAGCTGTTTCTCTGTACACGACCACGACTTCATGGTGACCGTCTAGCATGGCGTGTAGAAACCCAGAGATGCCCCCGATGTCGTCTTCTGTGCCTTTATACAGCTGCATATCCCTAAGAGTGATGGCAGTGGCCGTAGCGTTGAGCTCAGTGTCATGAAAGAGCCGTTGCATAGCCAATCCCCAGAGCTGCAAAGAGGCCAGCGAGCGTTGCATGAGGGTGTGGTGCACGACGATTTTTAAATCGGCACCAAGTTGCACTAGTTCAGACGAAGCATCTAGGGCAGCAGTGGTGGTATTCGGGGTGGAAAATAGCACCGTATCCGTACAGATGCCGGTAAGTAGACATTGGGCTGCATCGGGAGATACCGGCCAGTTGGTAGCTTTTACAAAACGCCAAACTACATCGGCACTGGAAGCGGCCTGCGGTTCCACCAGGTTGACAGTGCCATACTTGGGATTGGAGGCGTGATGATCAAAAACGACCACTGGTACTTTATGCGCCATGCTTGGGAGGAGGGCTTTGATATATTCGCCGTCTGAGCAGTCCGAAATAATCACGAGGTCGATGGTAGTTTGTTTAAAAACCTCTACATCCCGACGAATGACATCAATGGCGGGAATGAATTTGAAAGTCTCTGGTAAGGGCTTAGGGGAAAATACTTCCACGAGACGCTGTTCACCTGTTAAGGGGTGATTATGGGGGGCAAGGTTATTTAAAACATGATACAGTCCCATGGTTGAGCCAATGGTATCGCCGTCGATACGTTCGTCTGTCAATAATAAAATATGTCTAGCATTAGCGATTAAATCTTGGATTTTTTGATAAATTAAGTTAGTCATACGCTGCTCGCCTATCAGTGTAGGGGATGAGTAAGTGTAGCTGAGTGGTGGCTAAGGGTCAAGCTTTGGGGTTTGACAAAGCTGGGGATTAGGCTAGTTTATACAGGTCTTTTGGGGGTAGCGATGGAGAACGAAAGTGATGAGTGGGCGCATTTGTCTAATGAGATCAAGGACAAGATTGCACTTAACGTGGGGCGGTTGATCATTCAGGCCCTACAGAAGGGCGGAGGTGCGGTGTTGGATGCCGTCGCCCTCGGGTTTGATGACGGTTCGCTTAAACTGGCTGAGATTGTAAAGATCTTGGTAACAGATATCAGTATTACAAACTTCACCGTCGAGCTACAGCCAGGTATCCCTTGGCAGGTTCGACTCTCTGAACTCAAGCTACAAGGTATAGGCAGATTGGTCACAGAGACTGATTTCCCTTTGACCTTGGTGCCCAAAGCTACCGTTAGACAATTGAAGCTCGTGTCTCTCGGACGTCAAATTGACGAGGATGACGTTGAGGCCTGTTTGAGGGATATGGGGCTGCGTTCTGCGAGTACGTCGGAGTTGCTGGCCCATGCGGCTCAATACAGCTTTCAAGTCCGCATGCGGATGCTGGGGGCGTTAGCGCGAAATCAGACCCATCGTCGCAATCTGGTATTAGTGACAGAACCAGGCGAACATGGAGAGCCGTGTCGACGCTACCTGTACGGTGAAGAATCGCCGTTCAGTCAAAGAGTACGTTTACCCGCGGGTACTAACATTCTTGCCGCCTTACTTGAGGAGTAAGCCAGGATATGGCACGTACCGCAGGACTTGCCCGCTTATGTCTACTGATCCTAGGTCGGGAGACAATGAGCGGGTTTTTGAATTCAAGAATGGCCTAAGGTTAAGCAGTCTTTATGACTAGGCTAGGGCTTAAAATTAGGTTACAATACTTGCAACTATGTATCTCCAGCGCTTAGAAGTTCAGGGGTTTAAGACCTTTGCCAAGAAGACAGTTTTGGAGTTTCCGGCGCCACAGGCGGGGTCGAATCCATTAACAGTGGTGGTGGGGCCGAATGGTTCGGGTAAATCTAACTTGTCTGACGCTATCCGGTGGTGTCTCGGTGAACAGTCGATGAAACAACTGCGGGGCAAGGAATCGCAAGATATTATTTTTTCTGGTTCTGAAGGGCGTGGTCGCGCTAATTTTGCGGAAGTAACTTTGACCTTCAATAATGAAGACAAGAGCATGCCGAGCATTGAGGCGAGTGAGGTCACAATAGCGCGTCGGCTGTATCGGGATGGGGAATCGAGTTACATGATGCAAGGAGCTGAAGTTAGGTTGAGCGATATTCAATTGACTTTGGCTGAAGCAGGTGTGGGTCAACGCTCGTACGCGGTGATCGGTCAGGGTATGGTTGACCACATTTTGACCTCATCACCAGAGGAACGCAAGATTTTTTTCGATGATGCTACGGGCGTGCGTGGTTTGCAGATCAGACGTCACCAATCGATGCTTAAGTTAGAGCGTTCGGCTAAGAATTTGGCTGATGTTGAGCTCCTTTTACAGGAACTTGAACCACGTTTGAATTTACTTAAGCGCCAAGTGAAGCGTTTGAATGAGCGTGAAAAAGTAGAAGCGGAGCTCAAGGAAATCTCAGCGAACTATTTTGGTACTCAATTTTGGAACTTGCAAGATGAGAAACTAGCTATCGACACCAAGGTGCAATTAGCCCTCCAAAAAGTGGAAGCTAAGAAGTCTGAGTTGATGGCCGGAGATGCCAAACTGGCAGAGATGGAAAAGGCTGAGGCTGGTAAGGTGACGGATACTAGCGGCGTGCAAGAATACCAGTCGGCGTACAAGACGGCGCAAGAAGAGTTGGCGGCTGCCCGTAAGGCGCACTTTGCGATTGAGCGTGAAATTGAACTGGCTAAGGTCAGAGCTCAGTCATCTTGGGCGCCTTTACCGCTGACTGACATTATTGGGGAGGTGAAGGAGCTGGCCAGTTTGCATGAGCGTTTGTTTGCTATCGTAAAGACGTGGGGACGGGTCGTCGACCCATCCGTACGTGAAGGCGAGATTCAGAATGTGGTGCAGGAGATTGAGGCGGCGCTCGGCCGGTCGAGCAAGCTGCGGGATCGCCTGATCAAGCCGAATCCTGAAGATTTCAAGGTCGATCCTAAACATAAAGCAGATCTAGATAATGCTAACGGGTCGATTAAAGCCGCTGAGGCCAAGGTTAAAGAGGCTGAACAGGCTATGGATGCTAAGGCCAGAGAAGCCTCGGCCTCTAAGAGCGAAGTATTTGCTTTTCAGCGGTCTTTACGCCAGTTGCAGGCCGAGGTGATGCAGCTAGAAAATGAGCGCAATGCACATAGCGTGGAATTAGCGCGCGTAGAAACTCGGATTGAGTCGCTCATGGTTGAGTCACGTGATGCTATTGGGGAGCAGCGCACTGAAGACATGATCCGTACCGCGCCTGAGACTCGGGCTGTGAACATTCATGAGCTACATGACAAGATGGTCCGTGTGCGTCATCAACTTGAGATGATCGGCGGCATCGATCCGGAGGTCGTGAAAGAACATGATGAAGTTAATGAACGGTTTACGTTTTTGTCGACTCAGGTATTTGATTTGCGCGGTGCGATTAAGGCGACTGAACGGGTGGTGGATGAATTGGATCAAGAAATCAGATCCCAATCAGAACGGGCCTTTAAATCGATTAACGAACATTTCCAGAAATATTTCAAAGTGTTGTTCGGTGGGGGTTCATGTTCACTCGTTAAAATGACGCAGGATGATGTTTCTAGTGAAAATCAAGTTGTTTTAGATAGAGCCATGGAGCAAGTGGCGGGGGAGCATAACGAACAAGAGGAGTCTTCAGAGAGAATTTCAGAGCGTGTGGCTAACCGTAAAGAGGCTGTGGCGGGAATTGATATTCAAGCCACGCCACCTGGCAAGAAATTGAAGGCGCTGAATTTGCTGTCTGGCGGTGAGCGCGCTTTGACGTCGATTGCGTTGTTGTCTGCCATCATGGAAACCAATCCGTCGCCGTTTGTGGTATTGGATGAGGTTGATGCCGCGTTGGATGAAGCGAATACCGTGCGTTTTGCGAATATTTTGAATGAATTACGTTTGCATACGCAGTTTATTGTCATCACACACAATCGCGCGACCATGGAAAAGGCCGATACGTTGTACGGCGTCACCATGGGGGATGAGGGTATTAGTTCGTTATTATCGGTGCGATTGGAGGATATCGCGGGGGGCGATTCGGCGCGGCGGTAGGGACGGGGGATGCAAATCCCATACCGTAGAGACGGCCGTGAGGCCGTCTCTTACACATCGCGCGGGTGCATGCGTGATCGCGGGTGGAAAAGCGCGAGACGGCCAGAAGGCCGTCTCTACGGCGATATGCAATATGCCAAATGACAGATTCCGTGATCGGTATCGTATTTCGTCGCCCCGATTATTGGGGTGGAATTATGCCAAATCGGGTTGGTATTTTGTGACGATATGCACAAAAAATCGTAATCATTATTTTGGTGATATCGTTACGATGCCTGATGGTATTGCTGGTATGGAATTAGGGCTTGCAGGTGATATTGCCTTAAGGGAAATTATGGCCCTGAAGACTCGCAGGCCGAATATAAACGTTGATACCTTTGTAGTCATGCCGAATCACGTGCACTTACTGATTCAACTTGGAAAGCAGAATAACTCTGCACTTGGTGTCATAATTGGCCAATTAAAGGCGGGGATCACGCGCTGGGTTACGGATGCCGGGATGACTGATTTTGCTTGGCAGGAGAGATTTCATGAGAAAATATTGCGATACGGTTTAGGCGTGGATGAGGTCCGTGCCTATATCCGTAATAATCCTAAGCAATGGCTTAAAGACCGCAATAACCCCCTGGGCATTTACATGTAGTATGCTTTACGCTAAGATCCCAAGCTTATGGTATTTGGTTTTAAAGGTGAAAATAATCAGCCCGCTAGACGGCCCGGAAGAAGCCCGAATGCTTCAGGTAGACCGCACAAGCAAGGTCGAAGGCCGAATGCTAGCCAATCTAAGGCCCCAGTGGCTGCTGCCAAAGGTGCTAAAGGTTCATGGGAGCCGGTGGCTAAATGGTACGGTAAACATCTAAAAGAAGAGGATACTTTTCAATCTGAGGTGATTTTTCCAGGTTCTTTGCGTTTGTTGTATCCCGTAAAAGGCAAAAATTATCTCGATATTGCTTGTGGTGAGGGATCATTTGCCCGGGCGGTGGCGAATACGGGGGCTATGGTGATTGGTTTTGATATTTCTTCGACCTTGATTAAGCAGGCTGAGGCCAAAAAAATCAAAGGGGCAACTTTCCGTGTCGCCAACGCTATCGATTTTGCCAGATATTACGACCAGGCGACCTTTGATGGCGCTGCTTGTAACCTGGCTATTCAAAATATCGATGAGTTTGCGGCCGTGTTCAAGGATGCTGGCAGAGTGTTAAAGTCAGGCGCTCCATTCGTGATTGTGCTGAATCACCCTATGTTCCGTATTCCTCGGCAGACTGGTTGGGGTTGGGATGAGGGTAGAGGCTTGCAATTCAGACGCACTGACGCGTATTTGTCGCCGAATGAAATCCCGATTGTCGCTAATCCGGGGGAGGGCGCTAAAAGTAAGGTAACCTATTCGTATCACAGGCCACTTGAGACTTACATCAAGGAGCTAGCTAATGCAGGTTTCATGGTCGATGCTATCGAAGAATGGATCTCACACCGCAACAGCGATAGTGGCCCTAGAGCCAAAGCCGAGAACCGCGCCCGCCAAGAGATCCCAATGTTCATGGCAATTCGAGCGATTAAGAAGTAATATGAAAATTTCGAAGCATCAGCATCGTTTTCTTCTTGGAGCAGGGTTGATTACGGTTTATACGTTGGTAGCTGGTTTTATTACGATGTCATCAGAACGTTTTTCGTTCTTGACTTTCCCACTGGCCCCTGGTGTTGTCGCTCCATTTCTTGTAGCCGAGGGGTTGTCGATAGACGTGTCATGGGAGAGCGGTGTCGTACCTTTTTTGATCACCATGTTTTTAATCGACGCTATCTTTTATGGACTCGTCGGTGTGCTTGTAGGTTGGTTGGTCGATAAATATCGATCCATGAAGCAGCCATGTTAGCCTTGGCCTCTTAAGATTTCTCACTTTCGTTCGAAATATATGTTCAAACTTGGAGCGCAATGTCAGAGCTGTGCGATGCCGATGTCGAAGGATCCTGAGAATGGTGGGCTGAATGCTGATGGTACAAAATCGACAGATTATTGTAGTTTTTGTTTGAGAAACGGTGAGTTTTGTGCTAAAGAGACTTTAGAAGATTTTCGTAAAGGGCTTGATGAGATGTTAAAGGCTAAGGGTCTGTCCTGGTGGATTCGTAAATTGACCTGGTATCAGTTGCCGACTTTGAAGCGCTGGAAGCAGAAATAGTGATTGCAAATAAACTCGTGACATTGGTCACGAGTTTATTTAATTCGACACAAATGTTTTAAGGCAGAAATGTCGGCGTCACTGAGTTCGCTGCTTTCACCTTCATTTAGCCGATACATCATCGCCGTTGGATCTTCTACGTGATCCAGGCCGAGAGCGTGGCCAAGTTCATGAGCTAAAACGCGGATGAGTTTGTCTTGATTTTCAAATTGATAAATATTGATCTCGTCACCGTTATTGCTGGCGCCAAAAGTACCTTCTACAAATTCGTCACCGAGAGCATCGCCGATAGTGTTGTATCTGGTGGCGGTGAGGTTAAGTTTTTCTGATAGGTCATTTAAGGCATCAGCTAAAGTGTTGACGGTGTCGGCTGAGTCATTGATTGCGAGGACTTGTTCATTGATCACTGCCGCTTCGGCATTTACAGCCTCTCTTTCCGCAACTATTTCCTGTTTGTCTTTTGGCTTGATGCTGTCTTCTGTTTTTAAGGCATCCAAGCGTGCTTCATAAGCTTTGGCCCGGGCTTCATGGTCTTTGAGCTGTTGATCTAAAGTGGCTTTTTGATCTAAATAAGTTTGATAAGCAGATGCGTATTCATCTTTGAGAGCATTGTAACTGGCATTGTTGGTTTCAATGGTGAGTCCGAGCTGGCTGAGACGCTTGGTACTTTCTTGGCGATAATCGTAAATTAAATTTATAGACAAATCTCCGTTTCCTTTGTGTATAAAAAGTTCTTTACCAAGAGAATCTTCCCAGATACTTTCGGCGGCTAAAATGGCAGCGGCGAATTGTTCTTCTGTGAGGTTGAAGCGGGGATCGACTGACTTGATAGAGTAGCTGATGGGGGACTTGCACGGAAAGAACGAGTGGCGTAAGTCTTGAAGAGTAGAGAGTTTGAAATAATCACGATAAATAAAGATGACCCCAACGAGTACAATACTAAGCAAGCCTAGCCAGATGACATCAAGGACGCTTTTGATCTGATTACGCTTGGGACGTTTGAACATAAAATTAGCATACCTCATTATGGCTAAAATAATCCATAACAAGCTGATAAGAGATAAGATTCCAGAGATTTTAAGGCGTAAACAAGTACTGTTTGAATTGAAGCAACTGACTGAGAATGTGGAGTTTGAACAGGCTTTACGCGGGAAATTGGTTGAGGAAGCTGCGGAGGTTGCGGCTACATTAGATCATGAGGCTTTAGTGACAGAGCTGGCGGACGTGGCTGAAGTGGTGAAGTCTTTATGCGTATTGAAAGGGATTACAGCCGAGGAGATTGAACGGGCGAGAGCGCAGAAATTTACGGAGCGAGGTGGTTTTGATGAGCGGACCTGGCTCATGTGGAGTGATGAAACTGAGAAAAAATAAGACGCCGCGTCCTCGGAGCAAGGCTCAGACGAGGACGCGGCGTACGGCTACTTGGAATTTTGTTTCCAGAACCTCTTAGGTAGGATCGTCAATACCGACGATAATCTTTTCACCCTGCGGATTGAAGGCTGTACGGGGCCGGTAAGCTCCGTACAGATCTGAGTGGAAATCTCCACGGACGGGCTCTGGGGTGAGACCGAGCGCTACCAGTACGGTAGCTATGAAGGATGATCCTTCACTCGTGCCAGAGTTCCACTCGACTCGAGAGTCGGAGTGGAATCGTACAAAACGACCAGACTCCTTGCCTCCCTGAAAGGGGTACCAGGTCATTGTTGACCCGTCCTCCTCCATGGTGGCGTTGGTTCTATCGCCTCCCTCCTCACAGAGGATTTCGAGATCCGTCCAAGAGGGGTCGGGCAGCTCAGGTACGCGACCGTCGCGCCAGTATTGATCCCCTGTAATCAGGGCGGCAGCTACGCGTACCGCATATTGCGGTGCGACGGTGGTCCCAGTGGCGCTGACGACGGTATTCATGCTAACTCCTCGAGCGTTAGCTCTGGCGAATTGCCAGAGTGATGTCGCTCTCGCTCGTTCTATCACAAATTGCGATAGAAAGAATGAGAGCGTCAGCAGAAATGCAGGCTAGGAGATATATTTTAGGTCAGTATTCAATTGTGATGATACAGATCAAATGACGTGGAATCTTAATTTTTCCAGTTTATTTTGACGAAGAACTATAGCATTTTTTAGTAGAAATGTCAATCAAATTATGACAATTATGCTAAAAACTAAGCAAAATAAGTGTATTGTTCGCAACTATACTGCCATTGTTTTAATGACATACTGAGTACGGAGTGACGAAACTGAGAAAAAATAAGACGCCGCGTCCTCGGAGCAAGGCTCAGACGAGGACGCGGCGTACGGCTAGTTGCCGAACTCTGCTTTCAATTCTTCATGCGTGAAGCCTTGTTGAGCGAAACACATAAACTTTTCTCGATCCATTGCCTGGAGGCGTGGAGTCCCGATATGCGGGAGCACATTACGGCTCCAGGCTAATTCAGTCGCCACTACCCGGGAATTTGGGTCTGTACGCGTGTAGTGGAAGCATTGTCCGGCGTGGACCTGTTGAGCGGGGATTCCGCTACTCAGGGTTGACCTGATCTTACTCGGCCACGGTCGTTCGAGCATGATCTGGAAGGCGAGCAGCGTGTCGATGTCGCCAACGATGAGCGCGTTGCTATGTCCAGAGTCGTTGCTCTGGATTAGCTCCGTGAATAATGGCAACAGGCGAATAATGACTTGGTTTGGGGGCTCAAATTTTGGAGGTGCCCAGTAGCGCAAGTCTCGATTTGGTTGCGCGGTAAGCTCAGTTGCACAACCAGAGTAGCGATCGCGGTTCCCGATGGGACCGATGTGTTCCCATGTGTGTCCGGTCAGTTCTGATCTGACGTTCCATTCGGCGTCCTCGAAGCCTAAGCGGTAAGCTGTTTCTCGTGCAGGTCTCGATTCAGGCATCAGGCATTGGTCGAAGTTTTTCAGGCCATTGGCTCTGAGCCAGTTCCCGGTAGCTATGACTTGAGAGGTGCCTACAGACGTGAGTGTGGCTGTGTGTTGTCGGTCATGCCGATTAGGCAAGTCCTCGACGCTTTTTGGTACATTGGTACCGATATGCCAGTCACCTACGCACACCAGTACCAAATTCATTGGTCCCATTTTTACCCCCTAACAGTTGTGAGAATGTTCGCGTTGAGTGGTGATAGTTTATAGCTACAAATCTAGCTAAAGTCAAATATGTTTAGGTTATTTGCCCCGACAGGCCTTGACAAAGATTGCTGACAAAGCTACTCTTTGGCGACTAAACTTTATTTACTTTCAGATTTTGGACGCTTTTAGCCGCATCCGAATTCTGACCTTGATTATGTTGACTATCCGTTTGTCGCGCACTGGAAAGCGCAAGCAGCCTTACTACCGTATTGTTTTACAGGAACAGACTCGTGATCCATGGTCTCCTGCTATCGAAATTTTGGGCCAGCTTAACCCACGCAATGATCGTTCTGAAGCCGAGTTGGATTTGGAGCGGATTAAGTACTGGCTAGGCAAGGGTGCTAAGCCATCTAAGGGCTTGTACAACTTGTTTGTAGATAAGCAGTTGATTAAGGGCGATAAGGTTAACAACATTAGTTTGACTGCTAAGCGTCGTAAGGCTATTGAAGATGCTAAGCCAAAAGCTCCTGAGCCTAAGGCGGAAGAGGTGAAGGTAGCCGAGCCAGCAGCTGAGGCGCCAAAAGCAGAAGCAGCAGTATAATTGTTGTATAATGTAGTTATTCGAGTGTCTTTGAGTCTTAGAACTTAATGAGTTCTAAACTTTAGTGGCTTGAATCCTAGAATACTGAAACCTGAATGTATGGAATTTGATCAGGAGTTTGTTGAGTACATTGTTAAGGCGCTAGTTAACAAGCCAGAGGAAGTTAAGTCAGACCGCAAGGTTGATGAACAGGGTGTGTTGATCACCGTGCATACGTCACCTGAAGATACTGGTTACGTGATTGGTAAGGGCGGTAAGACCGCAGTGGCTATCCGGACCTTATTGGCGACGCTTGGTGCTAAAGGTAATCTACGTATCAGTTTCCGGATTGATGCTCCAGATAACGGCAAGCGCCGTATGCCTGAGGCCACCGGCGGAGAGACAGCCGTAGCTGAGCCGGTAGGTATGTCAGCTCCAGTAGCTGACACATCTCCAGACATGGATGAAGCCTCAGTCGACAGTTTGACGTTCTAAGCAAGAAAAACCAGTCCGCAAGGGCTGGTTTTGCATTTTTGTATGATCATGTGTGGATCGCAAACAACGCCAGAGGTTTATTTACAGAAGAGATCGATAGTTATAGTATGCTTTATCAAGTATGAAACGTTTTGATGTCATTACGATTTTTCCAGAAGTGATCGCCCCGTATGCGGAGGCGTCGATTTTAGGTAAGGCTCAGAAGAAGAAGCTTTTGAAGATTGAGGGACATGATTTGCGCCAGTACTCCAAGGATAAACATAAGAAGGTCGATGATACTCCGTATGGCGGGGGAGCTGGTATGGTGATGACCGTACAACCGTTCGAGGCCGCTGTGCATGCCGTTAAGCAAAGAGACGGGTCGGCGACCCGTCTTTACCGTGCAGTGCGCGGGGTCAAGCGCAAGGGCGCCCGTGTCATCCTCACGTCTGCTTCCGGCAAACGCTTTACTCAGGCTGATGCCAAACGTTTGGCGGAGTACGATCAAGTGATCTTTTTGTGCGGACGTTATGAAGGCGTTGATCACCGAGTTCAGGAAGCTATCGCTGATGAGGCGCTCTCAATTGGGGATTATGTTCTGACGGGAGGGGAGCTGCCGGCACTCGTGATGATTGATGCGATTGCTAGAAACATCCCAGGTGTTTTAGGCAACGCTGAAACTTTGACTGAAGAATCACATGGCGCTGACGGTGAGCTTGAGTACCCGCAGTACACTAAGCCTGAGAGTTACAAGTTCAAAAATCGAAAGACTTTAGCGGTGCCACCTGTACTCTTATCAGGTAATCATAAAGACATTGAAAAGTGGCGAAAGGAGCAGATGCGATCCAAGGAGATGTGATAAACTATTTGTATATGGAGATGACCAAGGAACAATTGAAAGATGTTTTCAGCGAAGTGATGGATGAGAAGTTCAGGGTGAATAATGAGCAGTTAATCCAGATGATGGACGATGAGTTTAGATATAATAATGATTTATTGTTGCAAGAGATGAGGGCGGTCGAAAATAGGATAGAGAAAAATTTTGATAACAAGCTTACGGTTACAAAAGATGAAATTTTAGCTGGGGTCGCTGACCTAGTAGGCGGGAGTATCCTGCCTCAAATGGATAATCATGAGGACCGATTGGTAGTCCTTGAAACGAAGATTTCGGTCAAAGGTTAGCTTGTAGATTTTTCGTAGGTACGGGTCAAGCAGTTGGCTGCGAATTTGATAAAATGACATTTTTTGGCTGATTTTGGCCACGTGAGATAGGGGCTTTTTAGGGCATCGCGATTGGGAGGTCGACCAGACTTGAAAAGGGCCTGTTTTCATCCCCAGAAAATAGAGGTGTAACGCTTGACAGGGTTTTTTATATCGGTTAAACTGCCGCTCGTCGCTGAAAGATCCTTAGTCCTTTCCCATTCGGTCCATTTTCGACTCACGAAGCCTCGGCGGTTTCGTCTACGTAGTATTCACTACGTTTCCTCACCGCCACTCCGTTTATCGAAACTAGCCTCGAATGAGAAAGTCCTAATGTCAAAATCTTCTGGACGTGGACTTTCACAATTTAGATAACCATATCAAAACGATGTATCAACCCCACAGTAGAAGCTTCGCTTCACTGTAGGGCTAAGCAATGATTAATTGTGTGATTACAACGTCCTATTCCAAAGTCCTAAACCCTCGGGTTTAGGCGACTATGAGGTGATACGTAAGTATCTACTTAATGGTTTAGCAGATACCCCAAACGTAGCTCCGCAAGGAGCGAAGTGGGGGTGTTTTTACTGAGAGTTTGATCCTAGCTCAGGATGAATGCTGGCGGCGTGTCTAAGGCATGCAAGTCGAGCGGATACTAATGCGATTACATCAAGATAGTATTAGCGGCAAACGGGAGCGTAACACATTGGCAATCTACCTCGCACTCGTGAATAACCAGCCGAAAGGCTGGCTAATACACGATATTGTTCTCAAATCGAAAAGTAGAGAATGAAAGTTACGGCGGTGCGAGAGGAGCCTATGTCCCATCAGCTAGTTGGCGGTGTAATGGACCACCAAGGCTATGACGGGTACCAGGTGTGAGAGCATGACCTGGCTCACTGGGACTGAGACACTGCCCAGACACCTACGGGTGGCTGCAGTCGAGAATATTCCGCAATGCACGAAAGTGTGACGGAGCGACGCCGCGTGTCGAAAGAAGGCCTTAGGGTCGTAAACGACTTTTATCAGGGACGAATTTTGACGGTACCTGAAGAATAAGGGGTTGCTAACTCTGTGCCAGCAGCAGCGGTAATACAGAGACCCCGAGCATTATCCGGATTTATTGGGCGTAAAGAGTCTGTAGGTGGTTTCGTAAGTCATTTGTTAAATCTTCAGGCTCAACCTGGAGGCTGCAGGTGATACTGCGAGGCTTGAGTATGGGAGAGGCAAGCGGAATGCCCGGTGTAGCGGTAAAATGCGTTAATATCGGGTAGAACACCAAAGGCGAAAGCAGCTTGCTGGAACATTACTGACACTGAGAGACGAAAGCGTGGGTAGCGAAAGGGATTAGATACCCCTGTAGTCCACGCCGTAAACGATGGCCACTAGATTTTGGGAGTATCGACCCTCCCAGAGTCGTTGAAACAAGCTAACGCGTTAAGTGGCCCGCCTGGGAAGTACGATCGCAAGATTAAAACTCAAAGGAATAGACGGGGACCCGCACAAGCGGTGGATCATGCGGTTTAATTCGATGCAACGCGAGAAACCTCACCTGGGCTTGAAATATAGCTGCAAATCTCCAGAAACGGAGACTCCTTCGAGGGTGCTATGTAGGTGCTGCATGGTTGTCGTCAGCTCGTGCCGTGAGGTGTACCCTTAAGTGGACTAACGAGCGCAACCCCTGTCATGCGTTATACTTTCGCATGAGACTGCTTCCGTAAGGGAGAGGAAGGAAGGGATGACGTCAAATCAGCATGGCCCTTACGTCCAGGGCAACACGCATGATACAATGGCCGGTACAAAGGGTTGCCAAGTCGCAAGACGGAGCTAATCCCACAAAACCGGTCTCAGTTCGGATTGAAGTCTGCAACTCGACTTCATGAAGCCGGAATCGCTAGTAAAGGTGGATCATCACGCCACCTTGAATACGTTCTCGGGTCTTGTACTCACCGCCCGTCACGTCAAGAGAGTTGGAAGCACCCGAATGTCGCTGATTGGCGGCAGAAGGTGAGTTCAGCAATAGGGACGAAGTCGTAACAAGGCATCCGTAGCGGAAGCTGTGGATGGATCACCTCCTTTCAAAGGAATTTTCCTTTATCGGTCGAGATCATAGAGTCGTACGTAAGTATGACTTTACGATACACGGGACGTTGTAATCACAGAGTTAGTCATTAGAGCATCGCTTGATTGGTATCAAACAAAAAACTACCCTGATCAGCTAACCTGACCGTTGCGGGTAGTTTTTTGTTTTATGAGATATCGAGATTATCGGAAACGAAAAAACAACGTCCAGAGACGTTGTTTTTTGGTGTCATAAAGTAGTCATCGCTTTGCTCTGACACTTTATGACTATCACGAAGAGGGACGAAAACAAAAAAGAAATCCGTTTGGATTTCTACTTTGTGGTGCCGGGAGACAGGATCGAACTGTCGACACAAGGTTCTTCAGACCTTTGCTCTACCACTGAGCTACCCCGGCGTAAGGAAGATTCATTTAAATAACCCCTCTCCTTTGTTGCGGGTCCCTGATTTTTATTCACCGTATGGTTACATACGCCTCATAAAAATCTTTCCCGCGCCTCGGATAGAATTATTTAAATGAATCTTCCTGAGGGTATTGAATTTAACGGATCTTCTTGATGTTTGTCTGCGTTGTGAAAAGTTGATTTAAACAGTTGGATACGAGGAGTCGACTGAGTAAGGACGAAGCGTATATGGAATACGGTGAGTCCGACGGAAGGCGACGACAATGTAGCCGGCTGTTTAAATCAACTTTTCTTACTGGTGGGTGTGGATGGATTCGAACCATCGACCTCTTCCTTATCAGAGAAACGCTCTAACCAACTGAGCTACACACCCAAAATGTCAAAGAATAACGAGGATATAGTAATGCTAAAATGGGGTATCGTCAAGCGTGCAGTAGCTTGCTATAATGCTCAGGTATGTTTTCAAATATCCACAAATTTACTAGCTTAGCCTTATTGTGCGCCGTGGGCCTAGGCCTGGCGCCACAAGTACGTGCTGTTGACCTATACGCTAATGAGGCCGTAGCCTACTCCTTTGCCGATCTCTGGAGTCCGCAGAATGCCGTAGGGGCCCCAGACCAGTTGTATACGGACTTCAGAAGCGCGAATACGTATGTGAAGCTAGATATGGGCGAGGGTGAAGAGGGTCGAGATGGTGTGACCTTATTTTTTCAATCTTTGCAGTACGGAGCCAGGGTAGTCGTAACTTTCTATTCAGTGGACAATGTGATCGTGGGCACTGCGAATACTTTGTTTACTCCTGGTCAGGTGGAGTGGACCGCCAGCTACTTCGGTGAGGAATCATTCCGATACGTGAAGATTGAGTCGCCTGAATCTGAGCAGTGGAAATTGGATGCCATCCAGGCTTCAGCCATTAGTACCCCCGTAGCTGATGAAGAGCCAGTGGTGGACGAGCCGGTGGTTGATGAAGAACCTGTAGCAGAAGAGGAGAGTGATTCGAATAAGCTAATTAAATTAGCCTCAAGTGATGCCGTGTACGTGATCGGGGATGACGGTAAACGCCACCCGTTCCCGAATGAAGTAACTTTTACGTCCTGGGGATACTCGTTTGCTGATGTAGAAACGGTTGACTCGACGACCATGGCTAGCTATTTGATTGGTGGCAGTGTCACGGTGAAGCCTGGTACGTATTTGGTGAAAATTCAGAGCGTGCCCAAGGTGTATGCTGTGGCACCAAACCGGACATTACGCTGGATTTATACTGAGGATATCGCCATTGAATTGTTTGGGGAGCAGTGGGCTAGCGAGGTGATTGATGTCTCTGATGCCTTTTGGCCAGATTATCAATCAGGAGAATTGATTAACTCCGCCTCAGATTTAGTGGGTTGGGAAACAGAAACGCAGCCGTTTTAAGCTGGTAATATCAACGATTATGACCGGCTCTTCAGGGGCCGGTCTTGATTTTTACGCGATTTTGTGCTATTATTTAATGTCCCTTAACTCAGTATCTGGAGGTTGAATGACGATTGATAAGGTGATGACGAAAGATGAAAAGGCACAAGCGCAGCTTCGGTTGCAGGATCAGTCTTACCTGAAGCTGGTGGGCTTGCTGGCGCTATTACTCGGGCTAACGCTCGTGCCGGACTGCTTACCATTCGTGGACGAGGCGATTCTCGTGGCGATGAGTGTGCCGGTTCAGATGGCGATTGTTCGTAAGTTTTTGACGGACATTGGTCTTCTCTAGGGGCTGGCTGGGTGCATCTGCATTCGGCCGGCCACGTTTCTTTACTTATTCTAGGAATTTGCCTAAAATATCCCCTTGGGGTATTATTTGGCCGCACAAGTCTAGCGGATTTATTGAGTGTTAAGAGTATCGGGCTGTGGCGCAGTTGGTAGCGCGGCTGGTTTGGGACCAGCAGGTCGCAGGTTCGAGCCCTGTCGGCCCGACCACAAAAAGCATGACTTCGGTCATGCTTTTTGTGTTTACAGCCGAAGCAGGCCAATAGTTTGGCCTGCGGCATGGTCGTTACAGCGTATTTTTGATGACGTGCTACAATCACATTATGAAATACCCGTCAGTGACGATGGAATTGCAGATGGTAGCTGGGGGATATCCGGTGGTGATTGGAGTTGATGAAGCGGGGAGAGGGTGTTTGGCGGGGCCGGTAATCGCGGCGGCGGTGGTGTTTGAATGGGGGAGTGAGATGCAGAAAGCGCGACGTGAGCTGAAAAAGCTCGTGCGGGACAGTAAATTGTTGCCACGTGAGACCCGCAGAGAAGCTAATGCTCTTATTCGGGCGCATGCTCAGGCTTTTGCGATTGGCTCCAGTGAGGCGGATGAGATCGACCGGATCAATATTCTCCAAGCGACGTTTGTGGCTATGAATCAGGCGGTGAGCAGAGTAAAAGAGCAGTTGCCGACTCAGGATATGTTTATTTTGGTGGACGGTAATAAGACCATCCCGGGTGTTGGAGGGATGCAGGAGGCAATTATTGATGGCGATGCCAAGATTTTTACCATTGCGGCAGCTTCGATTATTGCTAAGGAGCACCGGGATAGCCTCATGGAGAAGGTGCATGAGATGTATCCTCAGTATAATTTTGCTAAACACAAAGGTTACGGCACCCTAGAACACCGCCGAGCCATTGAACAACACGGCATGTCGCCCGTCCATCGTCTAACCTTTACCGTAAAGAATACCCGGTGAGACTTGTATTTTTATTATAATTGAGGTACATTCATTGGTCCTAGCAATAGGATAAATGACTAACCTTGGGCCTGGACATAGTGTCTGGGTGTGGGGGTTGGCCAATTTGCGAGGTGTTAGATGAGCAGCAAAAATGTGTCCTGGATGGCGATGCTTGGTCAGGTGTCCAACTTTTTGGCGGTACTTTTGAAGGCCGTGGAGGAGATGGGCGGTTCCGAGGCCGATCTGAACGTCGCATCGGCCAATCTCACGAAGATGCGTGATCTGGCCGCTCACATCATGGGCATGCCTTGTACGCTGGCCCCGGTCACGATTTTCGTGACCATAGTCCGGTACGTTATACCGAGCTTCGATGAATTGCAGCGTCAGTTCGATCGGGTGGATCTAGGGTTCGATCGAGCGCAATTCGATTCCGTCGACGAATGCAAGAATGTTGGAACCGTCACTCGCCAGCGTCAGTTCGTCTACATTCATCTGGGACGCCACGCCTCGGATGCCGAAGTGCTGGCCGAGCACAAGCTTCGGGGGGTTCGTCCAGCCACCGTCCATGAGCTCTTGGCACATGCAGCTAATCGGCCCGATGATCAATATGAGTTTACGATCGTGGCCTTGGGCTCGGTCGTGGTTGACGGGAAAAACCGCCGTGTCGCGCTCCTGCATGGCGATACTCGTGGTCGAGCTCTTGTTCTGTTTCCGATGGACTACGGTGGTTGGCACGGAGACTACCGGTTTCTCGCCGTTCTCGAGGCGCCGATGGCCATTTAGTCCTCGGCGTTGGCCTTGGGCTCTTGGTCGGGTCGTGACGTACACGGCCTGACCGCACGAACCGTCTTCATGCGCGTGCATGGGACGGTTCTTCTTTTTTAGACTTCACGAACGGGGGCTTTTTAGGTAGGCTAGACGTCTTCCTTGGTCTTATGTGACCAGGGGCAGGGACTATGCCAATTTCTAGGGAGGTTTTTGAAAATGCATCAGAACATGAGCCTAAGTTTAAGGCTCCGTTTGGGTTAAGTCGAGAGACGATTATCGATATTTCAACGCAAAAAGGTGAGCCAGATTGGATGTTAGACAAGCGGTTGCGGGCTTTTGAGTTTTTTGAAAAAGCTCCCATGCCAGGCTGGGGACCGTCACTAGCTGGCCTCGACCTTAAGGCGATTACATATTTTGTACGACCAGATACGGCGGAGTCTAAAACCTGGGCGGAGGTGCCGGAGGAGATTAGGGAGACGTTTGAGAAGCTGGGTATTCCAGAGGCGGAGCGTGAGGCGCTCGGGGGAGTGGGGGCACAGTATGACTCTGACATGGTGTATCACAATTTGAAGGCGGAGTTGTCTGCCAAGGGGGTGATTTTTGAGAACATGGACGTGGCGGTGCGGGAACACGCGGAGCTGGTTAAGGAGTATTTCATGACCCAGTGTGTGCCTATTCATGATCATAAGTTTGCCATGTTGCATGCGGCGGTATGGAGTGGTGGCACGTTTATTTATGTGCCTAAAGGTGTCCAGGTCGACATTCCTCTGCAGGCGTATTTCCGGATGAACACGGAACGGGGTGGACAGTTTGAACACACGTTGATTATTGCGGATGAAGGGAGTGATGTACATTACATTGAAGGTTGCTCGGCGCCTAAGTTTCAGGCCGCGGCGTTGCATGCGGGCTGTGTGGAGATTTTTGTGAAACCAGGGGCTAGAGTGCGGTATTCAAGTATCGAAAATTGGAGTAAGAATACGTTCAATTTGAACACTAAACGAGCTGTGGTTGATGCCGGCGGCCGGATTGAATGGTTGAATGGGAATATGGGGAGTGGTACCACCATGCTGTACCCGATGAGTGTGTTGCGTGGGAGGGGTGCCAAGAGTGATTACCTAGGGATTGCCTTTGCTGGCCCGTTACAACATCAGGATACCGGTCATAAGCTGGCGATAGTGGCGCCGGAGTGTGCGGCTACGGTGTTATCTAAGAGTATTTCTGGCGGCGGCGGAAGATCGACCTACCGCGGCATCGTGAAGGTGACAGCTGGGGCGGAAAGAGCTAAAGTGAGGGTTCAATGTGACGCGTTAATGCTAGATGGCGCCTCAAGTTCAACCACGATTCCGGTCATGCGCGTAGAGAACGAGAGTGCGAGTGTGGCGCATGAGGCGTCAGTGGGTCGATTAGGTGAAAAAGAGCTGTTTTATTTGCAGTGTTTGGGCCTGACTGAACAGGCGGCGGTGAGAATGTTGGTGGCCGGTTTTTTGGAGCCAGTGGTTAAGGAATTGCCGCTCGAGTACGCGGTGGAGTTAGTGAAGTTGATTGAATTAGAGATGGAGAGTGTGGGTTAGTATGCAGACACAAGCGAATGCAGTATCGACTAGATTGATCCCGCTATCAGAAGATAGCCGGTTGAGTTTGGCGTTGCCGCGAGAGTTGCGGGTCATGGCTGGTGAGACGCATGTGTGGGATGAGGTGACTGTGATTGCGCGGGGGGAGCGGAGGGTGATTAGTTTGGATGTGCAGCTGGAGGCGGGGGCCGTGGGTCAGATGACGAGGATCTTTGAAGTGCCGGAAGGGGCGCGATTGCATATTTTTCACCAGGTGCAATTGGAGGCGGGGGCGAGTTGGCAAAATGCCTTGTGCATCCGGGGGAGTGGCGAGGTAACCATTCGTCGAGCTATAAAAGTATCCGGAAATGGAGCGCGAGTAGCTTTGGCCTGTGCGGCAGTCATGGATAAAAAGAGCCATATTTCCGTGGCGGATGAAGTGTTTGTCGAGTCCCCAAATGTGCAAGCCAAGGTCGACACAAAAATTGTGCTCAAGCAGGCGGCTAAATCTGAGGTCAGGGCTAGGCAAGTTGTTGGTCATGAGGCGCGGGGGAGTTTGGCTTACGAACGCGTGGGTCATTTGCTGTTAAGCCCTCAGGCCGTGGCGGCGTGTATTCCAGAATTGGAAGTGAAGACAGATGAAGTGGAGTGTGGTCATGCGGCAACTTTTAGTGAGCCGGATGAAGCTGAGATTTTTTATTTGATGAGCCGGGGGCTGATTAGAGAGGTGGCCCTAGGAGTTGTGGCCAGAGGTTTTGTGAATGCGGCTTTGAGTGCGGTGACTGAGCCGTGGCGAGAGAAGGCTAGTCAGGTGTTATTTGCGGATTATGTTTAACGTCCAAAAGATTAAACGCGATTTCCCGGCTTTGAGAGCAGGGGGAGTGTATTTGGATAATGCCGCTACCACTCAGATGCCGGAGGTGGTCTGGGAAAGTATGCAGGCGTATTTAGTGGCGGGTAGAGGTAATCCGCACCGCGGTTTGCACGCTTGGGCTGAACGAGCCTCAGGGGCGTTGCAGGAGTCCCGGAGACAGGTGGCGGCTTTGCTTGGAGCTGAGCCAGACGAGTTGCTGTTTACTAAAAGTGCCACCGAGGGACTGAATTTATTAGCGACATCTTTAGCGGCACATTTGGGTCCAGGTGACGAAGTTTTACTGAGCATTTTTGAGCACCACGCAAATTTGTTGCCGTGGCGAGAGTTGGCTAAACGTCAGGGTTTTAGTCTGCGGTATATGCCCATGGCGCAGGACGGATCGGTGGATCTCGACCTTGTAAAGGGTATGGTGACGGCGGCTACCAAGGTGATCTCGATCACGTACGCATCAAATGTTTTGGGGGTAATTTTGCCAGTGGCTGAGATTACCCGTTTAGGTCATGCGGTGGGGGCGTTGGTGATTGTGGATGCGGCGCAAGTAGTTGGGCATGTACCCGTTGATGTTAAGATTCTTGGTTGTGATGCGCTAGTTTTTGGTGCTCATAAAATGTACGGGCCGGATGGCGTGGGGGCGGTGTATGTGAACGGTAATTTGAGGAAGATGCTGAAGCCGTTTCTGTATGGCGGCGGGATGGTGACGGAGGTTTTAGATGACGAGATTCATTATGCTGACGATCTCCGTTTATTTGAGGCGGGTAGCCCAAACGTGACCGGAGCAATTGGACTGGCAGCTGCTTGCAAGTATTTAATGTCACTCGGTTTAGCGGAGATTCAGCAGCATGAAGCCGGGCTAACACAGGAGCTGATGGCTCGTTTGGTGGAGGTACCTGAGGTTAAGGTTTATGTTCCCAATCCTAAGTTTGGCAGGCTTGGTGTAGTGTCTATGAGTCTTGAGGGAGTACATTCGCATGATCTAGCGCAGGTGTTAGCTGACCAGGGGATTGCGGTTCGGGCTGGTTATCATTGCGCTGCGCCTTTGACGAGATGTTTGAATGTCAGCGGCACCGTGAGAGTCAGTTTGGGTGTTTACAATGACCTAGCCGATATTGAGCAATTGGTGACGGGGATTGAAACGGGTTTGAAACGTTTGGTATGAGCGACATGTACCGGGAGCAATTATTAGAGCACGCCCGTAGCCCCCGTAATTACGGACGCTTAGAGGCGGGGGCGTTGACTTGTCATCTAGCTAATCCGTCATGTGGTGACGTGATTGATGTGTTTATACGTTTGGATGCCGATCAGAGGATTGTCGAGGTGTCGTTCACTGGTCAGGGCTGTGTTATTAGTCAGGCCGCTACGTCAATTTTGCTAGAGAGTGTGCTAGGTAATCGGCTTGACGAAGCGGCGGGTATAGATCAGGCTAGGGTCCTGGAGTTGTTAGGCGTAATTCCTGGTCCGATGCGTATGAATTGTGCTTTGCTACCTCTCAAAGCCTTACAGAAAATTTATGTTGACTATAAGTAATTTGAGTGTGCAGCGGGCCGGCAAGTCAGTGTTGCTAGATTTTAGTTTGCAGCTAGCGGCAGGGGAGTTGGTGGCGGTCGTTGGTCCCAATGGTGTTGGTAAATCCACCTTGGCTTTGGCCTTGCTTGGGCATCCAGACTGCATGATTACGTCCGGGCAGGTAGATTTGGATGGCCAGGATTTGTTAAGTTTGAAAACTGCGGAGCGCGCTAAGCTGGGTTTATTTTTGGCGCATCAAGAGCCGCCAGCGATTGCGGGGGTGACTTTGGCGAGTGTCTTGCGGGCTGCGAGTGATGCCACTAGATCGACGCCTTGGAGTACGGCTGAATTTTTCGATAGGTTAAGGGCTGTGACTGTTAGATTAGGGCTTGGCACAGACTTTGTGAATAGAGATTTACATGTGGGGTTGTCTGGGGGAGAGAAGAAACGGGCCGAGCTCCTGGCACTGTTAGTCTTGCAGCCTAAGTATGCCATTTTGGATGAGATAGATGCGGGTATGGATACTGAGGCGCGTACTTTGACTCAAGAAGTTTTGGCTGAGTTGCGTGCGGCGGGCACGGGCTGTTTGGTTATTTCTCATAATGAAAGTTTTATACATGGATTGAATGCGACTTGTCAGCTTTCACTCCAATCCTTAAGCGGGGATAAGCGTCTTTGATAAATCTTATAAGGAGCGTATATTTTTGCAGTATGTCTGATTTTTCTAGAGAACAAATAAACATTTTGACCTCAATTGTAGAAAGGGTTGTTGAAGCTAACAACCGCTCGCTCGAGAGATCTTTTGAGTCTAAGCTTGAAGCGAGTAATCGCTCGCTAGAGCGGTCGGTGGTGAAGGGCGTCTCGGGACTGGTGGATCGATCGATTGAAAGTGAGGGGAGAGATATTCGTGATTTTATTGAGCGCAAGCTTAAAACTTAGGCGTAAGATTTGGCTAAGAAATAATTTGCACTCTCATGGGGAGTCTGCTAATATGAACAGGTAATCTTGTTTATATTATGCAAAATTCTCCTAGGGCTGAACACTCTCAATATTTGATTCCAACCGTGATCGAGAAGACGAATTACGGCGAACGCGCTTACGATATTTACTCACGCCTACTGAAAGATCGCATTATCTTTTTGGGTACGGCGATTGATGATGGGGTGGCGAAT
The DNA here is from genome assembly GCA_049296775.1 of Patescibacteria group bacterium. GTDB lineage: Bacteria > Patescibacteriota > Patescibacteriia > UBA9934 > UBA9934 > JAGORL01. Next base: position 337,027 of record JBAQTB010000001.1, read on the forward strand.
GCGGTGATTGCTCAGTTGCTGTTTTTAGAGAGCCAAGACAAGGCTAAGGACATTAAGATTTACATCAACAGTCCGGGTGGTTCGGTGTCAGCTGGTTTGGCGATTTATGACACCATGCAATACATCGGTCCAGATGTTTCTACTATCTGTGTGGGTATGGCAGCGTCGATGGGAGCGTTCTTATTGGCGGCTGGAGCTCCGGGCAAGCGTTTTGCTCTGCCAAATTCTGAGATCATGATTCACCAAGTGTTGGGTGGGGTTCAGGGTCAGGCGACAGATATTCAAATTCACGCAGAAAGAATTTTGCAGCTTAAAAAGACTTTGAATGAGCTGTTAGCGCATCATACTGGCCAGACCGTGACTAAGGTGACTGAAGATACTGAGCGCGATAACTTCATGGTGGCTAAGCAGGCTCAGAAGTACGGCTTGATCGATAAGGTCATTAGAAAGGCCTCCGAGACCTAGGTTTTGGCGGAAAGCTTGACGTATTGCGAATTACCAGGTAATTTACCCCCTTCGCTTGGGAGGGCTAGTAGCGAATCGGGGGGTCTGGTGAGCGCGATACTGCGGTCACGACAAGCATGGGGATGTATGAGTTGTATTTCCTGGATCCGTCTGGGCAATCACAGCAAATGTATCTTCTTGACCGCAGTATCGCGAATATCAGCTGAGGTTAAGAAATAATTAAAAAACAGAGCAAATTGCTCTGTTTTTTAAGTTATATCGGCTCGTCTGAGATGCCTTGGACTTCACCGGAGGACGTATCTCCACCCGGACTCCCGACCCCCACGAGACATATAGTCGGTAGAGATCTGTAAGTTGAGAAGAATTCTCTGGTTTTGAGGGTGCCGTCAGGCATGATGATGTTGTAATCAAAGGTGGTAGTAGCCCCAGGGTGAGCGGCTTGGCATTTGCGGACGCCAGGAGCTAGGGTTGTAGTGGGCTTTTCTACAGTTGCACCGTAGCCAGTCCAGCTGAGGACCACTGGCGGCGTGTATGAAGCTTGGCGACCATCTGAGGTGCCCCAGAAGGTAAAGACCAGCTCATTGGTGGCTGAGTCTACGTGGGTAGCGAGCATGACGTAATTGCCGGTGTCATTGGTGATTTTGAGGTCTGGCGAGGGGTCGTAAAGAGTAGCGTCAGTTCCCGGGTTATTGTTGGAGGGGTCGTTGTAATAGCTAACCACAAGTGAGTGATTGCGACGTTCAGCGATGTCTAGTCCTGAGTTCATGGCGGCTCTGAAGGTTGTGGTACCAATTTGGCACAAGCCACCTCCGATTTCCGGGATGATCTGATCGCCCTTGATAACTAATTCTGGGAGATAGCCGTCGGCAACGGTGAAAGGTTTGAGATGCTCGATTAGAGAGAGCGTTTCACCGGGAGCAACTAGGAGGCCGTTTAGTTTATCGGCGCCGTGGCGAATGTTGGCGCGACGATTGGCTGGGCTGCCGGCAAAGCTAGAAAAACCAACGCCTAAGACTTCTTTGATACCTAAGTCATTGGCGCTGCCGGTTGGAATGGCGGGTTCGGTTTTTTCGGCGGCAATGGTGATGGTGGAGTTTGGTGTACCAAAGACGGCGAGTAAGTCATCTAGCACGGTATCATCTTTGATCACAAAACCATCGCGGCTTTCTGAGAATTCAATTACGCGATCACCTTCAACCACGAACTTAGCGTCTTGTGGCGCGATATCGATGTCAGTGTGAATCTCGTTCAGAAAGGCTTCCATGGCAGCCGTATCTAAAGTTAGACTTGGGTTGCCTTCTGCGTCTTTGGTAGGGAGGAGCCAGATTTCTAGATCCTTGCCAGTAATCGGGTAGGTGAGCGCCTGGCCATACTCTGGAGCAAAGCTGAGCGTATACGGCGCATTCTCAACCGCGGCAGTGGCGTCTGGAATCAGGGTTTCGGCTTCTGATTTGGTAATGCCGGCTGAGCGTTCAATGAGTCTTAAAGACAAGGTATCCAAGTGTAAATCTTGGGCGTCAGTGGTGAGTTCAGTTAGTCCAGTTTCAAGATCGATGACGGCACCTTCTACGGCTTCAACTACGCTGACTGACAAGCTGTCACCACTGCCGACAAACACAAAGTCAGTCGGTGTGCCAGAGGACTCAGCATTTGGGAAGGCTTCACGTATGGCGGCCTCGAGCTTGGTTTCTGCTAGCACGTAATGAGCGTCTAAGTGTTTAGGCGCGACGGTGAAATGATAGAGGGGAGAGAAGAAGTTTTGGAGTTGGTGGTCTGATCTGCCAACGGCCAGGGCTTCATCGACGCTGGCGTTAACATCCCAATCAATGAGTTGATAAACTAGGTCAGGATCAGTGGCGACGTTGGTTCTGAGGTCGAGATGTTGTGTGGTGTTATAGAGCTCAACGTCAACGCCGGCATCCACCATGTCATCAAAAGAGTTCTGGAGGAGTTCGGTGGCGGCCAAACGATCCAGCCCACCAACCCGCACGCCGGCGACAGTAGTACCAGGTAAAATTAAATCTTGGGAGTAAGCGTAAGTGGCGCCAGCAGCACCGACCACTATAAAGCTACCAAAAATTAAAATGATCACGGCAATTTTAGCCGCTCTGATTTTCCCAGAGCCTGGAACCTTGGGAGAATCTACTTTAAAAACTTGGGGAGTATCTTCAGAGTGTGAGCTTGGGGCGGTGGGGTGAGGGGTATGTTTGCTCATATATCTGGGTCACGGCGCACGTGCAGACGTACGCTGTCACTGGCTTTAGGGATCGAAATAGTTAAAATGCCATTTTTTAAAGCGGCCTCAGCTTCATCAGCTTTGACACGACACGGTAGGATCACGGAACGAGAAAAGGCCCCCCAGAAACACTCTTCATAATGCACCGTAGCACGCACAGGTACGGCGTCAACATGGCGCTCGCCACGAATAGTGACCAGGTCTTCATTGACATGAATATCCAGGTCTTGTTCTTTTACCCCGGCGATAGCTGAACGTATCAAAATAGTGTCAGGGGTTTCAACTACGTCGATGGCTAATTGTCCTTCGTCATTTTTCCAGGCGAAGTCTTCAGGTGACGTCTTCATATTTGATTGTATTTTACGCGAAAAAAATGACTTTGAGAAGTTGGTTGTGAGTTACGGGGAGAAAGTGTAAAATATCCGTGTATGCAGACACAAACTTGTGCTGTCAGGACACAGACTCCGCTCACGTTGCAGCGTGTAATGTTGGGTGTGATGGCCGTAGTGATCGCGTATTTTAGTTTACAGGTTTCTGGGATTTTGACGTTTTCACCTCAGGTGACCACGGCCACAAATTTAGGGGCCGTGTTACTTGTTGGATTGGTGGCGTCATTATCTTCTTGCACGGCCATGGTGACGGGGGTGGTGGCGGCCGTGTCAGCTACACAAGTAAAAGTGAGTTCACATGTGTATTTTCACGTGGGGAGATTACTTGGGTTTGCGGGTTTGGGGGTAGTGGTTGGTTGGCTAGGGCAGATGGTGAGTTTATCCGTTACGGCGAATAGTTTGTTAGTGATTGTGATCGCACTCCTCATGTTAACGCTAGGCGTACATTTAATGCGGCTTCTGCCGCCAGGTGTGTGGTTCTTTGCGCCACCAGCAAAATTAACTCAAGCGATTACGGCTTTAACGACCAGTCATAATCCGTTGATTCCTGGTGTGATTGGCGTTTTGACCTTCTTTTTGCCGTGTGGTTTTACGCAATCTATGCAGTTGTATGCCTTGTCTACGGGAAGCCCCGTGCAAGCGGCCTTGATCATGACGGTATTTGCGATAGGTACTTTGCCGTCATTGGCGGGCATTAGTTTACTCGCGAGTAAAGTGACAGGTACCAGTAAAGTGAGGATGAATTATGCAGTGGGGGCCGTGGTAGTGGCGCTTGGGATTGCGAATTTACATAACGGTTTAACCTTGCTGGGGTGGACTGGCTTCAGAGCTGACTACGCGCCGGTGGTGATGGCGGCTGTGATTTTGCCAGATGGCAGTCAACGGATTGAAATGGAAATTACACCAGCGGGTTACGCTCCAAAAAATCTGACAGTGGTTGAAGATATTCCAGTCACTTGGGAGATTTATGGGACTGAGCAGTTGGGGTGTGCCGATACGCTAGTGTCTCAAACTTTTGATTTAGCTGAAAATATTCAGCCAGGGTTTAATCAAATTATGTTCACGCCAACCGAGCCTGGGGTGTACGCGTTTAGTTGTTCCATGGGCATGGTGCGCGGTACCATGACTGTTTTACCGGGGGAAAATACCTTGTAAAGAGGTGGGATTACTTGATATTGCCACATTAAAATGGCTATGTTACGCTTGTTTTGCTAAGCATCCGTGTGACGTGACTTCTCCGCTGAAAATTCTGCATTAACTTTCAGAATTCACCAATCGTGAGAGTACACCACAATCGGAGAAGTAATTTTGCCCTTATGGCAGATGACGCACGTGTGTTCGTTGGTGGTATTCCTTATGCCGCTACCGAAGATGAGTTGAAAGCACATTTTGGTGCTGCAGGTGAAGTAGTTTCTGTCTTCCTTCCGATTGAAAAGGAGACCGGTAGAAAGCGCGGCTTCGGTTTTGTTGAATTCAACACCGCTGAAGAGCAGGCTAACGCCGTTAAGATGTTTGATCGCACCGATCTTGGTGGCCGCTCCATTAGCGTCAGCCCAGCTCGCGCCCGCGATAACGCTTAAGAGTTACAGAAGAAAGTCTCCGCCCCTAGTGGTGGAGATTTTTGTTTGTTATGATGTACGTAATATGCAAACTATTTCTCATTCGGTGATCGCGCGTTGGTTTTTCCTACTTTTAGCCTCGGGAATCATTTACTTATACTGGCAGATCATCTCCCCGTATATTATTGTGCTGATTACAGCGGCAATTGCAGCCGTGATTTTAGCTCCAATTGAGAGCAGGATCCGTAAAGTGGTAAAAAGCCCTAAATTATCTGCAGTGTTGATGATACTTTTGGTGCTGATTGCGATTGTTGGCCCACTGATTGCGATTAGCGCCGTCATGGTCAACCAAATTAACGATATCGCTAATCAAACTTTAGGTAATCCTGAATGGCGAGCAGATTTCGATTTTAGAAATTTGGAGATTGTCGACAGATTGCCGGAGCCTTTGAAGCAACAAGTGTTAGCCCAGAATCCAGCTGACATTTTTAACTCGGCCTTGAGTTGGATCCAGGTACATATTGGGACGATTTTCTCGAGTGGAGCCACAGCTTTATTCAAGACAGGTATCTTCTTCATCTGTTTGTTCTTCTTCTTGCTGGATCGGGAAAGAATTTACAAGGAGTTATTGGCATTGAGCCCTCTGAAAGATGCAGTAGATAGGAGTATCGCGACGCGCATGATTGAAACGGTGAGGGGAGTGGTTTTTGGGGCTTTAGTGGTAGCGGTTACTCAAAGCGTGGTGGCTGCTATTGGATTGACGATCTTTGGAGTGCCGGGTGCTCTAATTTGGGCAGCTCTAGTCATTATTACGGCACAGATTCCAATGCTTGGCAACGCCTTGATTATGGGCCCGGCAGTAGCTTACTTGTTACTGACAGGGCATGAGGGTGCGGCCCTAGGTTTGGCGATTTGGGCGGTGGTCGCCGTTGGTTTGATTGATAACCTCTTGAGTCCGTTAATTGTTGGCAAGCGGACCAGGATGCACGCGTTGTTAATTCTGTTGTCGATTTTGGGTGGTTTGGAATATTTTGGCCCAATCGGCTTTATTCTTGGTCCAACCTTATTAGCGGCGTTGTTGGTAGTCGTGGAATTATATAAAGCGGGGATTATTGAGCATGGCGCCTCCGCTCAGTCGGCTTGAGGCTAGAGTAAGTTAGTGCTAGGCTGATAAATATATGAATAAACGTGTTGCCATTGTTTTAGGACAATTTCATAAAGTGTACGCCGAACGCATGTTGGTCGAGGCTAAAACGGCCTTGCTGGCGGCTGGTCTAGAGGTGATTTCAGAAGTTTGGGTGCCGGGATCTCTGGAAAAACCCTTAGCTTTGAAACGTTTATTGTTGCGTTCGGATATTGATGGTGCGGTAGTCCTTGGGATTATTGAGCGGGGGGAGACTAAGCATGGTTTAGTGATGGGGGAGGTAGTGATGCAGGCGATTGTGGATTTACAGTTGCAGACCATGAAGCCAGTTGGAGTTGGTATCTTGGGCCCAGAAATTTTACCCGATCAAATCGAACCCAGACTATTACCCTACGCCAAAGCCGCCGCCGAGGCCCTAGGGGTGATGTTGAAGTAGCCCAAACGAGGGCGTGATCGCAGAGTTTTACCTCAGATATAAGCATCCACTTGATGGGTGCTTTTCGTGGTCTTTCCTTTCTCTACATGTATCAAGGAATTTAGCCAATTATAGCTAAATAATAGCATTTTTCTCTTGACAAAATGTCCGAAAAGTAGTATGGTTGTTTGTCGAACAATCGAAACATGGGAGGTTTTCGTGGTTCTCGTCCGGTAGGTCAAAATAGGCCTTTCGAGCAAGAACCCATGAGGAGAGAATCTCGTGGTTTCGTAACCGCTGGCATGCGCTAGCGTTCGGAGACATCCGAGCCAACACGATAGGAGGCAAATATGTCCAGATTCATCCACGGTAACGACGCGACCAACAACATGAGTATCTTTCGCGGTGGGCGCCAGCTCATCGTCCAGAACGTCTACAAGCGCGCCGGCTCCCAGGAGTCGGTCGCGTTCCTGACCTACAAGGACGCGGCCGAGAAGCCGCGGTCCTCGTACCATTTCGATCAGTGGTGCGAGGATGAGGTGATCCTCATCCTCGAGCCCAGCCAGGGACCCTACCTCCCGGCGCAGGTCGGGGACGAGATCCGTCATGTGGACGGGGGTCTCTCGATCGGCTATCGGTGGCGCCACGTCGTCACGGAGGACGACCTGGACCGCGGCTACGTGGTCGGCGGCGAGTACCAGGGCGTCCGCTCTGGCCGGCTCGAGCATCCGGTTTTCCTCCGGCCGCGGACGTTCTACCAGCGTGGGAACGCGGAGAGGGCTTCCCAGTCCGTTTTCTAGCCCGGAGGTTCTAGGCCTCCGCCACCATTCATTCCTACCGAGCCGGCCATCCTAGACAGGCCGAGCTCAAACCCTCCCCGTGCACGGATCGCATGGAAACGGAGATCACTGGATCCAACTCAAACCCGGGAAGCGCTGCACTTGCGCGACCCGGGTTTTTTATTTCCGGTTATTTTCTCAAACTCAATTTAATCGTTGGTTGATTGAAGGTTAATTCTTGGATAGTCGTTGCTCTTTAAAACAAAAAAGACCACCTTTCGGTGATCTTTTTTGTGGTGACCCCACGCTGACTGGCCATGAACTTTTCAAAAAGTTCCAAGGAGTTGACCCCACTTTTACTTATCTGGAATGGCGAGGTTTCACGCTTTCTACAAAGCGAGCGCAAGCCCAAAGAATTTGCAGTAACCTACTAAAAAAAATCGTATAATTAAAGAAAATATCTCATATTTATCTATGAAAAATTCGCGCAATGACAATTTAACAGATGTTGTTCAAAATCTTCCTACTGCTGCAAGTACTGGAGGAAACAAACCAGCTGGTACGGTCACTACCAGTGACGGAACTCAGGTTACTTTGGGCCGCCGCGGTGGAAATTTCAAGCCCCTTTCCTCTCCTCAGAGAGGAATGAACTTGAAGCTCTAGATCACTGGTCTCTACTAGGCAAGTAAAAAATAACTGTGCGGGACACTCACTACTAATAAATCATCACAGATTGATAGACGATCTTTATTGATAGTGAGTCCATACTTACACCCCCTATCATTGGCGGTATTCCTTGCCTGTGCAGTCCCTTTATCGCCACTTCCAACTTCTATGGCGATAGGTTTTGATCTCTGAGGCGTCAATATAAAGTCAGCCCTATTTTCAGCTGCTTCGTAAGTCAGGATTCCTGTTCCAGGATTGACGAACTCTCTATAGAAGTGCAGAGCCGCAATATCTTCCATAAGGCATCCCTTGAAGTCCAACGGATCCACCTTTATTGAATAAACCTTAATTAATGCCGCTCTGATATTCGGCGTCATAAAAAGGAACTTCGCGGGTTTTCTCGCCTTTGCAGTGCTAGATCCTTGTGGTGGTACTTTAATGATGAGCTCAGCTTGTACGAGTGCATCCATCACTCCCGTTACTGTTATTGGATGCATCTTTATATCCTGAGCAAGTTTAACGATACTGACTACGTCCTTATCTGATAAGTATAGCGCTATTTGTTTGATCTTTTTTAAAGTCTCTGGGTCAAAACGCTTAATCGCCACCAAGTCGTTATTTATAATTCTATCAATCAGACCATTGATCTGATTGTAAGCCGTCATGGTGTCCGTATATGTGGCGGTAAAGGGTAATGTTCCAATTTCAAAATAATGCTCCACCTGAGTCTGATCGACTTGAGACCAGTATTCATCTACTTCATTTTTTAATACCTCAAGACGCGTAAAACATTCCTCTGCAGAGTCTGAATAGTAAAGAGCTTCCCTAAGTTTATTTTTTAAACCTTTTTTAGGGAAAATACGATTTTTTATTAATTGATACTCGACGAAGCTAAGCGGATATAATTTCTCCAGCTTACTACGCCTCGCAATATCTGGGTTCGCCTGTAACTCTAACGCCGAAGATCCTGTACAGAAAATAAATATCTTTTTATTTTTATCGAAAACAGCCTTTAAAATCTTCCCCCAGTTACTATCTGTTTGAGTTTCATCAATTAGAATAAACGTTCTATTTCTCAGACCCTCCAGACTAACGCCTTTTATAGTCTCAAAGGCCTCAAGAACTTCGTTTAGAGTAAATCCTGCTACTTCAATTTGATCTACGGAGAAATATAGAATATCCTCTTTCTCAACACCATTTCTTATAAGCTCAAGATAGGTTTGAGCCATAATCGTGCTCTTTCCTACACCTCTCAGGCCGATCATAATCAGCCACCGTATATCAGACTTATTTGTTAAAAAATCCTTTACATACTGCTTACTTTTCACAAACATGTGACGCTCAAAATACTCCCTTCCAGTGGAGTCAGTCGCTAGACCCTTTGCGATAATAGGGCCGTTCTCAAGTCGTTGTTTAACTAAATTATCTAAACTAGGCATAAATTTCTCTTATACAGTATAGTATATAAGAGTCATAAATAAAGCAATCCTTAGCTTATATTAGCCAATATTACTTCTCACTTGTTTTTAAAATGACCTGTCTTTTAAATTATGAATGGACAGATTGGACGAAATATCACTCCATTGACGCTTGTGCAGTGGGAGAGGACTAGAGATTCAAAAGCGCGATTTCTAGTTTATTACGGCTCTCATCTCACCTCCATTTCAGGGGCTTGTAGTGCCGTCTCCATTGCCCGCTCCACCTTTTATAACTGGATAGGTACAGATGCTTAGTTTAGGGGCACTATTAGTGATTGAGAGGTTGCACAGGTAGATTTCGCGGAAGATATGTTTGACAAGCTTATAGCGGCCGGAGACGGTCATAGCATTCGCTACTTCTTGGACCGACGTTCAGACCGCTGGAAACAAAAGAAAAGCGGCTTCGCGACATCGTGAAGCCTGTTTGCGGTATTCGGTAGGTTGACAGAGGGGGTGTGCTAGCCACCCCCTCACCCATTCATTCGTTGTCAGAACAGGGTTGAAATAGTATGAAGAACGGACAACATGTTGTTCCTTACGGGACTGATTGGGCGGTGCGTCGTGCCGGGTCGGATCGAGTAACTTCGGTTCATTCGACTCAAGCAGCGGCGTATGACGCAGGACGTGACATCGCGCGCAATCAGGCCACGGAGGTTTTCCTGCATGGACGTGACGGACGCATTCGGGATCGTGAAAGTTTCGGCAACGATCCGCGCAGCTCCCACGATACCAAGCACTAGGAGTACTCATCCCCGCCCATTCGTGGTGCGGGGATGTTGTTTGAACGCTCATTTATCTTCCCCTAATTGCTCATCGGGTGTAAGCTAGATCAAAGTATAAGTTTTAGATCAATATGAGAAAAGAACTTGGACAAATTGAGCCAGTTCGTTTGCGTGATGTTTGGGCGACTGAACCAGAGTTTACGCGTTGGCTTGCGCAGAAAGATCATTTAACTGCGTTAGGAGAGGCACTTGGTTTAGATTTGACTCTTCTTGAAACAGAAGCTGGAGTTGGAGATTTTAGTGCAGATATTTTGGCTGCGACAGCGGAAGGGGGTGCAAGCGAGGAAAAGGTTATTATTGAAAATCAGTTTGGCACAACTGATCACGATCATCTAGGTAAGTTATTAACTTATTCATCTGGTCGAGATGCGAGTTATATCGTATGGATTTTTGAGAACATAAGAGAGGAGCATAGACGGGCCATTGATTGGCTTAATGAGAACACAACTGATGAAGTTTCTTTTTTTGCTGTACAGCTAGAGCTTTGGCAGATCGGTGTATCACTTCCCGCGCCGAAGTTCAGTGTTGTATGTCGACCTAATGATTTAGCAAAGACAGCTAAACGCCAAGCGGCAACTCGAGCTGAAATGAGTGAGGGTAAATTGCGGCAGCAGGAGTTTTGGGAGCAGTTTCGCGCCTTTGGTACTGAGCTTCAATCTGATCTCCGTTTCCGTACGCCACGACCGCAACACTGGTATGATCTTAGTATTGGTAGTAGTGATGCACGTATTTCACTTACCGTGAACACGAGGGAAGGGTTCATCGGTTGCGCTATTTATATTCCTGACAACAAGGAATTATTCGCCTTTCTTCAACAGGAGAGTGAGTCGATAGAAAGGGAGCTTGGTACAAGGCTTGAGTGGGTCGATCCGCCTGGTAAAAAAGCAGCGTATGCGATTCAGTATTTTACAGATTTTGATATTTTAGATGTCGCAAAGTATCCTGAGTGCTTCGACTGGTTGATTGGTCGTGCTACCGCTTTTCACCAAGTATTTGCACATCGAATTAAAAACCATGGGTAGCGACTTCGATGCATGAAGTTACTCATCGTCATTCATCAAAAAAATCACCTGCCGAAGCAAGTGATTTTTTGGTGACCTCACCGGGAGTCGAACCCGGGTTACAGGCTTGAAAAGCCCGTGTCCTAACCATTAGACGATGAGGCCAAGATGATCTTAGCCGCGAAAGAATACCTAAAAAAGCGTCTGTGGTCAAGCTGCGGTCTGGCGGGTGTTACGGCCAAGCAATTTCAAGCTTGTAAATTTGTTTAAGCTGCAAAACGTGAGTTTAGTTTTTCCCAATTTAAAGTCTGCATGAAGGCGTTGATGTAGTCGGACTTTTGGGCCGGCATATAGTCGACCATGAAGGCGTGCTCCCACATGTCCATGGCCAAGATAACGGGCAGTCCGGCGAGGTGGCCAAGTTCATGATCGCTGACCCAGACGTTGTGAAAAGTGCTGGTTTTAGGGTCGAGGGTTAAAAGCACCCAGCCGATACCGCGCATCATGCCGATAGCTTTGAATTCTTGGGCCCAAGCTTCAAATGAGCCCCATTGTTTGCTGAGGGCATCGACCAGTGTGCCGTTTGGTTGTCCGTCACCGCCGAGGGATTCAAAATAAAGTTCGTGTAAACGCATGCCGTTAAATTCAAACCCAAAACGGCGCTTGAGCTCAGATAGGGCTAGGGCATTGGCTTCAGAATCGCTCATGAGCTCAGCGATTTTTGCAGTGATAGTGTTCACGTTTTTTACGTATCCAGCGTAAAGTTTGAGGTGGACTTCTAGCTGTTTAGCAGATAGTCCTTGGACATTGTCTAGAGCGAAGGTTTGTTCAACGTAGGTCATAAACATCTCAAATTTAAGCTGGAATCTTCTGGTATTCAGGGTACAGGAATTTGCCCAATCACGCTATATTGCCAGGCATCATTGAGGTAATCACGCATGGACAGACTCAAGTTTATTCAGTAAAATTGCGTTATGCGTATTTTAGCGATTGAAAGTAGCTGTGATGAAACTGCTGTAGCCATCCTGACTGGGGAGGGAGAGGTTTTGACGTTGGAGAAGTCGATTGTGAGATCGCAAATTGAGTTGCATGAGACTTACGGTGGGGTGGTGCCGGAAGTGGCGGCGAGAGAGCATTTGCAGCTCATGGTGCCAAGTTTGCATCAGGCGCTAGCGTCTGTGCTTGATGGGGAAGTCGATCTGATCGCCGTGACGGCTGGTCCGGGTTTAGCTCCGGCTTTGCGGGTAGGGGTGGAGACGGCGAAGGCTTTGGCGTGGGCTTGGAATAAACCGTTGGTGGGGGTGTGTCATTTGGAGGGGCACATGTATGCGCCGTGGTTGGGCGAGAGTGTACCGATGTTTCCGGCTTTGGCTCTGATTGTGTCAGGCGGACATACGGAATTGGTTTTGATGAAGGCTCATGGTCAGTTTGAGAGGCTGGGGGAGACGCTGGACGATGCTGCTGGAGAGGCTTTTGATAAGGTGGCAAAAATGTTGGGGCTTGGTTACCCGGGCGGACCAAAAGTTGCTCAGTTGGCGGAGAGCGGTAATGCTAAAGCTTTTGATTTTCCACGGGCCATGCTGGACAAGGACAATTTAGTGTTCAGCTTTGCGGGGTTGAAGACATCTGTTTTGTATACGCTCCGCAAACATGAAGACCAGCTGAATGATCCCAAGTTTAAGGCCGATATTGCCGCGTCTTTTCAGGAAGCGGTGGTGGATGTGCTCGTCAAGAAAACTCTGCGAGCCATTGGGCAGGTTAAACCGGCTTCAGTAATTTTGGCCGGGGGAGTGGCGGCGAATTTGGCTTTGCGCGCACGACTTGACGAGGCTTGTAGTAGCGTCGACGTCCCGTTGTTCGTGCCCGAGTTCCAATACGCCATGGACAACGCCGCTATGATCGCCGTGGCCGGTTATTTTAGGGCTTTGCAGGGAGACTTTATCGACCCTGTGCTCTTGCAGGCTGATCCCAACATGGACATTCTTTAGATAGCCACGATTGTTTGACCATCCTGAGGCGAATGCCGAAGGACGGGGTCTCGGTGGCCGGCTGCTAATCCTTCGTTACCTCAGGATGGGTAAAAATATGACATACACTTCCAAGTCTGCTGAAGATACGCAGAAAATTGCCGCTGACTTTGCCAAGACTCTAAAAGGTGGTGAGTTTATTAGTTTGATCGGAGATTTGGGAGCAGGGAAGACGACCTTTACGCGAGGCCTGGTTGAGGCCTTGGGCGGCACGGTCCGCGTCAAATCACCGACCTTCACCATCATGAACGAATATCCGGTTGATTTCGGTAACATTAAACGTGTCGTTCATATCGACTTTTATAGATTTTCTGATACTTCAGAACTGGAGGCCCTGTCACTAGAAGACGAACGCCGGCCGGATACTGTCATTTTAGCCGAGTGGCCAGATGCCCTCTTCGGATATGAATTGAAGTCTAATTTGCTGGTTAGATTATATTTAATTACAATGAATGAGAGGAAGATTGAAATTATTTAATTTATGGTTGAAAAAAGGGGCGGCTCACGTGAATTTTATTCTGGTAGAGAATTGGAAGTGGACGTATTCGGTAAGCCTAAGTTTCCCACCGAGTATGAACAGGCGTATCGGCGCCTAGCAAAGGAACGTGGCGGGTACCTGCCTTACGAAAAGGCTCAATCTTTGATACGAGAGTTTACACCTGATGATCCAACTAACCCAAGTAAGGAATTTGCACGTGATTTGCGTTTAGCTATTTGCGAGATCTTGGAGCTGGAAGGGGAAGAGGCCGATATCGTTAAGATTTACAGTGCGCTTGGAACGGCATTAGATATTTACCATGGGGTGGATGCATGGATTGAGATTGATCTAGATGGTTTGCATGCTGAAGCGAGTATGGATGTTACTCATAGAAGTGATAAGTTAGATGATGGACATAAGGCGGATGTAATTTTAGGCGACATCCTGGAGCCAGAAAACGCAAAGTACCTGGCTGAAGTAGATAAATACGCGGAGACTGTTGCGGATGTGTTGTTGGATGGACTTAGAAACGCTAGTAAAAAGGGAGTTAGAGCCGTTAGGAGATAATATTAAAAGACCGCTATAGATTGACAAGGCGGTCTTTTTTTGTTACTCTGTCCAGTTCCTAACTGGAGGTAGTTGTGGAAAATCAATGCATCGCTTGTGGGACCGGGCGTGGAGCTCGACCGGTAATCTGTGGTGATTGCGTCGATCCATCAGGGGTCTCTACTTACTGCAGGGGTTGTGGCTTTAGAATGCCTTTAGAGATCGCTGATGTTGGGTTACTCATGGACCATCTTGAGACTGAAATCGAGGTTCCGATGGGAACGGTACTAGTGTACCTCGTGCGGTGTCCGTTGTGTAGAGACACACATGATCCGTGCATATACCCGCAAAGACTCTTTTCGGTGATCGCGTGAAGATCACGTATCTGGACCCACAAGTGGTGGGTCCTTTTTTATCCAAACCGCAATAAAGTAGTCCCTACAATCGCGGCGGTTTCGGCGCGGAGGATGAGGTTGCCGAGGGTGACAATATGCGCTTGAGAGTTTTTAGCGAGGGTGATTTCTGGATCGGAAAAGCCGCCTTCTGGGCCAATGAATAAAGCGACCTCGCTAGATTTATGGAGTTTTGGCAGTTTTTCGCCACCGGATTCATGAAAGAAGAGGCGGATTGATTTTTCTGTGTAGGCCATGGCTTCACCGAGTTTGAGGGGTTCGGTGATGGTTGGCAGGGTCGTCCGACCGGATTGTTCGGCTGCTTCCCTCACAATATCGTTCCAACGTTTTGGAGTATCTTTTGGTCTTTTGATGACACGATCGGTGAGGAGGGGGATGAACTTAGCTGCTCCGAGTTCAGTGCATTTTTGCAGAGTCCATTCAAAAGTATCGCGTTTGGTCATGGCAGCACAGACGGTGATGCTGGGAAGAATCGGCTTTGAGATGTTTGAGCTACCGATCATGCCCATGATGGCAGTTTTGGTAATGTTGGTGATTTGGCCTTCTAGCTCTTCGCCGTCACCAATCATGAGACTGATGGGGTCGCCAAGTTTCATGCGTAGCACGGTGGAGATCTGTTTGTGTAGACTGCCGGCGGGGATACAAAAAGCTTCCGCTGATTTAGCGATCCATTCGGCGGGAACAAAGAACCTGGCGGTACGCATTTAAATTCCGATAATTTTCTTAACTTCTTCCACTGAGGTTAACCCATCTACGGCCTTTAGTAAACCGTCTTGAGCCATGGTGATCATGCCTTGAGCTTTAGCGACATCACGCATTTCGTATTCGGAAATACTGCCCTTCAGGATAGCTTGTTCAATAGCCTGGTCCTTGATCAGGATTTCGTAAATACCCAAACGGCCTTTATAGCCGCTGTCATTGCATTTATCACAGCCTTTTGGGCCCATGAATTGGACTTTGCTTAGATCGACCTTGGCTTCACCGGAGGCTTCCGAGATGTTGTCTAATTGAGCTTTAACTTCAGCGAGCAATTCTGGTTCCAGTGTAGTTGGTTGTTTACACGCGCATAAACGTCTGATGAGTCTTTGGCCCATGATGGCGTTGATAGCGGGGGCTAGGAGGTGAGGAGCTACGCCCATGGAGAGGAACCGTGGCACGGCTCCGGCGGCGTCATTGGTGTGAATAGTGGACAGGAGGAGATGACCGGTTAAAGCGGCTTGAATGGCAATTTCAGCCGTTTCAAGATCACGAATTTCTCCCACCATGACGATATCAGGATCCTGACGCAGAATCGAACGTAAGCCTTTAGCAAAAGTGTAGTCCTTGCTGTAATCAATCTGGCTTTGATTGAGACCTTTGACTTTATATTCAACCGGATCTTCCAGGGTAATGATTTTTACGTCTTTGGTGTTGAGTTTGCTCAAAATCGCGTAGAGCGTAGTGGTTTTACCGGAGCCAGTTGGTCCGGTGGTGATGATCATGCCGTTTGGACGCTCGATCTCTCTTGTTAGGCGCTTCAGGGAGGCCGGTCTAAAACCAAGTTTTTCGAATTCTAACGCAATCGTGTCAGGATTCAGTAAACGCATGACCACCGACTCACCAAAAGCGGTTGGAATGGTGCTAATACGGACATCGATCTCTTTGTTTTTTTGGAAAATCGTAAATCTACCGTCTTGAGCTTGATCTGTGATGTTGATCTTAAGGCTAGCGATGAGTTTGATGCGGTTGATGATCCTGGCCCATTGTTGCCTAGCGAGTACCGCGACTTCTTGTAAAATGCCATCCACCCGGAAACGTACCACGATGCCTTTTTCTTCAGCCTCAATGTGAATGTCAGAAGAACCGAGTTTGAGTGAAGCAGCAATGACGACGGCGAGAATATCCGTGACGCTTGATCTTTGCATGACAGCCGCAATGGAACTGAAATCCGTCATTTGAGCCGCGTACTTGGCTAGTTCATCTTCTGTGATTTGTACGCCTTTGACGATGACCTTGATCTTAGGTAGGGCAGCGTACAATTTTAATCCTTGTTTGAAGCTTTCTTCTGAAAGTAAATACAATTTTGGATTGGTTTTATTTCGTTCCCCAAGCGAGAACAGGAGTTCTTTGACGGCTGGGTCTTCAGGATTGATGGCTCCAAGTCTTAGCTCTGGACCGGTGAATAAGAAACAGATGACTTGTAAAGATTTGGCCTGTTCTTCTGGGACCAGAACCAGCGCATCCGGACTAATTGGGAAGCCTTTCAGATTAATGCTCGGCACGCCAATGCTGGTGGCCAGGCGTTGAGATTCTTCCTCTTTTTCTTTGGACTTGATCGAGACCATTTTTTCCGTGAAGCGTTCGGCTGTGTCTTTGTCGGTCAATTTGATTTTGGCAGATGCAGGAATAGCCGGCGGCGGCGTGGGAGCCGTAACCGTCGGGGTTGGAGTGGGGATGCTAGGCGTGGCAGCAGCAACTTTGACCTCTGGCTGTGGGGCAGGGGTGGGTTGAAGCTTGTCTGCGGCACGCTTCTTTAGCAAGTCTTGAATTGAGGGGAGACCAGATGACATGCAGCTATTGTACCTTAAGCACTATTTTATGGCGCCGAGTAGTCTTTTAGTGTGGACAACGCTGCGGGGAGTGATTGATTTTTTGCTGAGTTGTTCAACTAGGGCTGTCCAAGCGGAGTAGGTGAAAGTCGTGGTAAATCCGGCAAAGGCTAAAGTTACTGTGACGGCGATTAAAATGCTGGCGGTTAAGACGAGTAAGTACAAGAGTAATGATCCGGTATTTAAGGCGGCCGTAAAGCCTAAGACGGCCGGGACGCCTAGGAGAAGAATGACACCGCTATATGCGGCTGACATGGTGAAATTGACCGCAAATAATACGGCGGTCATCTCTAAGCATACGGCTGGATACCTTCTTAGAAGTTTCCAGGCTGAAAAGAGCGCCTCACTCATGGTGCTGTTGTGTTTAGTGACCGACACCAGGGCCACCATGATCAAGATATTGATAGTTAAGGCTAGGGCAATAGCAAAAGAGGTAAAGATAACTCCAAAGACCGCATCGGAAATGACGTGACCAACGTTGAGACTAGCGACTAGCAGGGTGGTACCAATGGTGATGTTGGCGACCAGTAACTTGAGAATCAAGTCTAGTTGTAGAAAACGCAGGACCTTTTTGGGCTTGAATTCGCTAGCTAAATCTCGCAGTGTGAGGTGTTTTTTACTTTTTAAAGCGGCATGTGCCACGCCGAGCATGAGTTGCTGACAGGAAGCAATAGTTACAGCTAGAACTAAACTGAGGCCCAGGATGCCAAGTGTTGCGACGGTAATTTGGCCAGCACTGGCGCTCAGGAGATTGTCTCTGTAAACACCAAGAACATGCAGGTTCCCAAAAATTTGATTGAAACTACTATCCGGAATTGAGGAGACGAGCTTGGCCTGATTTAGAACATCATTAATCACGGAGCCGGTGCCGGCTAAGCCAGCAATGGCTGCAATTGGCCAGAGTTCGCGGTGAATCCAGGCCGTGTCTAAAGCATGCTTTAGAATGGGACGATAAATTGGGATGTGTACTTTCATAAGCCTCCAAGTTGCTTGCAGTATACACTTAAAATTCAGTGACCAAAATTAAAACTGAAGACTTTTGGTCTTCAGTTTTAATTCAATTAAGCTGTGGCTGGTTTGGGAGCAAGTTTTTCCGCTTTAATGGCGGGACCAATGAGGGAAGTGAATTCTTCTTTCTCGATGGTTTCATTCTTGAGGAGGGCAGCTACTACCTGATCCATCTTGACTCGGTTGTCTTTGATGATACGAGTAGCTGTTTCCAGAGCATCATTCAAGAGTTTGGCCATTTCTTGGTCGATCTTTTCGGCGACCTTTTCTGAGTAATCCCGACTCTCATGGGCATTTCTGCCTAGGAACGGCATGTCCTCACGTTGGCCGTAAGTTCTTGGCCCTAGCTCTTCACTCATGCCGTATTGGGTGACTAGGTCACGGGCGACGGCGGTGGCTTTTTGGAGATCATTGCTAGCGCCAGTGGTCATTTCACCAAAGATTTCTTTTTCAGCTACGTAACCGCCTAACATCATAGCCATGCTGTCTAAGAACTCTTGGCGTGAATGCATTTTCTTGTCTTCACCCGGGATACTGAGGGTGTAACCGGCGGCACGACCACGGGAGATGATAGAAATCTTGTGGACATCATCGCAGTGGGGGAGTAGATGACCAACCACAGCGTGTCCAGCTTCATGGTAAGCGGTGAGTACGCGCTCGTTTTCACCTAGCACGTGACTCTTACGCTCTGGTCCAATGAGAACTTTTTCAATGGCGTCCAAGAAATCAAGTTGGGTAATTTCTTTGCGATCACGGCGTGCGGCAAAGATGGCGGCTTCATTCACAATGTTCATGAGGTCAGCGCCAGCCAAGCCCACTGTGCGCTCTGAGATGCGCTTGAGGTCGACGTCAGCGGCGATAGGTTTGCCGGTGGTGTGAGTAACCAAGATTTCTTCACGAGCTTTCAGATCAGGACGATCCAGAATGACGCGTCTGTCAAAGCGGCCTGGGCGGAGCAAAGCTGGATCCAGCACATCAGGGCGGTTGGTGGCTGCAATGACAATGACGCCCAAGTTAGGGTCGAAACCGTCCATCTCTACCAGGATTTGGTTCAGAGTTTGTTCACGTTCATCATGTCCGCCACCCATGCCGGTGCCACGCTGCCTACCCACAGCGTCAATTTCATCGATGAAAATAATGCACGGTGCAGCCTTCTTGGCTTTTTGGAAGAGGTCACGCACGCGGCTCGCACCCACACCCACAAACATTTCTACGAATTCAGAACCAGAAATGTGGAAAAATGGCACGTTAGCCTCACCGGACACGGCTCTTGCGATTAAGGTTTTACCCGTACCTGGAGGACCCATCAGTAAGACGCCTTTAGGAATTTTGGCCCCTAAGTCGACGAACTTTTTGGGTGTTTTCAAGAACTCGACAATTTCTGTGAGTTCTTCCTTGGCTTCCGGGTTACCGGCCACTTGAGCAAAGGTCACGCGATTCTTTTTGTTGTTAACTTCACGGGCATTGGATTGGCCAAAGGTCATGGCGCGGGAACTGGCGCCTTGCATCTGGCGAATGAACAGCCAGAGCACAACGGACAAGCCCACTACAAAGAGGAGGGTCGGTAAGAAGCTGCGGAGAAGGGTGATCCCAACGCCTAAGTCTTTAACCTCCACGTTCAAGCTCGCGATTTTTTCCGCCGGCACGCCGTAGTTGCTGAGGAGTTCTGATAAAGATTCGTTAGATTCTTTTTTGACAGAGAACTCTAGATTGTCTGCGGTGAAAGCGGAGAGGGTGTCTTCTTGAACTTCAATGCGAGTGATTTCGTCGTGATTGATTTTATCCACTAACGCAGTGACGCCAATGGTCTCGATGGGCACTTTTTTGTTCATGCTGGTGGCTGAAAAGATACCTCCAATAACCAGGAGTGCCAGGACCAACACGATTAAATTTTTTGATAATGGTTTCATAGGTAGGCGATTATCCGTATGAGGTATTCCACCATACAATAACGAGCGAGACAAGATGCTCGCTCGTTATAGGTATTTATTCAGTTACCGGCGCAGCTGCTTTGGCGTCTTCTTTAGGTTCATCGCCCTTATCTTCACGGAGTGAGAGTCCGAGACGGTGCTCGTTAGGCTCAATGGAGACTACTCGGAATTTGAGAGTGTCACCAATCTTCGCAATCTTAGTGGCATCTTCAACTGGCTTCTCAGAGAGCTCAGAAATGTGAGCTAGTCCTTGAATGTCCTGGTCAAGTTCGATGAAGAAACCGAAAGGGTTAATTTTTACGACCTTGCCTTCTACCCATTCACCAACCTTGTAACGCTTGCTGACGTTAACCCAAGGATCTTCAGTGAGTTTCTTCATGGACAAGAAGATCTTGCTACCTTCAATCCCGATGATCTCAGCTTTGACGTGATCGTCAACCTTGAGAAGATCGCGGGGGTGGTCAATACGCTGCCAAGCAATTTCTGAGATGTGAACCAAGCCCTCAAGTGGCACGCTAGTACCAGTTGGGTAGAACTTCACGAAGGCTCCAAAGTCAGCGACGGCGCTAACTTCACCAGCAATGATATCGCCAACCTTGCACTGAGCGATGACGTTCTTTTGTTCATCTTCCCAAATAGCTTTTTCAGACACGATGAGCTTGCCATCATCTTCCATGACGTCCAAAACCTTCACGCGGACATCTTGACCAACGAAGCTCTTCAACTTGTCTAGAATCTTTTGCTTGTCACCACCGGCTACACGTGGGTAGTGCTCAGGGGCAAGCTGTGATACTGGCAAGAAGCCTTGTACGTGGCCAACACGCACAATCAATCCACCCTTGTTAGCATCAAGAATTTTGACAGAAATCGCCTCGCCGCTTGAAGACAGTTCAGAGAGATCCTTCCAAGCGCGCTTTTGACCAGCGTGACGGAAAGATAGCTCAACCTCACCATTTTCGTTTTCGGCATCAACTACAGTCGCCTCAACTTCCTCACCTTTTTCTAGGTTCTTATAAATGTCAGATTCGTTATATAGTTCACGACCACGGACGACACCGATCATTAAACCATTGATATCGATCTTGATCTGGCGGCCTTTGGTAGATAGGACCTTGCCTTTAATGAGGTCGCCAACCTTAGGGACGTTAGTAAAGTTTTCATTATCTAAAAGGGTCTCAAGTTCGCTCTTTTTGACGTCTTCGGTCATATAAATAGATTTCCAGGCCAAGTTTAGGCGATTTAAGCGCTAAAGCTGTCCAGGGACTAAGATTAATGAGTGGCAGAAGTGTAGTGGATTAGTCGGTTGATGTCAATGTTGGGCAAAGAAGGGAAACCCTGGTTTTACGGGAGATATTGAAGACTGCTATACTGGGGTATATGTCTCACCCTTTTGAATACTTGTTGCAGGAGTTTAAGATATCCATTGATAAGCTAGTGCCTTTGACGCCGCCGGAGGTCATTGAGGAGGCTCAACAGCTATATACAGAGTTATCGCAAAGTGAAGCTGTGACAGAGAAACAGATTAAACAGGCTTTGGTGTTGGTGGGCAGGAAAGAGTATCCGTACAGGAAGGCGTATCTTGAATTGTGTGCGCAGGATGAGGAGCAGCGTTTGCAAGCTGAGGTGCTAGGTAAGCTTGAAGGGGAGATCGCGAGTAAAGTGAAGCACATGACGGATAGCGGCGTACACGTCATGGATTATGTGAATAGTAAGTTATTTGAGCGTGATTTGCAGCCTACCGAACGTTATCAGGTAGAACAGGCGATTTTGGCCGCACATGATGTTTTAAATAAGCAATGCGATGAACGGGCTAAGGAACGGCAACAAAATTTTGAAAGTTTAGTTACCAGATGGCGGGCTGAAGAGGAGAGACTGCAACAGTTAATTGACCAGCTCAAAGGTTTGGCTGAGCGAGACTTGCAGTCTGCGGATGAGATTCGTGGCCGGGCTGAGCAATTTGAGGAAGGTTGGTCCATTGTAGAGCGTGATCCAGTAGAGGAAGAGATTCGCCAAGAGATCAGTCATTGGACAACTGTGCTTGAAGAAGCCGACGAACAAGGGTAGACTATTGCTGACTATGCAAATTACTTGGAATGGTTTTGGGAGCTTTACATTGGTCTCTAAGCCCTCGCAAACAGAGGTGACTTTAGTGACAAATCCATTTACACACGCTGATGTTAAGTTTAAAGCGGTAGAGGCTTCAATTGTAGTTCAGTCGCATCAATCCAAAGACACTAACAATTTAGGGGCGATCTCTCCGGAGCATCCTGAGTCTGGTAAGAAAACGTTCTTGATTCCGCATGCCGGTGAGTATGAGGTACAAAATGTGTTCGTGACCGGTATTCACGCGCCTAAGAGAGACGGGTCCGCCCATACGCTGTATAAATTTGATACAGAAGGTATCAAGATCGGATTTTTGGGAGCCTTAGACAGAGAGCTGACCACGTCAGAGGTTGAGGCGCTGGGTCCGATTGATATTTTGATCGTGCCAGCTGGTGGTCAGGATGTCATGACAGCCTCGCAGGCCGCAGTGGCGGTGGCGCAGGTTGAGCCAAGAATGGTGATTGCGGCGTATGTAGGTGACGGCGATTACGGCGCGGTGGAGGCTTTACAGCGCGAGCTGGGTTGTCAGTCTGAAGACGTGGGTAAACTCAAGGTGACCAGAGCGAGTTTGCCAGAAGAGGATATGAAATTAGTCCTATTAGCTCATTAGGCTTATGTCAGATGACCGCCTGATTTTAAAAAGACCGCCAGCTCATCATAAACATAAGTTATTGGTGGCAGTAGCGGTGTTGGGGTTGGGTGTGGTGGGTATTTGGGGTTTTCAGATGAAGACTACTTATTCACGTTTTACTGATCTAAAGGCCGAGCAGCGCACAGCGGATGCTATGGAGACAGCCAGAGAGAATCTGGAGGGTAATGGAGATGCTGCTGGCGCTATCCAAGAAACCGTGGCTGAGTTAAGAGCGATGCTGGTGGCTGAGTCAGAAAAAGAGGCTGCCAAGCAGGAGGTTTTAGATGTTGTGTCTGAAAGTTTTAAGACAGAAATGTCAGGTGAAGTCGCAGGTGAAACTACTGAAGTTCCAGTAAATTAAATTATGGCCAACAAATCCGACGATCAATTGTCAGCAGACTTGCTACCGATGGGAATAATTAAAGAGCAAAGCATTACGGAAGAAATGCGCCGGGCGTATTTGGATTACGCCATGTCCGTGATTGTGTCTCGGGCTTTGCCGGACGTGAGAGACGGCATGAAACCGGTGCACCGCCGTATTTTGTACGCCATGTGGACGATTGGTTTGCGGGCGAATGCACGTTTCCGTAAGTCAGCTAACGTAGTTGGAGAAGTAATGGCTAAGTATCACCCTCACGGTGACAGTGCTATTTACGAATCCATGGTGCGCATGGCTCAGGATTTTTCTTATCGCTACCCATTGGTCAATGGTCAGGGTAACTTCGGTTCCATGGACGGAGACGCAGCGGCGGCTATGCGTTACACCGAAGCTAAATTGTCAGGTATCGCAGAAGAATTGTTGGTAGATATTGAACGTGAGACGGTTAATTTTACCAAAAACTACGACGGTCAGCATGATGAGCCAGTAGTTTTGCCGGCTAAGTTGCCAAACCTGCTAGTCAACGGCATGTTGGGTATCGCGGTGGGTATGGCGACTAACATTCCTCCACATAACGTGAAGGAGGTGTGTAACGGTATGTTGGCCCTCATTGATAACGCGGACGTTTCCATTGAAGATTTGATGCAGCATATTCCGGGGCCTGACTTTCCAACCGGTGGAATTGTGTACGGCGCGAATGACATGAAGATTGCGTATAGTACGGGCAGAGGCGGGGTGGTGTGTCGGGCGCAGGCGGATATTGTGGAAGGGAAGAAAGATAATCACCAGATTGTGATTACGGAGATCCCGTACATGGTCAACAAAGCATCTTTGCTAGAAAAGATCGCAGATTTAGTGCGGGAAAAGCGCTTGGACGGCATCAGGGATTTGCGTGATGAATCCAACAAAGAGGGCGTGAGAATTGTGGTTGAACTCAAAAAGGATTCATACCCACGCAAGGTGCTCAACATGCTGTATCAGTTGACGCCATTACAGACATCTTTCCATTACAACGTGTTGGCGCTCGTGGATGGCATTCAGCCAAGAATTTTGAACCTGAAGCAGATGCTTGAGGAACATTTGAAACATCGCAAAGAGGTGATTCGTCGGCGCACACAGTACGATTTGGATCGTATCAAGGACAGATTGCACATTCTTGAGGGGCTCAGAATTGCTCTGAAGAAGATCGATGAAGTCATTGCGACCATCAAGAAATCGGCCGATAAAGATGAGGCTAGAGGCAACTTGATGCAGAAGTTTAAAATGACCGAACGTCAGGCGATCGCTATTCTTGAGATGCGTTTGCAGGCTTTGGCGAACTTGGAGGTTCTCAAGATTGAACAGGAATACAATGAGAAGAAGGCGATCATGGAAGAGCTGGAAGCCATTCTTAAGTCCGAGAAAAAGATGTTGGCAGTGATTAGAGGCGAGTTTGTGGCTTTGATTGAGAAATACGGTGATGATCGCCGGACTAAGATTGTGAAGTCTGGTGTGAAGGAGTTCTCCATGGAGGATTTGATTCCGGATGCGCAGGCCGTGGTCATGATGACTAAGGACGGTTACATTAAGCGCTTAGCCTCTGATGCGTTTGCTGCACAGCATCGTGGTGGCAAGGGTGTCATGGGTTTGACCACTAAAGAAGAAGATTCAGTCGAGGCGGTCTTTTCTACCACCACTCACCAGGACATGATGTTCTTTACTTCTCGTGGCCGCGTGTTCCGCTTGAAGGCGTATGAGATTCCAGAAGCCTCACGGACTGCCAAAGGTCAGGCAATTGTGAATTTCTTGGAGCTAGGCCCGGGGGAGAAGGTGACGACCGTACTTTGCAGTGATCAGAAGAAGGACAAGGCGAAGTTTATTATGATGGTGACCGGTCGCGGCACCATCAAGAAGACTTCCATGGATGATTTTGAGAACGTCCGCCGTTCTGGTTTGATTGCGATTAAGTTGAATGATGGCGATAGTCTGGAATGGGTCAAAACTACGACTGGTAAAGATGACGTCATGTTGGTGTCTGCCAACGCGCAGTCCATTCGCTTTAGCGAGGCGGATGTTAGGGCTATGGGCCGCGTAGCAGCTGGCGTAAGGGGTATGAAGTTGAAGGGAGAGGACCGGATTGTAGGCATGGATATTTTGACCCAGGAGGAAGTGCAGGCGGGTAACCAGCTCATGATTATCATGGAAAACGGTTATGGTAAGCGCACTGACGTGAATGAATACGGCCTGCAGGGAAGAGGGGGTAGCGGCATTAAGACCGCCCAGATTACTAATAAGACGGGTAAGCTGGTGGCCGGTAGAGTGGTGAAAAAGCAAGATAATCGTGATTTATTGGCGGTGTCTGTGGCTGGTCAGGTCATTCGTACCCCAGTTACGACCGTGTCTGAATTAGGTCGGGCGACCCAGGGCGTTAAGGTCATGCGCTTCAAAACCGCGGATGACAAGGTTGCCACAGCTACTATCGTCAATCGCGAGCCAGAAGTGACGGAGTAGGCGTTTAGGTGGGTCTAGGGCAGGAACGTGGGGTTTGGGGCTAAACTTGACGGATTTCGTCAATTTGATAGACTACTGGGCGTTAATCGAAGTATTCTAGTCAACTAGAAAATCAGTCTTTTGTGGCTTGTGCTGCTGAAGCTATAGAATACTCGAATACTTGAATGCTTTATGCCATTGCCATCATTTCGTAGCTCACGCTCTAAAGTTCGTCGCCGCCGCTCGCATCATGCCTTAAAGCAGATTGCGGTGATGTTGTGCGTGAAGTGTTCTGCTCCGGTGTTGCAGCATCGCGCTTGTAAGGCTTGTGGCGCTTACGGTGACCGTTCCGTTAAAGCGACTGGCATGCAGGAAGTTGCTAAAACTTTGGACAAGAAAGTTAAGAAGGCCAAGAAAGCTACGGTTGTAGCAGAGGCCGAGACGGAAACTAAGAGCTAAACACAAACGGTCCCAGTGGGGACCTTTTGTTTTTCGCTAGGTTTGCTACTATTGTCATGTATGTCTAATCGTCACTTAGCACGCACCATGGCCATGCAGGCCTTATATGAGTGGGACTTTAGAGATCGAGAAGGTAAGGGGAAGGATATTGAGGAGATTGTGAAGTTTGTCAGGGGGGAGTTTGCGCCTGATTTTGATGACGGTGGTTATGTGGAGGCGCAGGTGCTGGGCGTGACGAATAAGCTGGCTGAATTAGATGAGCTATTGAATCGCTTTGCGCCAAACTGGAGTGTTGACACCATGACCTTGATTGATAGAAACGTGTTGAGGTTAGGAGTTTACGAGCTGAAATTTGATGAAGCTATTCCGTCGATTGTGGCGATTAACGAAGCGATTGAGTTAGGTAAGACTTTTGGGGGAGATGCCTCGGGTAAGTTTGTTAACGGAGTTTTGGGTGCAATTTACAAAGATAGCCTTGAGGCTGGGTTTAAGAAGCAGATTGATATCGACATGGAGAAAAAGAAGCAGGAAAAACAGGCGGCCAAAGCCTAGAAAGTTTTTAGATCAGTGTCATTATGCAGAAGAATATTCCAGAGTTAGCTAAGTTGATCAAAGTTCCGTACAAAGCTGGTGGACATTTAGAGCAGGCGGTGGTGCATCGTTCCTATTTGAATGAGCATCCAGATTTTCCGTTGGCGCATAATGAACGTTTGGAGTTTTTGGGTGATGCGGTTCTTGAGTTGGTGGTGACTGAGTATTTGTATAACAATTTTCCTAATCCAGAAGGTGAATTAACTACTTGGCGTTCGGCTTTGGTGAACGGGGACAGTTTGTCTGATTTGGCACATGGCCTGGGAGTTGAACCATATTTGTATTTATCTAGAGGTGAAGAAAAAGATGTCAATTCAAAGGCTAGACGGTATATTTTAGCCAATGCCATGGAGGCGATCATTGGCGCGATTTACTTGGACTTTGGTTGGGATGAAGCTAAGGTGTTTATTACGGATAAAGTTTTGTCACAGCTGAAGGGTATTCTTGAGTCACGTTCATACGCTGACCCTAAGAGTTTATTTCAAGAAGCTGCTCAGTCAAAAATGGCCACCACTCCAAGTTATAAAGTCTTAGATGAGAATGGACCGGATCATAATAAGATCTTCAAGATCGGTGTGTATCTAGGCAAGGAGCTAGTGGCGGAGGGGGAGGGATCTAGTAAGCAAGAGGCGCAGGTGGATGCGGCTAAAAATGCCCTAGAGGTTAAAGGTTGGTAGCATATTTTTCTTAAAAGCTTAGTTAATCTAAAAGACCTACCTACGGATGGTAAACCGCAGGTAGCTTTGGTGGGTCGATCTAACGTGGGTAAATCTTCTTTGATTAATCACTTGGCTGGTCAAAAGGCCTTAGCAAGAGTTAGTCAAAGTGCCGGTAGAACCAAGACTATCAATCTGTATCAGTTGGAGCGTTATTATTACGTGGTGGATATGCCGGGGTATGGTTTTGCCCATGCGTCCAAGGAGCAACAATCTGAATTTGGTAATTTAATTGCGGATTACTTAGAGTCAGACGCGAACATTGCGCTCGTGCTGTTAGTGGTGGATGCATTTGTTGGTCCGACTGATTTGGATCAGGCGATGCTTGATTTATTGCGTGAGGCCAAGCGACCTTTCATAATGATCGTGAATAAGGTCGATAAACTTTCGCAGTCAGAGCTCGTTAAGCTAGAACGCACGCTGGCGGCAGATTACGAGCATATCCCGCATATTTTTCATTCCATGCATTCTGGAAAAGATCGGGACCATGCGCTTGGAGCCATTCATGAAGCTTTGATCGCGGCTAAACCTTCAGAAACATAAAATAGAAACCGTGAAGATTTCTATTTTATGGTGCGAGCTGAGGGACTTGAACCCCCGACCCCTTGGTTCGAAGCCAAGTGCTCTATCCAGCTGAGCTAAGCCCGCAGAAAACCTATCCAAGTTCGCCGGCTACAGGTGTATCCGACGCACGTAATAGGTTTTTTACTCATTAAATTATGCTTAGTCTACGCTAAATCTTGACCCAAGTCAAAGATTGAGGCATACTGTTGGCGTTGGCGTTTGGTGGCGAGGGGCAGTAAAATGCTTCAGCTGCGAGGCGCGGGGGATTGAGACTGAGGCGTATGTGGCTATACGGTGAAGTCGAGATGGGGCCCCGCAACAAGGCAGATGGACATTTTACTGCCCCGAGATTACGCATCGGTAGCTCAGCGGTAGAGCAGTTGACTCTTAATCAATTGGTCGTGGGTTCGAATCCCGCCCGGTGCACCAAAATCACCTATCCTATGGATGGGTGATTTTTGTTTGCTATACTGTAGTTAATATGTCACCACTTCTATTGATTGGGATTGTGCTCATGGCGGTACCGCTGTTACTGATGATTGGGTTTGCGGCCTATATTTTCTGGGGTTTCATGAATGATGACCCAGATGCTAGAGCGGTGCTGAATGTGGGTTTTGCCATTATGGGCGTAGGTTTATTGTTGATTCTTGGTCACGTGGCCGGTACGGTGATTCAAATTACGCCGTAGTCAGCGGAGTTAGTAGCAGTTTTTTGTAATATTCTTAAGTTTAGATTACTATCTTGGCGTATGCGCTATTCTAAACTTTTTTCAAAATCTTCCAAAACTCGCCCAGCAGATGCTGAGTCGGTTAACGCTCATTACCTGATTCAGGGGAGTTTTGTGCATCAAGAAATGGCCGGGGTATATACCTGGTTGCCGCTTGGTTTACGTGTTTTGCGTAAGGTCGAAGAGATTATTCGTGAGGAGATGGATGCGATTGGCGGCCAAGAAACACGCATGCCGTCTTTGCAATCCAAGGAAGCTTGGCTCAAGACTGGTCGCTGGGATACTACAGATATTTTGTTTAAAATCCCTAGCCAGACAGATAAAGAATACGCCTTAGGGCCATCACATGAGGAGGTTGCGACTCCGTTAGTGCAGGATTATCTGATCTCTTACAAGGATTTACCGTTGTCTGTGTACCAGATTGCGACCAAGTTTAGAGATGAATTGCGGGCTAAGAGTGGCGTGATGCGCGGGCGCGAGTTCGGCATGAAAGATATGTATTCATTTCATGCTACCCAGGATGACCTGGATCAATATTACGCTCAGGTACAGCAAGCTTATCTGAAGATCTTTGCTCGTTGTGGGGTAGATGTAAAAGTAACTTTGGCCTCTGGTGGAATTTTCTCTAAAAAGCATTCGCACGAGTTCCAAATTATCACTCCAGCCGGTGAGGATCTATTGATTGCGTGTTCTAAGTGTACGTTTGCGGAGAATACGGAGGTAGCTACCAAACAGGCGGGGGAGGCTTGTCCAAGCTGTGGGACTGAATTGATAGAAACCAAAGGTGTGGAAGCTGCGAATATTTTTGATCTTGGTACGCGCTACACGGATGCCTTTGGTTTTAAAGTCACGGATGAAAATGGGGAGCATCTGCCAGTGTTGATGGGTTGTTATGGTATTGGCACTACGCGTTTAGTGGGTGCGATCGTGGAAGCGTCACATGACGATAAGGGGATTATTTGGCCTAAGAACGTGGCGCCGTTTGCTATACATATCGTCGTGTTGGGGTCTAAAGACGAAGCTGTCCAGGCTACCACGAATGCAGCCGCCGAGAAGTTGTACGCTGACTTGAGGGCGGCCGGCATTGAGGTGTTGATCGACGATCGCGCTGGCTTATCTGCCGGCGAGAAGTTTGCTAATGCTGATCTCTTGGGTCTGCCGATTAGAGTGGTCGTGAGTGAGAAGTCTTTGAAGGGTGAAGCCTTTGAGGTTAAATTACGCGCCGGTGGTGAGCCAATCATGGTGCCGGTGGCTGAAGGCGTGGCTCAGTTGATTGAGCTAGCGCAAGCCTAACAGATAGCAAAAAACTAGCCATTCAATTGGCTAGTTTTTTGATCGGTACTAAACGGTCTTAGGTTTCTTGAGAGCGTCCTTGAGTGCTTTGCCAGCTTTGAACTTAGGTACGCGGACTTCTGGTACCTGGATGCGCTCTGAGGGCTTGCGTGGGTTCACACCCATACGTGCAGATCGGGTTCTGGCTGAGAAGGTACCAAAGCCTGCAATGGTGACTTCATTGCCTTCAACCAAGGCCTTAGTCACGATCTCTTCATAATGCTCAACGAAGTCTTCCGCCTGTTTCTTAGGGATATCCATGCGTTCAGCCAGACGAAGGGCTAATTCAGCTTTGTTCATATGCAGGTGAAGAACTGAGGACTAAAAACTCGAAGTAGGCTTACTTTAGCCAAGAACTCATTTTTTTGCAAGCCTTGAACCTAAATTGATTAGCGCGCGTATTCTATGACCCGGGTTTCTCTGATGATCGTGACTTTGACCTCGCCCGGATAAGTTAATTCACTTTCGATCTTTTTGGCTACGTCTCTAGCTAATTCGTAAGCTTGGAAGTCGTTAATGGCGGTTGGCTCTACGAACACACGAACTTCTCGACCGGCTTGAATGGCGTAAGCTTTTTCAACGCCGCCAAAACTCATAGCTGCAGCCTCAAGATTTTGGAGTCTTTGTAGATATTCTTCCACTGAATTACGACGTGCACCCGGACGGGCACCAGAAATGGCGTCAGCTGCTTTTACAATCACGCCCTCAATGGTACGCGGTCTGTCTTCATGGTGCGCGATGGACTGGTAGCACAATTCTTCTGGGAAGCCGAACTTGCGCATGATGTTGTAACCAATTTGAGGGTGGGCACCTTGCATGTCGTGATCCACCGCCTTGCCGATGTCATGGAACAAGCCACCTTTTTTAAGCGGGAAGGGATCCATACCTAGCTCTTCACCCAACATGCCGGCGATACGGGCGACTTCCATGGAATGCTGGAGAACATTTTGTCCGTAACTGGTGCGGAACTTTAAACGGCCAAGAATTGAAGTTAGTTTAGGGTCGATAGACGAGACTGGAATGCCGAGCTCGTACAAGGCGTCTTCTCCAGCTTTACGCATCTCTTTAGCTAAGTCCATTTTGGCCTCTTTAACAGCATCCTCAATTTTAGCTGGTTGAATGCGGCCGTCTTTCATGAGAATCTCCAAGGCCCGTTTGGCGACTTGGCGGCGAACGGGGGAGAAACCACTGATAGTAATGGAACCCGGAGTGTCGTCTACAATTAGTTCACAGCCAGTGAGATGCTCAATCGCTTTAATGTTTCTACCCTCGCGGCCAATAATGCGACCCTTCATATCTTCACTCGGAAGATCGACGTAGGTAATGGTGGCGTCAACCACGTGGCTGCTGGCAAAGCGTTGAATAACTAGCGAAAGAATCTTATTCGCCCGTGCTTCCAATTGCTCTTCAGAGACTTGGTCGAGTTTGCGGATCCGGTTCATGAGCGCTTCCTGTTTCTCTTCCTCAACGCGCTTCATGATGAACTCCAGGGCTTCATCCCTAGTCATGCCGGCTACTTCCTGCATGCGCGACTCGACTGCAAGTTTGAGTTCAGCAATTTGCACCTGATCTTTTTCGAGTTTGTCTCTAGCTTCTTCAAGACGATTTTTGCGATTTTCAAAATCGAGCAAGGTTTTATCTAAAGTCTGTTCACGGTCAGCTAAGCGGTTCTGGGCGGTTTTTAGCTCCTGATCTTTGGATTGGAGTTCTTTAGTCCCATCTTCAACGATTTTAAGCGCCCGTTCCTTGGCTTCAATGATGAGCTTCTGTTCAGAGATTTTAGCCGTTTCAATGGCTTGGAGTTCGTGACGTTTGGCATCTTCTAAAATTTGGTGTTCTTGGGTTTTAGCGTCTTCTATAAGCTTTTGGGCTCTAGCTTCGGCGGTATTGGCATTGTTTTTACTGATAATAATGCGTGAGTACCAGCCGCCACTTGCGCCTATCAGAAGACCTGCGGCCGAAGCCAGCAGGAGAGTAATGACCATAGATGTTTAAAAATTCAAGAAATTCAACGATCTCAACTAGCTAGAGGGTAGCATGTCAATTTGGCTAAAGTCAATCCAATTCTCTGGAGTTAGGGCGGTGAGGGTGGCAGCGTTAGCCACGGAGTACGGACCGATTTTAGTTCGTCTGAGGGCAGTTAAGTAACCGCCGGAACCTAGACTTTGCCCGAGGTCTCTCGCCAGAGCCCGGATATACGTGCCAGATGTGCAGACAATCAAGGTCGAAATAGTCACTGGCAGGCGGTAGTCAGGACTAGTTTTTGAGGTTTGTTTGAACTCATGAATGGTGACGGGTCTCGGGTCGAGCTTGAGTTCAATACCTTGGCGCGCTAGTTCATACATTTTTTTGCCACCTCTTTTGATGGCGGAATGCATGGGGGGAATTTGTTCGATTTTACCTGTGAGTTGTTTTAGGGCCGTCTTCAGCTGATCCTTGTCTACAATCAATCTGTGGCCTTCCTGTTTACTAACATCAATAATCTCCGATTCCGGATCTAGGGTGGGGGTAGTTTCTCCCAAACGAATGTCAGCCAAGTACTCTTTATCCATGCCTACGTACATTTGCAGGTGCTTGGTAGCGTCTCTGCCCACAGCCACAATCAAAAGCCCGGTTGCAAATGGGTCGAGCGTGCCAGCGTGGCCGATGGTACGTTCACCGGTGATACGCCTGAGTTTATCCACGACGTCGTGCGATGTAATCCCAGCCGGTTTGTCGATAAGTAGAAATGGCATATTGATTTTACGTAGAGACGGGTCGAGGCCTGGTTGAATCTCTAGAAACTCGGCCGAAGACCCGTCTCCTTGCCCCGCACATTCCGATGCACAGAAGCGTTTACGAATGGATGTTAGGTAAACAGTATGCTAATCTAGCGTATATGTCGATCGCTTCGTCCGATACACGTGGCAATTACGCCTTCATCGATAGTCAGAATTTGAATCTTGGGATTCGTTCTTTGGGATGGTTCTTGAGTTTTCGTCGATTCCGAGTTTATCTCGCCGAGAAATACGGGGTGAAAAAGGCTTATGTATTTATTGGATACATGGCTGGGAATACACAACTCTACAATGCGCTCCAGGATGCTGGTTTCGTGTGTGTATTCAAGCCGACACTTACCTATAAAGACGGTACTACCAAAGGTAATTGTGATGCTGAGCTGGTTTTGCAGGCCATGATTGATTTTGCCGAATACGATCAGGCGGTACTTGTGTCAGGGGACGGAGATTTTTATTGTTTGGCTAAACATCTAATCGAGCAAAATAAATTAGCTGCTCTTTTGATACCAAATAAGTTCAAGTTTTCTGCACTGCTCAAGTTTGTTGTAATTCGTCCATTCTTACGTTTTATGAACGATCTCGAGCGTAAATTGGCCTATAAAAAAGAAAAGACCCCGCAAGGACGGAACCTTGAAGGGTAACCTTTTCCGTTGGTGATCTATAAGAAGAATATCACAAATTTTACTCTCTGTCAATTGGGTTACAACAAGTGAAGATTGGATGTTGAGGTTTCACTAAGGTACTCTGATAAACATTAAATTGGTTACATGCCAGAACTTCCTGAGGTCGAAACCGTGCGAAGACAACTTAACGATCGTATCGCCGGAAAGACGATTCGGGAGGTTTTGGTGTTTCAGACGGGGAGAGAGACACCGGTGGGAGCGGAATTTGTACGGGCCGTGGTCGGACGAAGTTTGTTGGGTGTGGAGCGTCGGGCCAAGGTGTTGGTATTCCGGTTTGAAGATGGGGGAGCGATGTTGGGGCACCTGAAAATGACGGGTAAATTCATTTTTGTGCCCGTTACTCACAGAGATTCTCCGGGTAAACATGACAGAATACTTTTTGTGTTCGATGATGAGACGCAGGTGGTGTGGAGTGACGTGCGTAAGTTTGGCTATCTAAAATTAGTGACCTCAGATGAGGCTCGTGAAGCTTTGGCACATTACGGGCCTGAGCCCTTGGAGGCGACAGCTCAAGAGCTAGCTGAACGCCTGGTGCGTAAATCGACACGTACCATTAAAGCAGCTTTGCTCGACCAAACGGTTATTGCAGGTATAGGCAACATCTACGCGGATGAGTCATTGTTCCGCGCTAACATTAGGCCGACACGGAAGGTCGATAAATTGACGAACGAGGAACGTTTGTTGCTAGCGACCGAGGTCAAAACAGTTTTAGCTGAATCTTTGGCACAAAATGGAACGAGTGCCAATGATTATGTGGATGCAGATGGCAAGAAAGGTGGCTTTCAGAATTTGCTCAAAGTTTACGGTCGGGGCGGGGAAGCGTGCATGGTTTGCACGGCACCAATTATTCGGACGGTCGTAGCGCAACGTGGCACGCATTACTGCGCTAAGTGTCAGCGATAGAGTGATCAGGCAAGAAATTAGATAGTAGATTTTAGTGTTTAGAATTTAGTCGAAATTATCAAACTCGCTCGTTTGGCTCTAAGATCTAAAGTCTATGATCTAAAATCTTCAGTAATGGTGTTACAATAATGTCATGTTGAGTTTGCATAATAAATTCATGCGGGGCACCAAATTGGATGTGGGTGTGGGTTTATTGTTGACGGCGTTTGTTGGGTTGATTGCGGTCATGATCGTAGGACCGGCACGGCAATTGGCGGCGGAACGGGATGCGGTTAGGACGGAAGATGTCAGGGGGTTGATGACGAAAATTTTGCAATTAGAGCTGGTTGATCCGGAGGCTTATACACGTTTAGAGGCAGCAGTTCAGCAGGCTGGTGATCTGAGAACGGTGATTGGTTATGGTGATTGTGCTGGTTCTTTTGGGCGTGAGTGTGCTGATGCCGTCACATCGGATAGCTGTCTGTCTTTGGCTGAGTTTTTCCCTGATTTACTGCTAGCAAGTGTGCCGGTTGATCCGGCGGAGGGTCGCTATTCAGCGGAGCGGACGGGCTATTATTTGGTCACGGTGGCAGGGGAGCTGGAGGTTGGGGCGTGTGGAGCGGCAAAGGGACCGATTACTTTAAGAAAGGCGTTTGAATAGGGCTAGGAACAAAAAAGCTTTACACAAAGCGTTTTTTCGTTTAAACTCGCACGCATGAATATCTCCGAATTAGCCAGACGTTTACGCGTCCCCACTGAAGAATTACGCTCAAAGCTGCCTGAGCTAGGTTTTGATATCGGTAGTAAGGCGCTGAAGGTGCCAGATAAGGACGTTGGTAAGATCCAGCGCGCTTGGCAAGAGTTCAAGAAGCGTCAGTATCTCCAGAAGAAAATGGAGGAACAGAAGGCTAGAGCTGAGCGTAAGGCTCAGGTAGCCACTGGAGACGCGCCTCACGTAAAGATTCCGCCTACTGTGATGGTGCGTGATTTTGCGGCGTCTTTGGATTTGCCGGTCGCTAAGGTCATGCAAGAATTAATGCGGAGTGGAATTTTGGCGTCCTTGAATGAACGGATCGATTTTGAAACAGCTACAATTATTGCTGAAGATTTAGGGTTCATTGCTGAGTTGCAAGAAGAGCGTTCAGATGACGTGGCGGAAGTTGGTGAAGATCGTTTGACTCAGGTGCGTGAAGAAGAGAAAACGAGCGCAGATACGGTACCGCGTGCGCCGGTGATTGTGGTGATGGGTCACGTTGACCATGGCAAGACGTCTTTGTTGGACGTCATTCGGACCACTAACGTGGTTGAAGGTGAGGCCGGGGGTATCACTCAGCATATCGGTGCGTATCAGGTGGTGCGTCGTGATCGCGCCCTGACTTTTATTGACACTCCAGGTCACGAGGCCTTTACGGTGATGCGTTCCCGTGGTGCCAAGGTGGCCGATATTGCGATTTTGGTGGTAGCGGCTGATGACGGCGTTCAACCACAAACCAGAGAAGCGATTAGCATTATCAAGGCCGCAAAATTACCGTTCGTGGTTGCGATTAACAAGATCGATAAAGAAGGTGCTAATCTTGAATTGGTAAAAACCAAGTTGGCTGAGCTGGAGTTGGTGCCAGAAGATTGGGGCGGTAAAACTATTTGCGTCCCGATTTCTGCGAAAAAGAATACTAACATCGACGGCCTGTTGGACGTGTTGTTATTGGTAGCAGATTTGGAAAAGGACAATATTGTCGCTGATCCTAATCGCCCGGCCGTGGGTACAATTATTGAATCGCGTGTAGACAAGGGGGAGGGTGCCGTGGCGACAATTTTAGTTCAGGCTGGAACTTTGCGTTTGCAGGATGTTATTGGCGTGCGGGGCGTGAATTATGGCCGAGTACGTGCCATGCGGGCGTTTGACGGTACATCGATTAAAGAAGCTGGACCATCGACCCCGGTTAAGATTTTGGGCTTAAAGGCAGCTCCGTCGGTTGGTGATGTCTTGGAGGTAGCTTTAGACGCATCTTCTCTGGAGCCTTTGAAGGCGCAGTCATCTAGAAAGTCCGGTATTGAAGAAATTTCGACTACTTCAACAGCGGCTAAGAAAGAAGAGGATAGTCAGGGAGAGAAAGTTTTCTTGAATGTCTTAGTTAAGGCTGACGTTTTGGGCTCTTTGGAGGCGGTGATCGGTATGTTGCAGAAGATCAATAATCCACACGTAGGTGTACAGATTGTGGGTAAAGGTCTAGGTAACGTGACTGACGCTGAGGTGTTGCGCGCTGAAGCTGGCAAAGCTGTCATTCTGGCGTTTAACGTAAAGCCGGCTGGTGTGGCTGCTCAAATGGCTAGAGACAAGAATGTTACTTTAGCGGAGTACTCCGTGATTTATAAGTTGTTTGAAGATGTCGTAGAGCGACTCAAGACTTTGATTCCGTCAGAAAAAGTTTACACTGAACTTGGCGCGGGTGAGGTTTTGGCCGTTTTCAAGAAGACGGACAAGGGCATGATTATTGGTGCCAAGGTTAAGAAGGGCAAGTTCATTCCTGGTGCGACTTTGCGTATCTTACGCGGTGAGCAGATTGTGGGTGAAGGTCGGGTGGAGGCACTTCAGAACGGTAAAATGTCGGTAAAAGATGTTTTGGCCGGTCAAGATTGTGGTTTGTCATTTACGGGCAAGACAAAAATTGAAGTTGGCGATACACTAGAGGCCTACCATGAGGAGCTGCAAGCTCGGACATTGGTAGTCGAGGGAGCTAAATAGTGACGTTTAAGCTTTAGTGGAATAGTCTTATGAACGAATTAACCACGGCTAATTTTGACGCTTTCGTAACTCAATCAACCAAGCCGGTTTTAGTCGATTTCTGGGCGGTGTGGTGTGGGCCATGCAAAGTCATGGGTCCGATCATTGATGAATTGACCACTGAGATGCCAGAAGTAGAGTTTGCAAAAGTGAATTGTGATGATCAGTCAGAGTTAGCGATGCGGTTCAATGTGTTGTCGATCCCAACTTTTGTGGTCATGAAAGGCGGCAGTGAAGTAGGACGATTTTCTGGATCCATGTCCAAAGAGTCTTTCAAAGATAAGTTAGCCACTTTTACTAAGTAAGTTATGTTGCACGATGTCATCATCATCGGGTCTGGACCTGCGGGTTACACGGCCGCGATTTATGCTGCCAGAGCTGAGTTAAAACCGCTCATGTTTGCTGGTTTGCAGCCTGGGGGTCAATTAATGTTAACGTCTGAGGTAGAAAATTGGCCAGGAGAAGCAGATGGCGTGATGGGGCCAGACTTGATGGAGAAACTCAAGAAACAGGCGGAACGTTTTGCGACTGATATTCGTCAGGAAGAAATTGCCAAGGTAGATTTTTCAGCTCGACCTTTTAAGATTACGTCGATTTCTGGCGAGGAGCATCAGGCTAAGGCGGTGATTATTGCCACCGGTGCATCTGCAAAGTGGCTTGAGGTGCCGGGGGAAAAAGAATTGCAAGGCAAGGGTGTGTCAGCTTGTGCTACGTGTGACGGGTTCTTTTTCCGCGGCAAGGAGGTGAGTGTAGTTGGCGGGGGAGATTCGGCTATGGAAGAGGCGACTTTCCTCACGCGCTTTGCGACTAAAGTGACTTTGATCCACCGCAGCGAAAGTTTCCGAGCCTCTAAGATTATGTTGGAGCGGGCTCAGAAGAATCCCAAGATTAGTTTCATAATGAACACGGTCGTGGAGCAGATTGTGGGCACAGAAAGAGTCACGGGTGTGCGTTTGCGCAACCAGGTTACGAACGAGGTGACGGAGATGGCGACCGACGGCGTGTTTGCGGCTATTGGCCACAAGCCGAATACGGGAATTTTCAAGGATTTTCTCGACCTCGATCAGAAAGGCTACATCGTAATTCAGCCTGGATCGACTAAAACCAAGATTGAAGGAGTGTTCGCTGCCGGAGACGTCGCTGATCACTACTATCGCCAAGCCGTCACTGCGGCAGGTACGGGTTGTATGGCTGCGTTAGATGCTGAGCGCTGGCTAGCAGCGCAGGAGTAATTACAAAAAACCGCCTACGGGCGGTTTTTTGTGTCTTTGAGATATTTACGGTTTTTAAGTTTATCAGGCAAGTAATCTTGTTTGGCTTCGGTGGGGTTTGTGAAGGCGGGGGTGTATTTGTAGCCTTTGCCGTAATCAAGGTTTTTCATGAGTTTAGTCGGGGCGTTTCTGAGGTGGAGTGGGACAGGCTCGTTAGGCAGGGCTTGAATGTCTTGCTGGACGGCGTTGTAAGCTTCATACAGAGCATTACTTTTTGGAGCTTTGGCTAAGTAAGCGACGCATTGCGCTAGGATGACGTTGCACTCTGGCATGCCGAGCATATGGCAGGCTTGATGAGTAGTCACTGCCTGCACAAGAGCGTTTGGATCGGCTAGCCCGATGTCTTCGCTGGCAAAACGGACGAGCCTTCTAGCAATATAGAGCGGCTCTTCGCCGGCCTCTAGCATTCTACCGAGCCAATACAAGGCCGCATTGGCATCATGGCCGCGCATGGATTTGTGTAGGGCAGAAATAATGTTGTAATGTTCTTCGCCGTTGCGATCGTAAAGTAAATGCGTGCGTTGCAGGGCTTGTTTGAGCAAGTCTTCCGTGATGCTGGGACGGGTCGACGACCCGTCCGTATTGCGCGGAGCAATATGCGCTGCGATTTCCAGCGTATTCAAAGCGCTCCGGGCATCGCCGTCAGAAATGGTCGCTAGGAGTGTTAAGGTCGCCTCGTCAATTTGTAGATTCTCGTTACCGAGGCCACGTTCTTTGTCTTTCAGGGCGCGGCGCAAGATCTTTTCCAGGGCCGGAGTCTCAAGTTTGTTGAGTACAACTACTCGGCAACGTGATAGCAAAGCGGCGTTCACTTGAAATGACGGATTTTCGGTAGTGGCGCCAATTAGAGTGACGATGCCTTTTTCTACCGCTGGCAAAAAAGCATCTTGTTGGGCTTTATTGAACCTGTGAATTTCATCCACGAATAAAATCGTTTTTTCAGCATAAAATTTCCGTCTCGTCTCCGCATCTTTGATGAGATCTCTCACATCTTTGACCGTGCCGGAGACGGCGCTAAATGGCATGTATCTGGACTTGGTCATGTTGGCAATAATTTGACCCAGTGTAGTTTTGCCAACGCCCGGTGGTCCCCAGAAGATCATGGAGGGGAGTTGGTCTGATTGCAGCGCGGCCTTAAGAAAGCCTTGATCACTAATCGCGGCCATTTGCCCCTCATAATCACTCAAGGTTTGCGGACGCATGCGTTCAGCCAACGGCGCGCCAAGCTGCAAGTTTTTCGCCAATTTAGCTTCAAACAGATCCATACTGGAATAGTGTACGGCGCTAAGGACTTGCTGTAAATAAAAAAACTGCCCAGTCCTTTTAGACTAGGCAGGCGTTGATCACCGCGCAGGAGCGTGGGTCAGTTCAGGAGCCACTTGGCGATGCCTGCGAGTGTGAACCCGCAGTAGATGTCGCCGGCGTCCACCATGGACTTCACCTCTTCTTTTGTGAAGAAGGTGAGGGGCGAGAGCAGCTTCTCGTTGCGGTCTGGAGCGGCGCCGCTCGGCTTGTCCAGATCGACCGTCGCCATCTGCATGGCAGTCAGGTGCGGGCTCGAGGCGGTGTTGTCGGAGACGTAGCCCAGGGCTCGGCTGCTCGTGACCTTGCTGCCGGTCTCTTCTTCGGTCTCTCGGACCGCGGCGTCTGCGCCGGATTCCGCTTGGCCGCCTGGGTTGATGTTGGCGAACCCGCGCGGGAGCTCCCAGCTGGAGCGACCGAGCAGCGTCAGGTCGAGTTTTGGCCAGTTGTTCTTCCACTCGTCCTGGTTCCGAGTGTTGGGGCGATGAGCTTTCTGCAGGCCAATACGGCCTGCTGTGTCGACGACCACGGACACCCCCCCGCCTGGCTCGCAGCGCAGGATTTGGTCGTAGAGGACCTTCTTGTCGCCGGCGTCGTTTTCGTCGATCCAGGCGACGTGCACTACTTGCACGCCAACTTTGAGGTTCTGGAAGACGATGTCGCCTTCTCCGGCAGACCAGCCCGGTTGAAGTCCCGGAGCTTCGCTTGCAGGCACCACGTAACGTTGAGACATCGTGTCGTTCTCCTTGTATCGCCGGATGATTCAGGCGACGTGAGACTTTAATCGATGCGAGAATAAAAGTCAAATAAAGCCTGAACATCAGGCTTGTTTTAGCTTTATCAACTTCGCCACAAAGAAACCTTCGGCTTCGTCGGTGGGGAGGAGAGTGATGGTTTTGTGGGCGGTTTTGCGAGTGTTTTTGAGAGGGATTGCGATTTCAACTGGCTGCATGAAGGGGAACTCGTTAATTAGCCAAGCGACCATGCCTTCATTTTCTTCTGGGGCTAAAGTACAGGTTGAATAAACCAAGGTACCGCCGGGTTTGAGACAGGCGACGGCTGATTTGAGTAAACGGCGTTGGAGTTTGGCGTGGGCAATGATATTTTTTTCTGACCAGTATTTGTAAGTGCGGAGGTCGGAAAAATCAATGCGGCCTTCTGCAGAGCAGGGGACATCTGCCAGGACTTTATCAAAGGCTTCGGGTAACTCTTTATACAGTTGAGCGGCGTCTAGATTTCTAGCGGTGACAGAAGTTGCGCCCTGGATATTTAATGTGTTCAGGAGTTTTTGGTAGCGAATATCATTATCTTCTGTGGCGATGATCTTGGCTTGGTTATTGGTAAGCGTAGCGATTTCGCTGGTCTTGCTACCGGGCGCTGCGCAGAGGTCAAGAATTGTATCCGTAGGTTTGAGATCCATGAGGAGTGGCGGCAACATGGAAGTTAGACCTTGCAAATAGATCTGTCCGGAGGTCGCTAGTTCGTGTTCGAGTAATTGTTTATCTGTACGGTTTTTAATTTTAAAGGCGTGGGGAATGTCTTTGACACGTTCAAAGGCGATCGCCTGTTCACGCAAAACACTCATGACCTGTTCGTCAGTGGCTTTGAGAGTATTAACTCTGAAGGTGGGGAGTCGGGGTTTAGCAAAAGTTTTGAGCATGGCGGCCAGACTATTTGGTCCAAACTGCACACTTAAGCGATCAGATAAGCTTTGGGGTAGGGGGTTTTTCATGTAAAAAGTTTAGGCGACCTTAGGACATTTATCAGATGATTCCTAGAGTACAGACTTTTTGTGAAATCTCAAAGTAATTTATGACTGCAGTTGGATTTGGATTTTTTCTAGTTTTCAGTTAGCATATAGGCATTATGTCCTACGATCATAAGCGTATTGATGCTAAGTGGCAGCAGCGTTGGGATGAGGCTAAGATTTTTGAGGCCCAGGATGGCTCCAAGAAAGACAAATACTACGTGCTCGTAGAGTTTCCGTATCCGTCTGGCGCTGGTCTTCACGTTGGACACCCGCGTAGCTATACCGCTCTTGATATTGTGGCGCGGAAGAAGCGCATGGAGGGCAAGAATGTATTGTTCCCTATGGGCTGGGATGCCTTTGGTTTGCCGGCGGAGAATTACGCTATCAAGACTGGTGTACATCCAAGTGTAGTGACTCGTGAAAATATCGACAACTTCCGCCGCCAGCTGAAGGCGATCGGTTTTAGTTTTGATTGGTCACGTGAGGTGAATACGACCGATCCCAAGTATTACCGCTGGACGCAGTGGATGTTTAATCAATTCTTTAAGGCGGGGCTGGCCTATAAAGCAAAAGCTACAATTAACTGGTGTCCAAAAGACAAAACTGGCTTGGCGAATGAGGAAGTGGTGGGGGGAGCATGTGAACGCTGTGGCACGCCGGTTGAAAAACGTGAGAAAGAACAGTGGATGATTGCGATCACCAAATACGCCGATCGTTTACTGGAGGATCTGAACACGGTCGACTATTTGCCAAAAATCAAAAAGCAACAAGAAGATTGGATCGGTAAAAGCGAAGGCGCCGAGATCGATTTTTCACTGCGCCTTCCCCCCTTGGATAAGGGGGGAGCAAGGGGGGTCGTCTCTACGACTTGCCTAACCGCCTTCACCACCCGCCCTGACACCATTTTCGGTGTGACTTACATTGTTCTTGCTCCGGAACATCCTTGGGTTAAGCTCGCGACCGATGATCAGCATGATGTTCTCGAGAATAAAGAGGAAGTAAGGGCTTATCTTGAGAGCGTAAAATCTCGCACCGAGATTGATCGTACCAATGACGACAAAGAAAAGACGGGTGTCGAGCTGAAGGGCGTGAAGGCTATCAACCCAGCTACGGGCGAAGAGATCCCGATGTGGGTGGCGGATTATGTTTTGCCTAATTATGGCACCGGTGTCGTCATGGCCGTCCC
Source organism: Patescibacteria group bacterium (assembly GCA_049296775.1). Taxonomy (GTDB): domain Bacteria; phylum Patescibacteriota; class Patescibacteriia; order UBA9934; family UBA9934; genus JAGORL01. The sequence goes on from JBAQTB010000001.1 coordinate 379,536, forward strand.
GGCGCATGATGAGCGTGATCGAGCGTTCGCTGAGAAATACGCTTTGCCGATTGTCGATGAACCGCTAGTTAGTTTTGATGAAGGTATTGAAAAATCCAAAGGTCGAAAGAAGACAAATTATCGCCTCCGTGATTGGGTATTTTCTCGTCAGCGGTATTGGGGTGAGCCGATTCCGTTAGTTCATTGTGAGAAAGACGGGTGGGTAGCTGTGCCGGACGAGCAGTTGCCAGTTGAGCTTCCGAAGGTCGAGAAGTATGAGCCCACTGACAGCGGCGAATCTCCACTTGCGAGTATCGAAAGTTTTGTAAATACGACCTGTCCAACTTGTGGTGGGCCGGCGAAGCGAGAGACGGATACGATGCCAAACTGGGCTGGGTCGAGTTGGTATTTCCTCCGCTATATTGATCCAAGCAACGATACGGAGTTCGCATCGAAGAAAGCGCTAAAGTACTGGACGCCGGTTGATCTTTACAACGGTGGGATGGAACATACGACACTCCACTTGTTGTACTCGCGTTTCTGGAACAAGTTTTTGTTCGATCAAGGCTTGGTGCCAACGAGTGAGCCTTACATGCGCCGGCACAGTCACGGTTTGATTATGTCCGAGGACGGCACGAAGATGTCTAAGTCCAAGGGGAACGTGGTGAATCCGGATGAAGTTGTGGCTGAGTACGGAGCTGATGCTTTCCGGGCGTATATTTTGTTCATGGGGCCATTTGAAGAGCACGTGCCGTGGTCCACTAATGGTTTGGTGGGCGTGCGTAGATTCTTGGACAAGGTTGAACGCTTGGCGGATAAGTTGGGTGACGAAACGCCGGAGGTGACCAAGGCACTGCACAAAACAATTCAAAAAGTTAGCAGTGACATTGAGAGTTTCCGTTTCAATACGGCCGTGAGCGAACTCATGAAGTTTGTTAATTTGGTGCAAGAGACAAAGTCGTTGTCGGCTGAAAGCTTTAAAGTGTTTTTGACACTTTTGTCCCCATTTGCTCCACACTTAGCGAATGAGTTGTGGGAACAGTTGGGTATGACGGGGCTAGTTGAAGAACAGTCTTGGCCAGTGGCGGATGAGAAGTTTTTGGTAGACGATAAAATTACCATCGTGGTTCAGGTGAACGGCAAGCTCCGGGCTAGTTTAGAAGTCTCGCCTGAGATTAGTGATGAAGATTTGTTGCAGTTAGCCAAGGCAGATGAGAATGTACAGAAGTTTTTGGTGGGGGAGATTAAGAAGGAGATCGTGGTGAAGGGTAAGCTGGTCAATTTCGTAGTGTAAGTTGTGATTAAGCAAGCGACTCCGAGTTTGATCCTGGCGAGTGTACTCGTGGGATTCATAGCTGGGGTCGCTTTCAGTTCATGGTTTGTGGGTTGGGCGGTGGTGGTTGGCGCTGTGGTCTTGGTGGACTTGGCTTTTTTGGGTTTACGGCGTGCTGCCTGGAGGGATCGATTATTGTTGGTGGGATTGTTATTGTTTGGATTAGTAACAGGACATTTTAGATATGTCATGTCGCAGCCGGGCGTAAATTCTTTAGCGGCGTACACGGGTAGTCATTATGCCATTACGGGTACTATCGCCAAGCATGAGGGTGATGTCAGTCGGCAAAAATTAACTTTGAACCAGGTCTCTTTGGACGGGGTGAATGTGACTGGGCGAATGTTGGTGTTTGCGCCAGGTTATCCCAAACTAAAAACGGGCCAGCAAGTTCAAGTAAGTTGCGTAGCTGAGGCGCCGGAGCCGTTTGACGGTTTCCACTATGAACGTTACTTGGCGAGTAAGCGTATTTACGCCACGTGTTTTGTGCGTGAGGCCCCGTTTGTTCTTGGAGTGTCACCCAGATTTGTGGGCTTGGATAGACTGCATGAGAGCGCGGTGGCCCAGATTAATCAGCTGTTGGGGGAGCCGCAATCAGCGCTGTTGGCCGGCTTGCTCATGGGGGATAATAATTTCTCTGATGAATGGAAAGGGTATTTCTTGAGTACAGGCACTTCACATGTGGTGGCGGCGTCTGGTTATAACGTGTCCATGTTGGCGATTGTGTTGTTGGCGGTGTTGGTGAGTTTGGGATTCAGACGACAACAAGCTTTTCCGTTGATTGTGTTGGGGATCGCGGCCTTTGTGATTATCGCTGGGGCGGAAGCGGCCGTGACGCGGGCGGGGATTATGGGTGTGTTAGCTTTGTCGGCCACGCAATTGGGGCGCAAGACCACAGTTAGAAATATCATTTTACTGACCGTGGTCGGGATGTTGTTGCTGGAGCCACGACTCTTACGTGATGATGTCGGTTTCCAGTTATCGGTACTATCCACGATCGGATTGATTACCATGGCGCGCTATTTTTCGGAGAAATTTGCGTTCATTCCGGAGGCGTTGGGCTTAAAGGAGTCATTCGCAGCTACGATTGCTGCAACTTTAGCGACCTTGCCTGTTATCATTTTGGGTTTTGGAAAAATTTCGATTATCAGTCCATTTGTTAATTTGTTGATTCTGCCGTTTGTGCCATACGCCATGTTGTTCGGCCTGATTGCGACCGTGGTTGGGGTGATAGATCAAGGGCTAGGCGCGTTAATTATGGGCCCAGCTTGGATTTGCTTAACGGCCATGTTGAAGATTATTCAGGCTATGGCAGCCTTGCCGTTTGCTATTGTTAAGTTATGACCAGACGTTTAGGGATATTTTTAGTGAGTGTCATGACCTTGGCGTTGTTAGTTTTAGCCGATTTTTGGCCGTCACAAACGGTTAAGATTTGGGTGCTAGATATCGGTCAGGGTGATGCAATTTTTATCGATGCCCCAGAGGCTCAAGTTTTGATTGACGGTGGACCTAGCCCGGTGGTTCTTGAGAGATTGGGCATGGTATTACCGTGGTGGGATCGGCGTCTAGATGTAGTGGTTAACACGCATCCGCATGCTGATCATTTAGTGGGGCTTTTGCCAGTCTTGGAGCGTTACCAGGTCGACCTAGTCTTGGATGCGGATGAAGGTTATGACACCCCGGAATTTGCAGAATATTTACGGCTTGCGTCTGACGCTAGGCAAGTAGTTTCGGCTGGGGATGTGTTTGATCTTGGGCAGGGAGCGAGTTTGAGAACTGTTTGGCCGCCTCAGCCTTATGACGGCGCCTGGTTAGATGATCCGAATGATGGTTCGGTGGTGATGGAGTTTTCGTATCAAGGGGTGTCAGTTTTGTTGACGGGCGATGCTGGGGCAGCAGAAGAGGCAGAGTGGGATGTGGGTCAGATTGATATTCTTAAAGTTGGTCATCACGGGAGCGATACTTCAACCTCTGTGGAATTCTTACAGCGTATCCAGCCCGAGGTCGCGCTGATTCCGGTGGGAGTGGATAATGATTATAATCATCCCAGTACTTTTGTAGTCGATAGATTATTGAACTTTGGCGCGCAGGTTTTCCGCACGGATACAGATGGGAATATTCGAGTCAAGATTAAAAATGGTCAGTATTCTGTGAAAACCATACGTTTTTAAACTTTGTGTTATTGAGCTTTTATTGAGATAAATGTCCAGAAACTCCCGAAGATTTTGACTTTTTTGAATTATCTATTATACTTTCCGCGAATTAACCTTGAGTTTATGGCCGACATTCAACGCACTCTCGTTTTGATTAAGCCCGATGCCATTCAACGCGAATTGGCTGGTGAGATCGTGACCCGTTTTGAGCGCAAGGGCTTGAAGACGGTCGGTATGAAGATGACTCATTTAGATGAGGCTACTTTAACTGAGCATTACGGCCATTTGAAAGAGAAGTCTTTCTTTGGTGATCTTATGAAGTTCATGATGCAGACTCCGGTGATCGCCATGGTCCTGGAAGGTTACGACATCATTGAAGTCGTTAGAGTAATTGTAGGCGCCACTAACCCGCGTGCGGCTGATGCGGGCACCATTCGTTCTGATCTTTCCATGAACGTGCCTTCAAATATTATCCACGCTTCTGATTCTTTGGAGTCAGCTGCGGTGGAGATTAAGCGCTTCTTTAAGGACGAAGAGCTCTTTGCTTACGATAAGCTTACAGATAAGTTCCATTTTGGAGAGGGTGTTTAAGTGGTTTGGCTCCTGTAGATTATTTGGTATAGTCTATTTACCGACAACGTTTCGTGATTTGACCTAATCACATCGTGAAAGGATCCATTGGCTTGTAATCAAGCTCCTACGAATTAACGTAGGCTGGGAGCTGCGCCGATTCGCCTTCCCCCTTGATAAGGGGGAAATATAGGGGGTCGTTGCAGCAGGGGATCTGGCGGCTTAGTTATGTGCAAAGGGCCTTTAGTGGGTGCAGACTCGTTGATTGTCCGTGACATAACGCCCCAATAGGGTTTAGGGCCGGTATCACGACTCGTTGATCGGTTTTGAGACTTGAAAGTTTTTCCAAGGCCCGCTCACGCGGGCCTTTGGGTTGTTTGCATAATTTTTTAGCGTTTGATAGGTTCAATTAGCCTTTACTGGTGAGGGGGGTGTGATGGGTTCAATTTCGTTAGGCGTTTTCGTGCCTCAGGAGCATTTGCGAGCCCGATGTTTCGAGGAAGAACTCGAAGCGGTGCAATACATGAGCCAGAGGGTACTAAATTTGAGGGGCCTGGTGACCAACGCCCAGGCCTTTTATCAAGCCTGGATCGAAACTCATCCGAGTGATCAGGGTTTGGCCCTGTTTACGGGTGCCGACCAGTTCTACAGTTTAATGCGTGAGATGGTATTACGCTCGCAGGTGTACTTCAACTATTGGCGTGACAGTTACCTATGGAAGGTGGAAACCTTCCTAAGGCCGCATAATGCCGCGTCCAATCCAGTCGATCCACTTCAGTTGTTGGCGCTGGTCAGGGACGGAGTTGGTAAAGTTGGAACATTAGTCCACCAACAGGTACGTTGGGAATCTACGCGTATCTTAGCCACGGCTTTTGGCTTTGCAGCGATGGAGATCGCTCACCCGGAGCACTGGATCGCGGATGAAGTTACGCGTGTGGACGCATTGTCCCGCGAGCGCTTCTATGCGCCGCGTGATCTTGTCAGCGTGCACGTAGCTTACGGGATAGACAGAGATAACGGTGGCAGAGTACTTGGAACTCCGATTGCGAGTTTAAGTCGGACTGTTGCAGCTCGCGCCCGTGCGACGGATGCAAATCTGCCGCGTTGCCGGAACTTTAAGCATCATTTTAAATGTCGAACTGTTATCGGTGAGGACGGTACGGTTTGGCTGATGGAAAATGGTGACCGCCGCAAGGATTATATTGCCCGATTGCTTAAAAGGCATGACGGTAAGGAGGTTGGTGATTCTTGCGGTACCAGTTGCGTGCTTGTGGCCATGCAGTCACCGGCTGGTGAGCTGCGATTAGCTACACGCGAAGACGTGAGCATCGTTCGTCAGTTGGCTGAAGAGCGGTTATGGTCGGCTGATCAGCTGCGCCTGACCGAGCCTCGGCAGAACTCCACGCGTCATCGCAACGGTGATTATTGGGATCTTAAGCTGCGGGGTCAGCTGGAGGTAAATAGGGATGGCCAGGTGGTGAAGGCGGAGGTCGAGCAGATCTTTACTTCACTCATCGACTATCTGAATCAAATTAGGGCCACGGATGGCCTTAACCACCGTATTCGTCGTGGCTATCAGCTGGCCTGTGTGCGCCCTGACCAGCCAGACGCAATACCCCCTGCGTGGCAGTATTGGCCTGAGCAGATCTATGGGCTGGATTGGTCAGCCGCCAAAACTCAGCAGACACTTAAGCAGGCTTGGGCTAAGCGTTTTGCGGATCGCGCTAAGCGTCACTAATCTTGACCCGTCTATGCGTGGACCAGGCTGGTTCTACGATAGGCGGGTTTGTCTTTGTCGAGATTTTGGTTTTCAGGTATAAATGTTGCACTAGATTAATCCTCGCTTTATGCCAGAGAAATTTATTGTAAAGGGTGGTATTCCGTTGCGTGGTTCGGTGAGGATCGCCGGTGCTAAGAATGCGGCGTCTAAAATGATCATTGCGTCTTTACTGACGGCTGATGAAGTCATTTTGGAGAATGTGCCGTTACAGCAAGAGTCCGCGATTGCCAGAGAATTGGTGACCATGCTCGGTGCTCAGTCAGATTTGACGGATCATACTTTGAAATTGCAGACAGCTACGGTGGCGAGCACTTCGGCCATGCAGTTATCGCGTAAAAATCGTTTAGCGATTTTAGCGTTGGCTCCGTTGCTGCACCGGTCCGGTGAGGCGTATGTGCCAACTTTAGGTGGTGACAAGATTGGTCCACGTCCCGTAAATTTTCATTTGGATGCCTTGGAAAAGATGGGAGCTAAAATTGAAGTCGATCATGATGGTTATCGTGCCAGTGTGGAAGGTCGATTAAAAGGGACCGTGATTACTTTGCCGTATCCGTCGGTGGGAGCCACAGAAACAGTGTTGTTGGCGGGAGTTATGGCCCAGGGCCGCACGGTGCTGAAAAATGCCGCCATCGAACCAGAGATTGTTGATTTGATCATGATGCTGCAGAAGATGGGGGCGATTATTGAAATGGGTGCGGGGCGTCATATTGAAATTACGGGGGTGGAAAAATTGCATGGCTGTACCCATCATATTTTGCCGGATCGCATGGAGGCTGCCTCTTTTGGCTCAATGGCTATAGCTACTCGTGGTGAAATTTTTTGTGAGGGCGCTAAGCACCGGGACATGATTACTTTTTTGAATACGGTGCGGCGCATGGGGGCGGATTATGAAGTGAGGCGTGACGGGATTTTATTTAAGGGAGGGGACAAGTATCAGGGCTTGAAGCTGGAGACAGATACTCATCCTGGGTTTATGACGGACTGGCAGCAGCCGTTTATTGTGGCGTTGACTCAAGCGGAAGGCACGTCAGTTGTGCATGAAACAGTTTATGAAGAGCGTTTTGGGTATACTGAAACTTTGCGGGAGATGGGGGCTGACATTGCTTTGTTCGATACATGTTTGGGTGAGGTGAGTTGTAGATTCAAGGATCATAACTATAAGCATTCAGCGATTATCAAGGGGCCTACACCGCTTAAAGCAGCTAACATCAAGCTTCTGGACATCAGAGCTGGTTTGGCTTGTGTGATCGCGTCACTGGTGGCTGAGGGCACGTCGACACTGACGGGTTTTGAGCATTTGGAGCGTGGCTACGAAGATTTGTACGGTAAGTTGAAATCGATTGGGGCGGATATTCAAGCGGAGTAACTATGTTGTTCCAACTCTTTTTAAATAACCCTCTCGTAGCAGTCGCGTGGATTATTGCTCTGATCCTGTCTTTAACTGTGCATGAATTCGCTCACGCTTTGGTGGGTAAGTGGCGGGGAGATGACACAGCGGAATTGATGGGTAGGTTAACTTTGAATCCGTTAGCACACCTGGACGTGGTTGGGACATTGATGTTGGTTTTTGTGGGTTTTGGTTGGGCCAAGCCGGTACCGTTTAACCCTAGAAATCTCAAGGATCCGTTGTGGGACGGGGTAGCGATTGCTTTGGCCGGGCCAGCGTCCAATTTGTTTTTGGCCGCGTTTGGAGCCATGGCGTACAGAAATTTGGCTGATCTACCCTTCGCTGAGGGTTCAGTCTTGCCGATATTTCTGATTTTGTTGATTTTCACGAACCTACTCTTGTTGTTTTTCAACTTGATTCCTGTGCCACCTCTCGACGGCGCCAAGGTCTTAGATGCGATCCTCTTGCATTTTAACTGGCATCAGGCTGCGGTTTGGATGAACGTTTATGGGCCAAAGATTTTGTTTGGATTAGTGATCGTGTCATTAATTACCGGCCTCCAGATCTTTGGATTTATTCAAATTCCCGCCTTATTCACCTGCGATACTTTAGTGGGCGAATCCTGTATTCAGGCCTTGAATGCGGCGCTGTAAGGACTGGGGGGAGATATATTGACCATATTTAGGCCTTGTGTTAGGATTCCGTCACTTGTTTTCCGGCCTTCCTTTCCTGATAGGGGGAGGTTAGGGAAACTTTAATCTAGTTATGCCAACAATCAACCAACTCATCCGCAAGGGTCGTGCTAGCAACAAGGTGAAATCAAAGTCACCAGCTATGCAATATACGCTCGACTCTTTGCATAGAAAGCGCACAGACTTGGCTCATGGAGCTCCGTTCAAGCGCGGTGTGTGTGTCAAAGTGACCACTATGACACCAAAGAAGCCAAACTCGGCTTTGCGTAAGATCGCACGTGTTCGTTTGTCTAACGGCACTGAAGTGTCTGCGTATATTCCTGGTGAGGGACATAACTTGCAGGAGCACTCAATCGTGATGATTCGCGGTGGTCGTGTAAAGGACCTTCCAGGTGTGCGTTATCACATTGTGCGTGGTCGTTACGATGCCACTGGCGTTGAAGGCCGCAACCGCAGCCGTTCATTGTACGGAACCAAGCGTCCAAAGGCAGGCAAGAAGTAAGGATGAGTCGCCGACTCGTCCGTACACAACGTGGGCAAGCAGCAATCAGAGTTCAAGCGACTATAAATCAAGCCATCGAGTACCACGGCCACGTGGGAAGATAACGATGGCGCCAAAACGATAAAATGATATGCGTGGTAAAAGTGCCTTAAAGCGCGAGCTCGCTCCTGATAGTAAGTATGGGAGCGTTTTGGTTTCCAAGCTCGTCAATTACGTCATGAAAGACGGTAAGAAGTCAGTTGCGGAGAAAGTGGTGTACGCCTGTTTGGATAAGGTGGCTGCAGATACCGCTCAAGATCCAATTGAGGTTTTTGATGAAGCCTTGAAGAATATCACTCCAACCGTTGAAGTTAAGTCTAAGCGTGTTGGTGGTGCAAACTACCAGGTGCCAATGCCGGTGCGTGGTGATCGTCGTTATGCTTTGGCGTACCGTTGGTTGTTAGTGGCTGCTCGCGGCAAGAAGGGTCGCCCTATGAGTGAGAAGTTGGCTGAAGAGTTGATGTTGGCTGCAAAAAATGAGGGTGAAGCGGTCAAGAAGCGTGCCGATGTTCAGCGCATGGCTGAGGCTAACCGAGCTTTTGCTCACTTGGCTCGCTAGAGCGATGTCAGAGTGCTCATAGATCGTTCGATAACATGTCTAGCTAACAACTTAAGTTTAGACCTGAACAGCAGTTATACTCGCTGATCAAGTCAACCAATTATCCAAAAGTTATTATGCAACGCGATTATCCATTAGACCGGGTACGTAACATTGGTATCATTGCCCACATTGATGCGGGTAAGACGACTACAACCGAGCGTGTCTTGTTTTATACTGGTAAGAAACACAAGATCGGTGAAGTGCATGAGGGTGAGGCAACCATGGACTGGATGGAGCAAGAACAGGAGCGTGGTATCACTATCACCGCGGCTGCTACTACTTGTTTTTGGAAGGATCACCGGATTAACATTATCGATACCCCAGGACACGTTGACTTTACCGTTGAAGTTGAGCGTTCTTTGCGTGTGCTAGATGGCGGCGTGACTGTTTTTGACGGTGTTGCTGGCGTTGAACCGCAGTCAGAAACCGTGTGGCACCAGGCTGACAAGTACAAAGTTCCACGCGTGTGTTTTATCAACAAGTTGGATCGTACAGGTGCTGATTTTTACAAGGACTTGGATTCAATTTATAAGCGTTTAACCACTAACGCGCATCCAATTCAGCTCCCAATTGGAACCGAAGCTAACTTTGTTGGAATTATTGATGTTTTGAACCGCAAGGCGCACATCTTTAAAGATGACATGGGCAAGGACGTTGAAATTACTGATGTCCCAGAAGCTGAGAAAGCTAGGGTAGAGGAGTATCGCACTAAGCTGGTTGAAGCGATTGTGGGCAATGATGAGTCTTTGATGGAGCGCTTTTTTGCAGGTGAAGAGATTTCCGTACCAGAACTGAAGGTAGCTCTCCGCAAGAGCGTAGTAGCCATGAAGATCTTCCCAGTTTTGTGTGGTTCAGCCTTGAAGAACAAAGGTGTTCAGCTCATGCTTGATGCTGTTGTCGATTATTTGCCATCGCCACTTGATCGTCCACCTGTAGAGGGCTTTAATCCGGATAGCCCAGACGATAAGATTGTGTGCGAAGCTAAGGATGACGCTCCTTTTGCGGCTTTGGCTTTCAAGATTGCCGCTGATCCATTTGTGGGTAAGCTAGCTTTCTTCCGCGTCTATTCTGGTTCACTTAAATCTGGTACTTACGTGTTGAACACGGCTACTGGTGAGAAAGAGCGTATCTCTCGTATTGTGCGTTTGCACGCCAACTCTCGTGAAGAAGTGGATCAGGTCTTTGCTGGTGAAATTGCAGCGGCCGTAGGTTTGAAGGGTACGGCTACTGGTCAGACTTTGTGTGATCCAGAGCATCCAGTCGTGCTTGAAAATATTATCTTCGCTGATCCGGTTATTTCTCAGGCTATTGAGCCTAAGACTAAGGCCGACCAGGAGAAGATGGGTATGGCACTGGCAAAACTCATGGAAGAAGATCCAACTTTCCATGTGCACACTGATACCGATACCTCTCAGACAATTATTCAGGGTATGGGTGAGTTGCACCTTGAAATCATGGTGGACAGAATGAAGCGTGAATACGGTGTAGAGGTGACCGTAGGTCGTCCTCAGGTTAGCTACCGTGAAGCTATCCGTGGTACAGCTGAAGGTGAAGGTAAGTACGTTAAGCAGTCTGGTGGACGTGGTCAGTACGGTCACGCTTGGATCCGCGTTGAGCCAAATACAGATCCTGAAAAGCCTGGCTTCCAGTTCTTTGATGAAGTTAAGGGTGGTTCCATTCCTCGTGAGTACATCAGCCCGATTGAAAAGGGTGCTCGTGAAGCTTGTGACCGTGGTGTGTTGGCAGGTTTCCCGATTATCAATGCCAAAGCCACCGTCTTTGATGGTTCTTACCACGAAGTAGACTCCAACGAAGCTGCCTTTAAAATGGCTGGTTCTATGGCCTTCCAGGAAGCTGTGCGCAAGGCGCAGCCAATGCTCCTTGAGCCGGTGATGAAAGTTGAAGTTGTGACTCCGGAAGATTTCATGGGTACGGTCGTTGGTGACTTGAACAGTCGCCGTGGTCAGATCCAAGAGATGGGCGATCGCGGTAACATCAAAACCGTGCGCGCCATGGTGCCACTTGCTGAAATGTTCGGCTACGCCACCAACGTTCGCTCTCTTACTCAGGGCCGCGCTAGTTACTCCATGGAATTCGGTGAATACCAAGAAGTCCCTCGCAACGTCGCTGAGCAGATCATGAAAGATCGGAACGGTACAAAGTAATATCGACACAGCAAAAACTCAGCTTTACGGCTGAGTTTTTGTTATCTGATCATTCTTATCGTATCGTTTTGTGTAGCGGACGTGATGTCGCGAGGTCGTTTGAGGAAATTTGCGAATCAACAGCGGATTAATTTTTTTAGTTTAGATTGAGGCGAGAAAGAGGGATGGAAGACGGCCCAAAGGGCCGTCTGTACAGCGAGGGTGGATTGGGCTGGATGAAAGAATGGAAGAGGTGGGGATTGGTAAAAATGAGAGTTATTCTGTTGACTCCCTGGGGGAGGGGATTTAAGATGATGGTGTATGAAGAATTCCCAATTGGATAGGTTGTTAAGGTTTGCGCAGCGGACGGGGGATCGGTTGATTATTACTGACGCTGAGGGCAAGCAGCCGGTGGTGATTCTGTCTTTAGACGATTACGAGGCACTTTTAGGCCAGTCATCTGCTGAGCATAATGAGGCACCTAAGCAGGAAATGCGTAAACAGCCTACAAAAACTGAGGCCAGAGAGCCATTACGGGAGACTGAGGAGGAATACGTGAATATGGCGGAAATTGAGGCGGCGGTAGAGGCTGTGAACCGGGAGGCGGCTTCTGAGCCTAAAATTGTGCCAATTACACGCAAAAATCCACCTGCAGACGCTGGTGAGGAGCAATTCTATATGGAGCCGATCTAGACGCATGAAAATAAGCCAATTTGGCTTATTTTTTGTTTCTTGGACTTCTCTACAGCTGGGACTTGCGTGATTTCTAATGTTTTGCTACACTCTCGCCACCTTTAGGAAACTAAAAGTCATTAACTGCGGACAGTTCCTTGGTTTTAAGGAACGCGCGACTAATTACTAGTATGGCAGAGCAATTTAATCGTGAGAAAACCCACGTAAACGTTGGTACAATTGGCCACGTTGACCATGGCAAAACAACTCTCACGGCCGCTCTTACCGCTGTTTCTGCTGCACGCGGAATGGGTAAGGCTAAGGCTTACGCTGATATCGCCAAGGGCGGTACAGTTCGTGATGCAAGTAAGATTGTTACAATTTCTACTTCACACGTTGAGTACTCATCTGACAAGCGTCATTACGCTCACGTCGATTGTCCAGGACACGCTGACTACGTCAAAAACATGATCACTGGTGCTGCCCAGATGGACGGTGCTATTTTGGTGGTTTCTGCGGCTGACGGTCCAATGCCACAGACCCGCGAGCACATTTTGTTAGCTCGTCAGGTTGGTGTGCCGTACATTGTAGTTTTCTTGAACAAAGTTGACTTGGTTGACGATCCAGAATTGCTTGACTTGGTTGAGCAGGAAGTTCGCGACCTTTTGAACAAGTACCAATACCCAGGTGATACCACTCCAATCATCCGTGGTTCTGCTTCAGCTGCTTTGGCAAACCCAGGCGATGACGCAGCTGCTAAGCCAATCGTTGACTTAATGAAGACCTTGGATGAATTCATCCCTGATCCAGTTCGCGATACTGATAAAGCCTTCTTGATGCCAGTTGAAGACGTCTTCTCTATTGAAGGTCGTGGAACTGTGGTTACTGGTCGTATTGAGCGCGGTACCATTAAGATTAACGATGAAATTGAAATCGTTGGTTTGAAGGACACTGCCAAGTCTGTAGTGACTGGAATTGAAATGTTCAACAAGTCACTTGACTCCGGTATGGCTGGAGATAACGCTGGTCTTTTGATTCGCGGTATCAAGAAAGAGGACGTTGAGCGTGGTCAGGTCTTGGCTAAGCCAGGTTCTGTAACTCCTCACACCAAGTTCGAGGCTGAAATGTACGCCTTGACCAAGGAAGAAGGTGGTCGTCACAAGCCATTCTTCAAGGGTTACAAGCCACAGTTCTACATCCGTACCACTGACGTTACCGGTGAGATTGAATTGCCAGCAGGAACCGAGATGGTTATGCCAGGTGATACTGTCAACTGTATCGTTACCCTTATGAGCCCAGTAGCTCTTGAGGATAAGACTCGCTTTGCTTTGCGCGAAGGTGGTCGCACGGTTGGTGCTGGTGTTGTAGTAAAAATTCTTGAGTAATGCATAAGACGGGGAAGAGCCTCAAAGCTCTTCCCCTTCCTGTTGCAAAAATTGTACCTTGGTTATGAGCGACGTAAAAACAAAAACTGAAGACAACAAGCAGCGCATTCGTATCAAGATTCGCGCCTATGATCACAAGATCATTGATACCGCGACTGTAACTATCATCAAAACTGCTGAACGCAGTGGCGCTGAAGTCCTTGGTCCGATCCCGTTGCCGACTGAAATTCGTCGCTACACGGTCAACCGCTCAACTTTTATCGATAAGACTTCTCGTGATCAATACGAAATGCGTATTCACAAGCGTTTGATCGATATCATGAGCCCCACCGAACGTACTATTGACGCTCTGATGAGTCTCAATTTGCCAGCTGGTGTCGACATCGAAATCAAAATGTAACAGGACTTCCTCTCATCGAAACTAGTCACAAATGAGAATGTCCTCTGTAAAAAGTAACCGCAGCGGATCTGCGTTCTGAGCATGACAAAGTGTCGTGAGCAAGACGCAGTTCCGACTGCACCCAAACCTCCACGGTGAACCAGAAAGAAAGATCCCTCCGTAGCTCCAATGGAGCGAAGGGGGAAAACCTTACTGCCGCTTTGCTACGGAGTGTCTAAGGAGACTGCCTTAACAAAACAACCATACAACCTGAGCAAAACTTATTTAAGTTCTAGTTTCAGGCTGGAAGTCGACCCACTTTGTGGAGTTATCGACTTCTGGTTTTTTCGTTAAATAGCCGGTTCCCTTAATCAGATAGACAAAAGATGACTAATGTTCCACTGCGCTCAAGCGTACGAACACAAATTATGAAATATCTTCTCGGTAAGAAAATTGAAATGACCCAGGTCTTCCGTGAGGATGGCAGCGTTGTTCCAGCTACCTTGGTAGCCGTGGAACCATGCGTTATTGCTGCTTTGCGTGAAGATCAGCAGGGGCATAAGGTTGCCATGATCGGTACAGAGGCGTCTGAAAAAATCTCCAAGCCTCAACTGAAGCAATTCGGTGATAAGGGTGCTTTCAAACGTGTAGCGCAAGTGCGTCTAGACGGTACAGAAGCCCTTGAAGTTGGTCAGGTTTTGACAGTGTCTACTTTCGAGATTGGTGACAAAGTGACAGTTATCGGCACTAGTAAGGGTCGTGGTTTCCAGGGTGTAGTTAAGCGCCATGGTTTCCGTGGTCACCCAACTACTCACGGTCACAAGGACCAGGTGAGAAAGTCTGGTTCCATTGGTGCTGGTGGTGTGCAGCGTGTCTTTAAAGGCATGCGCATGGCCGGCCGAATGGGTAATGACCGTGTAACGGTCCATAACCTAGAGGTAGTAGCTGTTGATGCAGAGAAGAATGTTATCGGTATTAAGGGAGCAATCCCGGGTGCACGTGGAGGAGATGTGACTTTGATCGCAACTAACGGCAATGTATGGCAGAATTAAAGCTTTACTCAATTGAGGGCAAAGAGGTCGGTACCTTGCCGGTAACCGACAGTCTGTTTGCTGTTGAACCAAAGGAGGCGGTAATTCATCAGGCCATTTTGGCACAAGAGGCTAACGCTCGCGTAGCTCTTGCGCACACTAAGGATCGCAGTGAAGTTCGTGGAGGTGGAAAAAAGCCATGGAAGCAGAAGGGAACTGGTCGTGCTCGTCACGGTTCTAGCCGTTCACCAATCTGGATTGGTGGAGGTGTGACTCATGGTCCACGTAATGAGCGCAATTTCTCAGTGAAGATTAACAAGAAGACTAAGCGTACTGCTTTGGCCATGGCTTTGACAGACAAGGTTAAGGACGAGGCCTTCGTAGCAGTGGAGAACTTTGACATCCCAGAAGGCAAGACCAGATTAGCCGCTAAGATGCGCAAGGCTTTGCCAGGAGCTGACAAGAACACGCTCGTTATCATCACTTTGGGTGATGTAGCTATGCGCCGTGCTTTGCAGAACATGCCAAAGACCAAGTCGATTTATGCTCACAGCTTGAACGTGCGTGACGTTGCTAAGTATCGCAATGTCATTGCTTCTCAGGCGGCCATCCAAATTATGGCTGAAACTTTCGTCGCCTAACCCCCTGGTATGAGTACTCTTAAAAACAATACCAAAGACTTAACGACTGACGGTGTAGAGGCTGTTGAAGTTGTGGCTGCTGAGCCTAAGGCTAAGAAGGTTGCAACTAAGAAGCCAGCCAAGAAAGCTGAAAAAGTAGTGGCTACTCCTAAGCCAGTTGGCAGGATGGTTTCAGCTAGAACTGCAGCGACTTTATTGGCGCCACTTGTAACTGAAAAGACAGCTCACTTGGCTGATGCCGGTGTTTACGCCTTTTTGGTGCCAGTAACCGCTAACCGTGTAGCTGTGGGTCAAGCTTTCCGTGACATGTACAAAGCGGCTCCAGTTAAAGTGAACATTATTCGTGTGCACGGTAAGGAGCATCGCTTTGGAACAGTTACGAGCCGTCAGTCAGACTGGAAGAAGGCGCTCGTGACAGTGAAGAAAGGCACGCGTATCGACATTTTTGAGAAGATCTAACGTATGCCGATTAAGCAATATCAACCAACGACTGCAGGTCGTCGCAAATCAAGCGTTCAGTCTTTTGCTGACGTGACTACTAAGAGCCCGCAAAAGTCGCTCTTACTTAAGCGTAAGCAGCAGGCTGGTCGCGGTGCGGGTGGTAAGATTACCGTTCGTCATCGTGGAGGTGGCGCTAAGCGTCATGTGCGTATCATTGACTGGAATCGTGAGAAGTTCGACATTCCAGCTAAGATCATGACAATTGAGTACGATCCAAACCGCGGTGCTCGTTTAGCCCTATTGTTCTATAAGGACGGAGAGAAACGCTACATTTTAGCGCCAGCCGGCATGACAGTGGGTGATACGATCGTATCTTCCATGGAAAAAGGTGAGCCAGTAGCGGGTAACCGTTTCCCACTTGATAAGATCCCGGTCGGTATGGAGGTTCACAATATTGAAATGGAGCCTAGAAAAGGTGGTCAGATGGTGCGCGGTGCGGGTACGTCAGCTGTGCTCCTAGCTATTGAAGGCGATTACGCTACCTTGCGCTTGCCATCAGGTGAGATGCGTCGCATGAACCGCTTGTGCATGGCCACGATTGGCACAGTGTCTAACCCAGATTGGCAC
Organism: Patescibacteria group bacterium; assembly: GCA_049296775.1. Classification (GTDB taxonomy): domain Bacteria; phylum Patescibacteriota; class Patescibacteriia; order UBA9934; family UBA9934; genus JAGORL01. The sequence continues at coordinate 395,889 of JBAQTB010000001.1, forward strand.
TTGGTGCGCTGGGGTAAGGCAGGAAGAACTCGCCATCGCGGTATTCGTCCAACGGTGCGTGGTAAGGTGATGAACCCAGTTGATCACCCACACGGAGGTGGTGAAGGTAGAAACTCAATTGGTCTCAAGTACGCTAAGACACCAACTGGTAAGCATGCACACGGTGTGCCTACGCGTCGTAATACTCGTTCTGACAAGTTCATTGTCCACCGTCGTAAGAACAAGACGGCTTCCAAATAACGCGTAATCATTGTATGACACGAAGTCTAAAAAAAGGCCCATTCGTAGCTGACCACCTTTTAAAGAAGGTGAGTAAGTTGCGTCCTGGGGACAAAACAGTCGTGAAGACATGGTCTCGCGCTTCTCAGATTACTCCGGCTATGGTTGGATTCACCTTCGCCGTGCATAACGGTAAGGATTTCATCCAGGTGCGTGTAGTTGAGAACATGGTAGGCCACCGTCTTGGAGAGTTTTCTCCAACGCGTAAGTTTGTACGTCACGCAGGTAAGACTGCTGCTGCAGCACCCGCGCCAGCTGCCGCCGCTTCGGCTCCAGATGGTAAGAAACTCAGCCGCTAGGTTGGCCCCCTCATATGGAAGTAATGTGTAAAGCAAAATTCATCCGTATTGCGCCGCGCAAAACCCGCTTGTTAGCAGGTTTGGTGCGTGGTCTTACGGTTGAGGAGGCTAGAAAGCAGCTCATGTTTTCTCAGAAGGAAGCCGCTGAACCAATGCTCAAGGCTATTAACTCAGCTGTGGCTAACGCGGTGCATAACCATAGGATGACTGGAGAGGGTTTGGTGGTATCACGCGTTATCGTGGATGAAGGTCCAAAAATCAAGCGTGTTACGCCTAGAGCTCAGGGTAGAGCTACGCCAATTCGTCTGCGTATGTCTCACATCACAGTCTGGGTTAGCCCAGCTGGTGAGGTAGTAGCGAAGAAGCCAGTAGCACGGAGAACCACCAAGGCAGAACGCAAGCTCGCCAAGACAGCGAGCGTCGAATCAACCACGAAGTAAATCCTATGGGTCATAAAGTCCATCCAAAAGTTTTCCGTCTAGCCACAGTTTATACTTGGGATTCCAAGTGGTTTGCTCGTGGTCGGAACTACGTCTCTTCTTTGCAGGAAGACGTTGAAATTCGTGAGTTCATGCGCAAGGCTCTTAAGGAGGCTGGTTTGAACAACGTTGATATTGAGCGCACACCAAAGCAGCTCACCATTACTTTGCACGTTGCAAAGCCAGGTGTAGTCATTGGTCGTGCAGGCGCCGGTATCGAAGAGCTGAAGAAAAAGGTGTTAAAAGCCTTTTACCGTGGTCGCCGAGTAACTTTGAACATCAACGTTCAAGAGCTGTCACGCCCAACTTTGTACGGTGAAATCGTGGGTCAGCAAATTGCTCAAGATATTGAAAAGCGCTTGCCATTCCGTCGCTCCATGAAAATGGCGATTGAAAGAGTCATGAAGGCCGGTGCTAAAGGTGTGAAGCTGACTTTGTCTGGTAGGTTGAACGGTGCGGAAATCGCCCGAACTGAAACCATTTCAAACGGTAGCATTCCTTTGCACAACTTACGTTCAGATATCGACTTTGCACGCGTCAGAGCTAACACAGTTTACGGAGTAATCGGAATTAAAGTCTGGATTTACCGTGGCGATGTCTTTGACGGGGAAGTTAAGAAAGAGACTTCTGCTGAAGCTGAGCGCCCACGTTCACGTGGTCCACGCCGTGCTCCAGCGCGTTCGTAACCCATCCTTGTAGCACCCAATTATGTTGCTCCCAAAGAAAATGAAGTATCGCAAGTGGCACAAGCGTCACACTCAGGGTGATCGCGTGGCTACTCAAAAAATCGATGTAGCTTTTGGATCTTATGGTCTAAAGGCCACTACCGAAGCTTGGGTAACTGCCCGACAGATTGAGGCTGCACGTAGGGCCATGACACGCGCTATCAAGCGCGGCGGAAAGATCTGGATTCGTATTTTCCCAGATCACCCAGTTACCAACCATGGTGCAGAAGCGCCTATGGGTAAGGGAAAGGGTGGTGTGGATTACTACATGACTCCAGTGCGCGCAGGTACGATTCTATTCGAAATGGATGGTGTCACTGAAGAAGTAGCGCGCGAAGCTTTCCGCTTGGCAGCCTACAAGTTACCAGTTAAAACCAAGATCATTGTTCGCACCTAGCCTATGAACTTCAAAGAACTTGAAGGAAAGAGTGAGCAAGAGCTCAGCGGTCTATTGGCCGAAGAGCGTGCTCGCCTCCATGCGCTAACAATGAAGCGAGCTGTTAATCAGGTAAAAGATGTGCGTGAAATTCGTGAGATTCGTCAGCGCATTGCTCGGATCATGACCAAGTTTACGAGCCTCAAGACTAAAGACTAATATGGAAACTGCTAACAAAAAACTTGTAAATCGCCGACGCCTATCTGGGGTGGTGGTTTCGGACAAAATGGAAAAGACCGTGTCTGTTTCCGTTGTTCGCACGATCGTGCACCCTAAGTATGGCAAACGCTATATCAAGGGGACTAAGTATCTTGCTCACAACGAGGGCAATGAGGCTAAGGCCGGTGATGAGGTAACGATCGAGGAAACTCGTCCGTTGTCTTCACGCAAGCGTTGGCGCGTGGTTTCTATCAATAAGTCGGCTTCAGTTTAACCTGTATGTTGCAACATCGAGCCATGATTGCCGTTGCGGATAACACCGGCGCAAAAAAACTTCAGGTCATCCGTGTTCACGGGGGCTATAAGAAGCGTTACGCTCGCTTAGGCGATGTGGTGACTGCAGTTGTAAAAGAAGCTGCACCACACAATGCCGTTAAGAAGAGCGACGTTGTGCACGCAGTTATTGTGCGCACACGTAAAGAGACTCGTCGTTCTGACGGCTCTTATATTCGTTTCGATGAAAATGCCGCTGTCTTAATTAATCGTGCCACAAAGGATCCACGCGGTACGCGTATCTTTGGACCAGTTGCTCGCGAATTGCGCAACGAAGGTTTCATGAAGATCGTGTCCCTGGCGCCCGAGGTACTCTAATCCATATCTTATGAAGATCAAGACTGGCGATAAGGTTCGCGTCCTGAGCGGTAAGGATAAGGGTAAGGAGGGTAAGGTTACCCAAGTTTTGCCAAAAGCTGGCATGGTGGTAGTGGAAGGTGTGAATAACACCGTGAAGCACATCAAGGCCAGGGGTAAGCAAGCTGGACAGCGCGTGAATTACAACAGCCCAATCCGCAGCGAGAAGGTATCCCTGATCAGCGAAAAGTAGTATGCAAAATTCGAAAGCAAAAATGCAGACGGTAGTTATGCCGGCTCTCAAAGAACAGTTTGGACTTTCCAACGTTCACGAGATCCCGCGCATTCTTAAGATCACCCTCAATGCCGGTCTGGGTAAGGGTAGAGATCCAAAGTTTATTGATACTTTGGTGGAGACACTGCGCAAGATCACTGGCCAGCAGCCCATGAAGACTAAGGCTAGAAAGTCAATTGCAGGTTTCAAGATTAGGGAAGGTATGGTGCTCGGTACGGCTGTGACGTTACGAGGCGAGAGAATGTGGCACTTTATTGATAGATTAGCCAACATCGCTTTTGCACGTATCCGTGACTTCCGCGGTATTCCAGAGTCTTCTGTAGATAAAGATGGAAATTTCAACTACGGATTCACTGAGCACACGGCGTTCCCAGAAATTCCACCAGATGAAGTTGAGTCCTTGCACGGGTTGCAGGTAACTATCACGACCACCGCTAAGACTCATGAAGAAGGACTCGCATTATTTAAAGGTCTCGGGTTCCCCTTCGTTTCTAAGGTCCAGAAATAAGTTATGGCAACATCAAACCAAATCGCCAAGTCTAAGAAGACACCTAAGTTCATGACCCGTAGCGTTAATCGCTGCTGGCGCTGTGGACGTAAACGTTTCTTCATGCGCGCATTCGGCCTGTGCCGTATCTGCTTCCGAGAGCTCGCCAACGTTGGTGAGTTGCCGGGTATCCGAAAAGCCAGCTGGTAATCCTATGATGACAGATCCAATTTCCGACATGCTGACACGTCTACGTAACGGTGCTACCGTTCACGCTAAGACGGTTACCATGCCGATGTCAAAAATGAAGTTTGCTATCGCCAAGCTTTTGCAAGGCGAGGGTTACTTAGTTAAGGTTGATACCTTTAACGAAGGTATCCATCCGATGTTGCGTGTTGAACTGGCTTATGATGAGCATGGTCCACGTATGTCTTCTGTGAAACGTGTTAGTAAGCCTGGCTTACGCGTCTACGTTAAAGCAGAGGAACTGAAGGCTGTTCGTTCAGGCTTTGGTCTAGCTATTCTGTCTACTCCTAATGGTTTGATGACGAGCCAAGAGGCTCGCAAGCGCCGTTTGGGTGGAGAGCTTATTTGCGAAGTTTACTAACGTATATGTCTCGCATTGGTAAAAAACCCATCTTCCTTCCAGCTGGCGTAACCGCCACGGTTAGTGATGCAGGTGTGATGATCAAGGGTCCCAAGGGGGAGCTTAACTTGAAGTTACATCCGCACGCTCAGGTAGCTGTAACTGAAGAGGAGGGTAAGTCACGTGTAGACGTAACGGTTGGTGATCCAACCGGTGAGGATAGGGCTATTTGGGGTACTATGCGCGCCTTGATTGCTCAAAAAGTTAAGGGTGTTACTGAGGGCTATGGCAAGGCCTTGGAATTGAACGGCGTGGGTTTCCGCATGAGTATTCAGGGCAAGATCCTGCAATGTTCTTTGGGATTCTCTCATGAAGTTCAATACGAGTTACCTGAGTTCATTGAGGCCAAGGTTGATAACAACATTTTGACGCTTACGTCTATCGACGCCGAATTGGTTGGTCGAGTAGCCGCTGAGATTCGTGCACTGAAAAAGCCGGAGCCATACAAGGGCAAGGGCTTTAGGTACACGGATGAAGTCATCCGCCGTAAGGCAGGTAAGGCCGCCAAGAGCGAATAACCCTTGATATGAATCGCAAAGAAATTCTCGCAAAACGTGCCCGTACAGCACGACGCGCCGCTCGCGTTCGTGCCCGTATTGAAGGTACTAAAGAACGTCCAAGATTATCTGTCTTCCGATCAGATCGTCATATTTCAGCTCAGTTGATTGATGATACTACTGGTCGTACTTTGGCCTCAGCTAGTGACATGAAGTCTGCAGCTGGAGCTAAGCCAATGGAACGCGCTGCCAAGGTGGGCGCTGAGTTGTCCGCAGCTGCTAAGCAGGTAGGTATCACAACGGTGATTTTTGACAGAGGTTCATATCTCTTCCATGGTCGTGTGAAGGCGCTGGCTGAAGCAGCGCGTGAAGGTGGACTTGTTTTCTAAGCCTATGACTGAAGAAGTAAAAAAGAGTGTTGGCGGTAGGGGCCGTGGACCTGGTGGTCCAGGCGGCCGCGGCGGTGATCGCCGTGGTGGCGGTGGCCGTGGTGGTTCTCCACGTGAGCCTAGAGAGTTCGAGCAAAAGATTCTCGAGCTAGCTCGCGTTACCCGTGTGACTAAGGGTGGAAAGCGTATGCGTTTCCGCGCCAGTCTTGTCATTGGTGATCGCCGTGGCCGTGTTGGCTTTGGTGTCGCCAAGGGTGGTGACGTGTCTATGGCGATTGAAAAGGCCTTCCGTCAGGCTAAGAAAAACATGGTTAAGGTACCATTGATCAATGAAACGATCCCACATGAAGTTTCACGTAAGTTCTCAGCTGCCGTTGTCTTGTTGAAGCCAGCTCCTCAAGGTACTGGATTGAAGAGCGGTGGTCCTATTCGTGTAGTTCTTGAATTGGCTGGAATCCCGAACGCAGTTTCCAAGATTATGGGTTCGAACAGCAAGATCAACAACGCCAAGGCAACTTTCTTGGCACTGCGCGCTTTGCGTTTGCCTACCGAGGCTATGCTAGCCGCCAAGACCAAGAAGGCCGCAGCTGTCTAATCTCACTATATGGCTATTACATTGCATTCAATGCGTTCTGCTAAGGGCGCCAAAAAGGACAAGAAGCGCGTTGGTCGCGGTCTTGGCTCTAAGGGCACAACTGCTGGCCGTGGTCAGAAAGGACAAAGCTCACGCTCAGGTGTGGGTGGTTTGAAGCGTTTGGGTATGCGTCATACCTTATTGGCAACTCCAAAGGTGAGAGGTTTCCACTCTTTGGTAGGTAAGATGCAGATTGTAAATATCGGTGATTTGAATACCCGATACATCGCAGGCGAAGTTGTATCTCCACGTACTTTGGCTAAGAAAGGCTTGGTTAAGGATGGCGGAGCTAAGGTCAAGGTTTTGAGTAAAGGTGAATTGACTGTGGCGGTGACAATTAAGAATTGTCTAGTTTCAGCGGTAGCTACCGAAAAAATTGTAGCAGTTGGTGGCAAGGTTGAGGCGTAAAATCTGCGCGTTCTATGAATTACCTCCTGCGTATCTTCCGAGTTTCAGAAATTCGGAATGGGCTCTTGTTTATTTTGCTGGTGCTAACGATCTTCCGTTTAGCGGCCCACATCCCAGTGCCAGGTATTGATGCTTCCAGTTTGTCAGCGTTGTTGACGGGAAATCAATTCTTGGGTCTCTTGAACGTTTTTTCTGGAGGTACGCTTGAGAATTTCTCAATCGTAGCTTTAGGTGTTGGTCCTTATATTACAGCTTCCATTATCTTCCAGCTGCTTGGCATGATCTTCCCGTCAGTTGAGGAGATGCAGAAAGAAGAGCAGGGCAGACAGAAATTGAATCGCTGGACGCGTTTTGCAACCGTACCGTTGTCACTCTTGCAGGGTTATGCGTTGGTAGCCTTAATCAATCAATCTACCGGTTTGGTGATTGGTGGTTGGGATCTAGCTTTGGCTCTGATATGTATGTCAGCGGGTACGATTTTCTTGATGTGGTTAGCGGAGTTGATTTCTGAGCGCAAGATGGGTAACGGCATGAGTATCATGATCTTTGCCGGTATTATTGCATCTTTCCCTGGTTTCTTGGCGCAAACATTGTCTACGTATACGCGCGCTGATTTGCTCGACATGATTGTGTTTGGAGTGTTGATGGTGGTCACGATTGTGGGTGTGGTATTCGTAAGTGAAGGTCAGCGTAATCTGCCGGTGCAATATGCGCGTGGTGGAGGTACTGGCGGCTCTAAGGTGGTATCTAGCTTGCCACTGCGCGTGAACATGGGCGGTATGATCCCGATCTTGTTCGCTTTGTCACTTGTGACTTTGCCACCACTTATTGGTCAGTTCTTTGTTAACGCTAGAACAGAGGTGATCAGAAATATTGCTACTTGGGTGGTGAGCGTGTCATCTACCGGCTGGGTGTATGCCATTGCTTACTTTGCCTTGGTGGTGATGTTCACCTTCTTTTATGCGGGTATTGTCTTCCGTCCAGAGCAGGTTGCTGAAAACTTGCAGAAGCAGGGCGGGTTCATTCCGGGTGTCAGACCAGGCGTACCTACCGCCAGTTATTTGCAGTGGGTAGTGAATAGAATCCTCTTGGCGGGTGCGGTCTTCCTTGGTATTATTGCTGTGCTTCCAGTAGTTATGCAGGAGGTTGCGGGTAATCCAAATCTGTTGGTTGGTGGTTCGTCTGTGATCATCATCGTGTCCGTCATTGTGGACATCGTAAAACAGATTGAGGCACAATTAACCATGCGTTCTTACGACATTTAAGTCGATTGTGAAAGTAAATTCCACTAAACATAAAGATGAGCTTGACCCTAGGGTTTAGCTCATCTTATTTTTATATGCATAAGATCTTGATTTTAGGACCTCAAGGCTGTGGTAAAGGAACGCAAGCCGCATTATTGTCGGAGAAGTTGGGCATTCCACAGCTATCTATGGGACAGCTATTACGTGAAACAGCTAAGGGGGATAGCGAGCTAGCGGAGCAGATTAAAGGTATTCAAAGGGCCGGGAATTTGGTACCGGACAGAATCGCGATTCAGGTTTTGGATCAGCGACTACAGTTGCCAGATACGCAACGGGGTTATATTTTGGATGGTTTTCCAAGAAATGAGGAGCAATATTTAGCGTTTGAGAAATATGCTACGCCGACGATGGTTTTAGTTATTGAAGTACCGCCGGAAGTGTCTCTACCTAGACTGATGAAGCGTGCCGAGCTTGAGCATAGATTTGATGATACTCCAGAGATTATTCAAAAACGCTTGCGGATTTACGCCGAAGAGACCAAGCCGATGATCCAGCATTATACGGCTCAAGATTTAGTGAGGGTAGTTGACGGAGTAGGGACGATCCAGGAAGTGGCAGAACGGATTGCGGCGCTTTTTACGGAGTAAATTGGGTTTTAGTCTCGACTTTTTAAGGCTATTCCGCTATTGTGTAGCTATATGGCTTTGATAAAGACTGATCAAGAAATTCAAGCAATGCGTGAGGGCGGCGCGATTTTGGCGCGCGCTCTTCAGGCGGCGGTGGATGCGGTCAAGCCTGGGGTGACCATGAAGGAGTTAGATGACATTGCCACTCAGGTGATCGAGAAAGCTGGGGGCAAGCCTTCATTTAAGGGTTATACCTCTGGTGGGGGCGTGCCGTTCCCGACGACCATGTGTATTTCTAAGAATGATGAGGTGGTTCATGGTTTGGGCGATAGGTTAATCGTACTGAATGAGGGTGATATCGTGGGTTTGGATATAGGTTGTTGGTATAAGGGTTTGTGTACGGATATGGCCGTGACCGCGCCGGTGGGCCGCATCACGGAGGAACATAGGATTTTGTTATTGAATACGCGGGCTGCCATGATGGCGGGTGTTGAGGCGGCGGTAGTGGGGGGTACGGTGCGTGACATTAGTGCTGCAGTTGAAGCCGCGACGGATAAGCAGAAATACGGCATCGTGAAGACGTTGGTGGGCCATGGCGTTGGTCACGCGGTGCATGAGGCTCCGAATGTGCCTAACTATGTGAGCAAACGTTTTAAGAATGTCGGCTTGCAGCCGGGCATGTGTTTGGCGATTGAACCGATGTTGACGTTAGGTGATGAAGAAGTTGGTACAGGTGAGGATGGCTGGACAATTGTGACTGTAGACGGAAGCTGGGCGGCACATTTTGAAGTGACGATTGCTTTGACCGCCGCGGGTACAGAGATTTTGACACCGCAACCGGTCGTTAAGATTTAAGTGGACACTGTATGCGTGATCGTGAAAGTGATGAGAAGTGGATACGTGATGTGATCAAGCAGGCCCACATTGACGAATTGGTGTACGTGACGCCAAATCATTATGATGGGGGCTATGAGGTTAAGATAGGCACAACTGCAGTGTTTGTGGAGTACGGTGCCGTGGATGCTCGTGAGACGGCCTGGCTGAGTAAAGCGTAACGACCTTCCCTTAATCCACTAGTTGATTAGATCCTTCGATGTCTCTTAGGATTACGGGGGAGAGGTGCAATATAATATGCAAAAAGGTGATTGGGTTGGCTTAATTAGTGTGGGGGTGATCCTGATGGGTATCGGGCTATTTTTATGGTTTGCACCCCGGGTGGATCAGTTGGTTTATGCGCCAGTTGAAATTACGGGGAGTGCACTGACTGGTCAGGTGACGCCGGAGGAGAATGCAGTGACGGTGACGGCGGAGATTAAACAACCTGGGTTTGTGGTTTTGCATGAAGCGCTGGGGGAGGCCCCTGGGCCAATCGCAGGCCAGACTCCGTTGCTAGCTCCGGGCAGTTACACCAATTTTTTGCTTGTACCGACTATGCCTATGGGGCCGCAGGACTATTTCTTGCTCCTGTTTGTAGATGACGGTGATGGTGTGTATGAACCGATGGTGGATTTGCCGGTGATGACCGCAGGCCAGGTTTTGAAATATAAATTGAGTTTGTGAAATACTTAGGTGTTGATTTCGGATTGAGAAAAATTGGGACCGCGGTTGGGGATGATATCTCTTACATGGCGGTACCTTTTGCTTTGGTGCCGGGCGGTGCAGATGCGGCGGTGCGGTTGGGGCTGTTAGCTAGGCAGGAGGGTATAGAAGCTGTGGTGGTGGGTTTGCCGATCCCGACTGACGTGACTCAGAGTACGAAGCAGCTAGAACTAACGCAGGCCTTTGTAGAGGAGCTTAAAGGTGTGACCGAGCTACCAGTATTTGTGATTGATGAACAATTTTCTTCTGCTGAGGCACGCCGTGTGCGGGTGGAGTATGGCGCCACAGCTACGGAGGACGAGATTGCGGCCATGTTAATTTTGCAAGCCTATTTTGATGAACAGACCAGGAGAGTGCTGTAGTGAGGTTTGTACAATATGTGGTCGACGATAAAAACTGAGGCCCTGGTGATTTCTAGCGAGCCTTGGAAAGAGGCAGATCGCCGGTATCGGGCGCTGACTCCGGCGCACGGTAAGCTCGAATTTGTGGGGCGCGGCGCCATGAAGGGCAAAGCTAAGCTAGCTGCACATCTGGAGCCGTTTGCGGTGGTGAAGCTTGAGATCATCAAGGGCAGAAGCTCTACGACGGTGATTGGAGTGGAACGCTTGGAAGCTTTTAAGACATTAGCGACGGTCATTGAGTCACGGTTGTTGGCGCTGGCGGCGGTGGCATTAATTGATAAAACCGTCCGGCCAGATCTGGAAGATCAATTTTTGTATTCAGAAGCTTTGGAGCTGTTGCGTTTTTTAGATACGGCGCCGGCTTTTGCGCCCACTAGAAATACGTTGGTACTCGGGGGTTTTTTGCTTCGTTTATTGCGACATCTCGGATACGACGTTGAGCTGGGTACTTGTTTGGCGTGTAAAGATGATATTCGTCCTTTGGCGTTTAGGTGGCACGAGGGCAGGGGAGGTTTGGTGTGTACAAATTGTGTCCTGGAGCAGCCACAAGAATGGTTCGCGGCCAGGGCCTTGGATGAAGAGATCGTGACCTTGCTACGTTTTGCTAGGGACGCCCGTTATTTGGACTTACTCAAGCCGTCATTACGAGCTGATCATGTGGGAATGTTCGCGACTTGCGTGCATGATTTACTGCGCTTTCACGTGCCGGGCTATGTGGATGAGACGCCTTTTTGGTACACTACGACGGTGACTTAGGCTGGCTTGACAAACTAAGCCGTTGCGCTATGGTTTGAGGGTAGAAACAGGCGGTTGACGCCCGCTTGCGAGTGAAGTTAAACCAAGAGAACAAAGTAAGGTGGCACCGCGGTTTATCTCAAGCATATGCTAGAGAAGAAATTCGCCCTTACACGCATGATTCAGGTTGAATTGTGCTGTGAGGGCGAATTTTTAAGTTAAAATTTAGTAATCTTTAAGTAAGTATGTCCAGATTATTGACCTCTGAAATCGTGTCTAAGGTAGGGGAGACGGTGACGGTAGCGGGGTGGATTCATGCCCGCCGAGATATGGGTAAGGTGGCTTTTTTCGATTTGCGTGATCGTGAAGGGTTGTTGCAGATCGTGGCTGTACCAAGCGAGCTTGGTGACTCTGCTGAGATTTCAAATAAGCTGCGTTCAGAGTGGGTGGTCGAGATTGAAGGAGTGGTTCAGGCCCGGGGAGCGAAGCAGATTAATGATAAGTTGAAGACGGGCACGGTTGAATTGTTGGCTAAGTCGATTAAAGTCTTGAACGAGTCTAAGACGCCGCCGTTTGAGATCGATAAAGATACTCGTCCGGTGAATGAGGAGGCTAGATTGACGTATAGATATTTGGATTTGCGCAGTGAGCGTATGCAGGCTAACTTGCGCGTGCGTAGCGCCATGTTCCAGGATATGCGTCAGTACCTGAGCAAGGATGGCTTTATTGAAGTAGAAACTCCGGTTTTAACTAAGGGCACTCCGGAGGGGGCGCGTGAATTTATTGTGCCTTCCCGTTTGCATGCACAAAACTTTTACGTGTTACCGCAGTCTCCGCAGCAATTTAAGCAATTGCTGATGGTGTCAGGTGTGGAGCGTTATTACCAATTTGCTAAGTGTTTTAGGGATGAAGATCAGCGTGGTGACAGACAGCCAGAGTTCACTCAACTTGATCTTGAGATGAGTTTTGTGGAGCGTGAGGAGGTTATGAGTTTGATTGAGGGTATGTTGCTTGAGATGGTTAGAAAGTATAAGCCAGAGGCTAAATTGGGCCAGGTGCCTTTTCCGCGCATGGCGTACAAGGAGGCGATGGAGAAGTATGGTACGGATAGACCGGATATTCGTGCAGATAAGACTGATCCAAATGAAATGGCTTTCTTGTGGGTGGTTGATTTTCCATTTTTTGAGAAGACAACTGACGCTGCAGGTTCGGGGCAGGGTGGTTGGACCTTTACCCACAATCCGTTCTCAGCAGCTTTGCCAGAATGGCGCGATAAATTGATGAAGAAAGAGGAGATTGGGGAGATTATTACCAGTCAGTACGATATTGTGCTGAATGGTTTTGAGATTGGTGGCGGATCGATTAGAAATCACCGCCCTGAAGCTTTGCGTACAGTCTTTGAGATTATGGGCTTTACGACTGAACAGATCGATGAACAATTCGGGCATATGCTTCAGGCCTTTGAATTTGGTGCTCCGCCGCACGGGGGTATTGCCCTAGGCATTGACCGAGTGTTGGCCCTGTTCCAGGGGGAGGCGAACATTCGTGAGGTGATGGCGTTCCCTAAGGATGGCAATGCACGTGATCACATGATGGGAGCACCTTCTCCACTGCCGGATAAGGCGTTAAAAGAGGCGAATATTAAGTTGGCCTAAGAGACGGAATTTGATTTACAGAGAGCCTCAAAGTTAGAAAACAGCGAGGCTTTTCTGTTACAATAGGCAGGATATGCAATTTAATGTGGCACAGGAGGTATTCTCTGGACCATTAGAACTCTTGTTGGAGTTGATTGAGTCTGATGAGCTAGAGATTACCCAGGTGTCTTTGGCTAAAGTAGCTGAAGGGTATTTACAATATTTAGAGGAGCATGAAGTACCAGCTGATGAGTTGGCCGATTTTTTGTTGGTGGCGTCTAGATTGATCTACTTAAAGAGCCGGGAGCTCATGCCGTATTTGCGGATTGCGGATGAGGATGAAGGTGTTGATAAACTGCAGGATCAGTTACGTTTATACCGTGAGTATGCGGCTGCGGCCAGGGAGCTTGAGGAACGGTATTTAAAAGCGAGAATGTATGTGAGGCCATTTGTTAAAATGTCACGTGTTCAGGAGGTAGCGTTTGCGCCGGCGACTAATGTGACGACGTTGAATTTGATGGAACTGTACAAGATCGTTCTAAAAAGACTGCAACCGTTCTTTGCTCTGCAACAGGCCAGCATGGAGCGGACCAAATCAGTTGAGGAACGTTTGGAGGAATTGACGGAAGCCTTGAGGAGTAAAGCGACGATGTCTTTCAAGGAGGTGATCATTGGGGCGGGGTCTAAGATGGAGGTGGTAGTAAGTTTCTTGGCGCTCCTTGAACTGTTGCGGAGACGGGCAGTACGCGCAGAACAGACGGGATCTTTTGCGGATATTCAGTTAAAACGTGTTAGCTAGTATGGCCAATCTTGAAGCACAATTAGAGGCGTGTTTATTCGTAGCCACTAAGCCGGTTAGCATTAAAGAATTAGCTAAGATTACGCAAGTATCTGAGACTGAGGTGGCAGCGGTTTTGAAGGAGATGCTGCAAACACGTCAGACGAATGCAGCGGGCATTCAGCTGTTATTGCTGGATGGAGCGGCTCAGTTGGTGACGAGTCCAGAGTGTGCTGAGGTGGTGGCTAGGATCGCTAAGGAAGAGGTGGCGCCTGAGCTAACCAGACCGTCACTTGAGGCCTTAACGATCATTGCATACCGGGGTCCGGTGACTAAACCGGAGATCGAGGCGATTCGTGGTGTAAACTGTAGTTTGATTCTGCGCAATTTATTGATGCGGGGCCTAGTGGAAGAATCAGAAGATGCCAGACGCATGCAGACTGTTTATACTATTTCTACAGATACTTTACGTTTTCTAGGTCTGCACGAGGAGAAAGAATTGCCAGATTACCAAACCCTCCACGCCAACGCTCATATTGATAAATTACTTGAGGCTGTGATGACGCCATCTGAAACTCAGGATGGGTCGGTGCCAGTGTCAGACTAGCTATGCTCACCAAGGCGTTATCACATTTACTGTTTGCAGTCAGCGTGGTCAACTTTTTTCCGGTTGATGGGGCCATGTTGGAGTTGCAGGCTGGAGTGAGTACGCCGGTTGAGGCGGTGATGACGAGTTTACCGTACGGAGCTTTTCCGTCCTTGCCCAAAGCGGAAAGCAAATTGATTCCACCACCAGTTAAAGTTGATTTGGGGTCTTTTGGAGTAGTGACGAGCGCGCAGAGTGCGGTGGTGATTGATGCCGCAAGTGGCGCGGTCTTATTTTCTAAGAATCCCAATGAGGTGAGGCCAATTGGGAGTATTACTAAGTTATTAACAGCTTTAGTCTTTTTGGAGACTGAACCGGACCTAGCCAGTTACGTCACGGTCACGCCGGACGATTTTGCCGGTACTGGCAGGGTGTACGTGTATTACGATGATGCGCTGACGTTGGAAAATGTACTCGGCGCAAGTTTGGTGGGCTCTGATAATACGGCCACGTTAGCTCTGGTACGGCATTCTGGTTTGACTAAGGATGAGTTTGTAGCACGGATGAATACTAAGGCCATTGAGCTAGGTATGCTATCTAGCCGCTTTGAAGATCCGAGCGGCTTATCTGTGAAGAATGTATCCACTGTAACTGAGGTGTCATTGCTCTTGGCTGCGGCTAAGGCGCAGGCTGAGATGGCACAATTTATGACAGATGCTACCTTGAATGTGCCGCAAATGAGCGGCCGGGTGGCGGTCATTCCTTCCACCAATCTCTTGCTGACTTCAGCTTTAAATTCTGGTAACTATCAAGTGACCGGCGGCAAGACGGGTTACATTCCTCAGGCTGGTTACTGTGTGACGACAGCGATCAAGTACGAAGGTCACGAAATTTATGTAGTGGTTTTGGGGGCGGACGGACTGACGTCCAGATTTGATGATGCTATGGCTTTGGCTGGTTGGACCTTTAAGACGTTTGATTGGACAAACTTATGAAGGAACTAATCATCCAGGCTTTAGAAGTGGCGCCACCGTGGTTGCGCGTGATCGCGCTTTCGGCGATTCCAATTACTGAATACCAATTATCTATTCCGGTGGGTATTCACGAATATCACTTGGCACCGTGGTGGGTATTTGTGTTGGGCGTGATTGGAGCGGCTGTGCCATTTTTCCCATTGTATTTTGGCTTAGAGTGGTTGCGTGAATTTTTGGTTAAGCATTTTCCACCACTGTTGCGACCTTTGGATGTATTACTTGCTAGAGCCGAGCGGAAACTGAAGGATGATTATGCCAAGTATGGCATGATGGCTTTATTTTTATTACTAGTCATTCCTTTTCCACTCACGGGAGTTTGGACAGCGTCATTTGCGGCGGTAGCGTTAAAAATTCCGTTTAAAGAAGCGGCCTTAGGTATTCTCTTGGGCATGTTGGGCGGGGCCACGGTGGTGGTAATTCTAAGCGTAGCCGGGGGAGCGGTGCTTTAGTATAGGAAATACACGATGCTAATTACTGCTAGAGCTTGTGCAAATAAAGCGTAACGCAGTTTAGGATCACCGTGCTGGCGGCAGAAGTAGTCGTGAAAAAAGAAATGGAGTTTAGTGTGTTTACGGCCTGGGTGGGATTTGATTAAATCGTTGATGCCGACGAGCGCATCTGGGAGGACACTGCCAAAAATGGCAGCAATGTAGACGCTGCTACGGGTGACATCATTTGGCAGAAAAGTGCCGAGTAAGGTTAGGAGGCCGATCCCGAGGGCGACGTCTAGAAGTACAAAAAGGTGAGAAGTTTTTTCATTCGTTTTATTAACGAGATGATCATGGTCACGCATGTGCATGTCGCCGTGAGGAATCATGTCCACGAGGTAGTGCGAACAGAAGCCGAGGACGAAGCCTAACACGGGATTGCCGACCAGGGTGCCGATTAAGGCGCCGATTGCGGTATGGGTGGTAGTTGTCATAAATCTGTTCAATTTTAGCACTATTTTCGTGCTCTTGCTAGAGCTTGCTAATATTCGCGTTTTTTGCTATTCTGATCACCGTGAAGTGCGAGAAAACATATTAAGTTTGGTCAGATCCTAGAGGCGAGCGAGTAAGGCTGGGTAGCTCAGTTGGTAGAGCGCAGGACTCATAAGCCTGTTGTCGCGGGTTCGATCCCCGCCCCAGCCACCATAAAAACACTTTATTTGGTCGATTTTGGCCTCACGGAGCCTCTATTTTTCTTCACCGTAGGGTTGCCTACGCCTCAGAAAAATTTTCTCCGTTCAACCAAACTCGCCACAAATAAAGTGTTTTTTTGATTGTGAAAATCTTAGCTTGTGAGGTACCCGGAAGATTATCGGCATTTTCATTATGCTTTTAAAGCTTGACCGGAAGTCGAAAAACGTGTATTCTTTGGCCAGGAAATGAAAACCTATTAAGTTTTTAAACGCCGCGGGGTAGAGCAGTCAGGCAGCTCGTCGGGCTCATAACCCGAAGGTCGTCGGTTCAAATCCGACCCCCGCAACCAAAAAATCTTACCGTTTCGGTGAGATTTTTTTGTCCAAGGAGGTGGTTTGTTGTGGGATTGCCAGGATAGAAAGAATTTGATACATTATTGGCCGTCAATGAGCCATGGTGGCGGAATGGTATACGCGACGGACTCAAAATCCGTTTCTCGCAAGGGATTGAGGGTTCGAGTCCCTCCCATGGTACCAAAAAGACCTTAAATTTCCCCAGCTCCTCGTAGCTGAAAAATTTAAGGCTTTTTTGTTTGAGTGATCGGTCATCAGGTTTGAGAAAGTAGAATAGGTCGATAGTGCCTTGTCGTAATCACAGACGTTGTGGAGACGCGACGGTGTCGCTGTTTCCCGAGGGTACTTTGAGGTGTTTATAGTTGGTCTGTTTTTGGGAAATGACTGTGGTAGAATAGCCAACGAATATGGCTCACATTGTTTCGGTGGTGAATCAAAAAGGTGGGGTGGGTAAAACTACAACATCCATGAATTTGGCGGCGTATTTGGCGCATTACGGTAAATACGTGTTATTGGTAGATTTGGATCCTCAGGGCAATGCCTCGAGTGGTTTTGGGCATGATATTGGATCTTTGCCTGGCACGTATGAGGCGTTGTCTAATACGGAAAAAACTAAAGATTACGTGGTGGCTACGGCTCATGATGGTTTGTTGATCTTGCCAGGCAGCCCAAACTTGGCGGGTGCGCAAGTGGAGCTAGTTAGCGAGTTTAATCGTGAGCGTAAGCTAGAGCAGGCGTTGTTATCTGTGCGGAATGATTACGATTATATTATTATCGATAACCCGCCGTCTTTGGGTTTATTGACGATTAACGGCCTAGTGGCTAGTGACAGCGTGTTGGTGCCGGTACAGGCGGAGTATTATGCCTTGGAAGGTTTGGGCCAACTCATGCAAACGGTAGATTTGGTGCGTGAGCATTTGAAGCCGGATTTAGCGATTATGGGGGCGGTGATTACCATGTTTGATCCGCGAACGAATTTGTCTAACCAAGTCTTGCAGGAGTTGTATAAACATTTTCCAGGTAAAATTTTCCGATCGGTAATTCCAAGAAGTGTGAGATTGGCGGAGGCACCAAGTTTTGGTAAGTCGATTCTGCATTACGATCCATCATCTAAAGCGGCTAAAGCTTATGAGCGTTTAGCTAGAGAGTTTCTGGAGCGCGAACAGACCCAGGTTTAACTACACTGAGCTATGTCAAAACCAAAAGGAGGGCTGGGCCGAGGTTTGGGATCTTTGATTGGTCCTGGTTCGGGGTCTGTGCCTTTGAAACCAGCGGTGGTGACCGAGCTGATGGATGAGCATCGTCCGGTGGCTAATCGGATGATGGAGTCAGTGGCCGAGGTGTCGCCTGAGGCTATGGATGCGGCGTCTGAGTTTTTGCCTGAACCAGTTGCTGGTGATGCTCAAGATTTGCGGATTAAATACGTTGATCCAGCAGTGATCAAGGTGAATAGCCAGCAGCCGCGTACGTATTTTGATGGTGAAGCTTTATCTGATTTGAAGGCGAGTATTTTAGAGCACGGAATTTTGCAGCCGCTCGTGGTCATTGAGGCAGGTAAAGGCAAGTATGAATTGATCGCTGGTGAGCGACGTTTACGGGCGTCTAAGGATTTGGGTTTGGAGCAGATTCCGGTGATTATTCGACCACATGCGGATGAACAGCAGAAGCTGGAATTGGCTTTGATTGAGAATATTCAACGTCAGGATTTGAATGCGGTGGAAGAGGCCAGGGCTTACCAAGCCTTGATTAATGAGTTTAATTTACGTCAGGAAGATATTGCCGCTAGGGTAGGTAAGGCTAGGTCCACAATTACAAATTCTCTCAGACTTTTGGATTTAGAGAAGGATATTTTGGAAGCTTTGGCCGACGGCAGAATTTCTAGAAGTCACGCCAGGACTTTATTGGCGGAGCCGGTACCTAGCAGACGACGGGATATTTTTGCGCAAATGTTAACAGGCGAGATGACGGTGAGACAAGCCGAAGCTAAAGCTGGCGGTAAGAATCGTAAATTAATCGCTAGTAAAGATCCAAATATTACGGCTTTGGAGGCAGAGTTGCGGGAGGCTTTGGGGACAAAAGTGAGTATTGAGATGCAGGGTGGGACGGGCAAAGTGGTGGTACATTTCTATTCAAGAGAGGACTTGAAGGAGTTGATGACCAAGTTTACCGGACGCGCTTCATAATTGATGACCACAGACCGGTTTTAGTGCCGCGGAGAGCGTCCTTGATTTTTTCACGGGCGTGTCTAGTTTTTACAAAAGTTAGCCAGTCTTCATTGGGGAGTTTGCGATTTTTATCCACGATAATTTCACACAGATCGCCGGATTTGAGAGACGTCTCTAAGCTGGCGATTTCGCCATTGATGCGTGTTTGTACGGCTTTATTCCCAATTTCTGAGTGGATAGCGTAGGCTAGATCAATTGGGGTGGAGTGCTCTGGGAGGTCGATAACATCTCCGCGGGGTGTAAAGACGAAGATGCGGTCGCTGAACATGTCGAGCTTGAGTTCATTTAGGTGCTGCATGAAATCAGAGGTCGAAAGTTCTTTCTGGATTTGGGCTAATTCTTCCATCCAACGCACCTGACGCTCATGTGGGGTGGTGATGCCAGTTTCTTTGTAGCGCCAGTGAGCGGCGACACCGTATTCATTTTCCTCGTGCATTTGTTGGGTACGGATTTGGAATTCTAACACTGAGCCTTGTTCATCAAAGACTGAGGTATGCAGTGACTGATAGCCGTTAGGTTTGGGTTGGGCGATATAATCCTTGATACGACCTGGGAGGGGCGTGTAAAGTCCGTGCAGAATGCCTAGCGCAGCGTAGCAAGATGGCACGTCTTCCGTAACAATTCTGAGAGCGACGATGTCGTAAACTTTGCCGATATCGCTTTTGTATCTGAGTAATTTGCGGTGCAGACTGTAACAGTGTTTAACACGACCATGGAGGGCGACATTTTGAATGCCGTGTTTACGTAATTCAAAATCAACATTTTTCAGAGCTCTATCCATGGCGGGGCCAAATTTTTTGACCCGTTCTTCTAGGAGGTGCTGGGTCCAGCTGTATTCTTTAGGCTGTAAATATTTAAAGGCGTAGTCTTCAAACAGACCGCGGTATTCACCCATGCCAAGGCGGTTAGCAATGGGGGCGTAAATTTCCAGCACTTCTTTAGCGATACGCATGCGTTTCTTCTCTTCTAGCGCGTAGAGGGTCTCCATGTTGTGCATGCGGTCAGCGAATTTGATAAAAATCACGCGCACGTCAGCCGCCATGGCTACGAACATTTTGCGCAGATTTTCCGCATAGCGATCTTCGCCCCGATACTTCACTTTACCCAGTTTAGTGACGGCCCCCACCATGCTGGCGATATCTTCACCAAATTCTCGACTGACGTCTTCAATGGTGTGCACGGTGTCTTCTGGAACGTCATGCAACAGGCCGGCGGTAATGACGGCGCTAGGCAGTTTTAGGTCTGCCAACTTGCCGGCGACGCTGGCGGAGTGGGCAAAGTAGGGCTCACCGGTGACGCGTGTTTGGCCAGCGTGAGCCGCTTTGGCGTACGCAAAAGCTCGCTCTACGAGCGCAATGTCATCTTGAGAGTAGTGACTATCAAGTTTTTCTTTGAATTTTTCGAATTCAATTGACATAGTCAGACCTTAAACATACCACGACGGACAAGTTCGTAAAGGGGGTAAGTTTTGAGCTTGAAAATGTAGTACAATAGACTCAATCTTTTATGGGAGCAAAAATACCCGAGGCAGAATTGTCAGGCTTGGCGGAAGCCAGAGAATATGGCCAGCATTTGGCGGCGTTATTAGCGTCTTCAAGTTTTACGCCTGAGCAAAAACAGGCTTGGGCGACTTTGGTGCCTGAAATGTCACCAGCACAGCTGATTAAATTTGATGACTTGTTGCGGCTGAATCTGCAGACTCAGTCGGCGGGGGAGTTAGAGCATGTGTTTGTTGATGTTCAGGCTGCCAGACACAAATTTGAGCTTTCTTTAGCGGCCCTGAATGAACAAACTCACCAGGCGCTGGATGAAATTGAGGCTGAGCTGACTTAATAAGCGAGGATTTTATGGGAGGTAAACGTGGTGGAAATGGAGTGGTGATCGATTCAACGGGGTTGGATGATTTTGGTGTTAGAGATGCTGATCGGTTGGCGAATTTAGACTCTATCCGGGCTTCATCTATTGGGAATAGGTCAAGCGAGATGGAACCCGCTGAGGACCGGTTTGTTAAGGCTCAGGAGCGGTTGGATGAGCTTAGGGATAAGATTTTAGCGGATAAACTATTGTGGAGAGATGAGGTAGCACTAGAGGAGAAGATCGATCTTTTAGATAATGCAACGAGGTCTAGTTTTGGCGTGATCGCTGAGTCCTATGTGAACGTTTTGATGCCGAGAGCGGAGCAGCGCTTTAAAGCTGCTATTACGGAGTTAAGGGCTTTAGATTCTGTAGTTGCAGGGCTACGGAATGGGGAGCTCAAAGCGATGGAGGCTAGGGGAGGAGATCAGGGTTTGGGGGCACCAGTTTCACAGGCTAAGCCAAAACGTGCTAGACGTTTGGTGGCAGAGATCCCGAATAACAGTAGGTCCTACGTTACAAATGATTATAAGCGCCGTATGGCTTTAGATAAGGTCAAGGCGGCGGGTAAAACGCCGGTTAGGTCTGCTAAGGTCGATAAGGTTGAGGTGACTACTGACTGGCGTCATGATTTAGATGCCTGGTCCGAGAGATTTAATGAGGTGGATGCACGGCGGTCAGAAGCTTTAGAAGATATACGGGCCAGTGTCGGTACGGGTGAGGGCGATACAGACAGCGTGGAGGCTGTGTCGCAGGAAGCTGAGCCGGTGATTGCTAAGGCGCCTTTGTATGAGGCGGCGGCAGTCTCTACTCAAGCCGATTTGGCGCGGATGAATAATTTAGCGACTATAGCAAGTGAAGCACAAGGTGCGACGCAGCCGGAGATGGTGACAGAGGTTAAGGTAGAATCTACCGCTTTGGACCAAGTGGCCGGATTTGGTGCCGCGATTAAGGCTATTAAGCAAGCTGCTAGGAGAAAGAGCTTTGATGGCCCAGCTGCATTGATAGAGGTACAGACGATGGAAAAAATTGTCTTTGGATTATTGGATGATTTGCGGAATAGTCCAGATGATGACTTCCAGGCAGAAGCTGAGCTAGGCAAGTTACTGGATGAGCTGCAAAAAGCGCAGCGCTTTGTGCAGGAAAAGATGCCAGTCAAGTTAGCGGGGTCAAAAGTTACATCCACTAAGCTCTCCAAGCTGGCATCTAAGGCTTCCGAGACTATGGTACCGGAGGATAGCTTGGTAGGGAGCGACGATACGGAGGATGTTGTTATTGATCCAGGTGTAGTATCTGAAGCGTCTGCAGATGGGCAGGCTGCTGAGCCGGAGCTAGTGGAAGGTGTGGATTTACCATCACTTTCAACTCCGACCGCTGCAGATACTCGCCTTAAGGCGAATGTTAGGGCTAGTCGAGCCAAATCAAGAACGAAGAGCCCCAAGGTCTTGATAGCGGATGCAGAGGGTCGACTGGTTGGGGGTGAAGAATCTGAGCCGACTGAAGATCAATTGGTTGCTAAGAAAGAGCAGCGTGTTTATTCCACTACTGATGACGGTGAGCTGACGTCTGTTGAGGACTTGCCATTCATGTCAGTTGCCCCGTTGCCTGAAAAAGAGGCAGGGGTGAAGCTGGTTGAGATCGAGGAGGAGCCTAAGACGGTATTTGGAAGGGCTAAGAAAACTTGGAGCGGGGCCATGGATTATATTCGTCATGGTTGGCAGCGCGTTGTTGACGAGGAGATTTACGGTGAGTTAGCTCCGCAAGAATTAGATCCTACGGTTAAGGTTGGTAAAACTGAAAAGGGGGCACACTTATTGGCCGGTTTGTTGAGTGGAGTTTCGAGTACCATGGGTTTGGCGGTGATTCCGGATGCGGTGCGCTATGTGACACAGTCACGTGCGGCGAGTGCGGAAGGTTTGCAATTGAAGCAGGCGATTAAAGAGGCGGCTCGGGCTAAGTCGAGATTGTTTGGAGTAGATGCTCCAGAAGGCGAAACAGCTGAGGCCAAGCGAGAGCGCCTCTTGCAAGGTCATGCTGAGAGAAGGGCTGAGTTAGAGGCTAAAATTCAAAAGTCTAAACGGATGACGCCTAAGGTTAAGGAAGCTTTGTTGGCTAGGTTAGCTTTGGTATTGAGCGATTTTGAAGACGAAAGTGCCAAGTTGAAGGCGACGAGCGACCAGGAGATAGATGTCGGTATTCATGCTGAATTAGAGAGGCTTGAAGCGTCAACGGGTAAGTTCTTAGATGCTCATCTGACTAGCAAGGTTAGTGCAGCTAAGGTGGGACGTGAGGCGTTAAACTCTGCCATTGCACTTAGTGCTATGGCTACAGGAGCTGGGACGATTTACATGGGTATGCACGCTTTGCGGGGACCGGCGTATGCGGCTGGAGCAATTTTTGAAAAGTACCGTCAACAAACTCGGGAGTTTGCCTTGGGTGAACGGCAAGTTGAGGCTAATTTAAAGTCAGCTGTTAATGAGGGTTTTGCAGAGTGGTCTAAACAGTTAGCGCTGGGTAGTAGTTACACAGATAAACGTAAGGCTATTGGCACGGCGGTTAGAGTTTTGGGCTTTGGTTTGACGGGTGCAGAGACAGTCTTTGAGGGCGCGTTAGATAGGGGCCTGGGGGATGTTGCTGGGGAGGCTTTAAAGGAGGCGACTGGTCTTGAGATTGATCAGTTGCTAGAAGCTGGAGTGAAGCAGGCTAAGGCCGCATTGAAGGAGGTGTTTGCGCAGTTTGCTACGCCTCAGGAGATTAATCTGGGTGAGACTACGGACTGGGAGCCGGTGCCTGAGGTTCCGGTGTTGGACGAGTCTCCAGTTTTCCGGGGCGAGATTCCACTCGGATCCAGGATTGAAGATATTTTAGAGTCTGGTGAGGCCGTGGTTCAGGCTAAGGAAGGTATCACTTATCCTTTGCGGCGCGTGATTGAGGCAAATCCGGAGGCGTATGGCTTTGATCCGGATAAAGGTTTGAGCCCGAGCATGTTTGCTAAACTGAAGGCGGTCGAAATTACTAACCGCGACGGTCAGATGAAGCAGTGGCTAACTAGTAAGGCCGTGGATAAATTGAATCTCTTCCCTGAGCTGGTAGAGGGGGAATGGCACATTGCAGCGGTGGTGGAAGGTAAGAAGTTATCTTTGTCAGATCTACAGAAACTTGGGTTCATTAGTCCGCAGCCAGCGTCAGCTAAATAAAAAATCAGCAGCCCATGTGGCTGCTGATTTTTTATTTCTTACCTTTCCAGGCACGTTTGGGAGCTTTGCGTTTTTTGACGAGCATCTCAATGGCCTGTTCTCTGGTGACTGTGAGCGGATCTAGATCTTTAGGGATGGTCGCATTGGTTTTACCATCTGTGACATAAGCCCCAAACCGACCTGAGCGTACTTGGAGAGGGGTTTTAGTTTCCGGATCTTCTCCTAGGGCTACGAGTGGCTCCAGGAGCTTGCGCTTTTTCTCGGCGCCGTCAGCAAAGAGGACTTTAGCTTGTTCAAAAGTGAGTTCAGCTGGATCGACTTCTGGTGGCAGAGTTACGTTAGTAGCTCCAGCCTTGAGGTATGGACCAAATGGGCCTTTGTTGACGAGCAAGTCTTCACCAGTCTCCAGTTGACCTAAGTTACGTGGGAAGATGAGGAGTTTAATCGCGTCTTCTAGAGTGAGGGTATCCATGAGTTGGTTCTTGTTCAGGGACGCTCGTGGTGGTTTAGGATTTTCATCTGTAGCCTCACCAACTTGCACGTAAGGACCAAAGCGACCGGTACGTACAATGATGGTTAGACCGGTTTTTGGATCCGCGCCCAATTCTCGCTCTTTCATGACATCTGCTCGGGACAGATCGGCTCCCTTTTCTACGATTAGTTCATGGAACGGGGTATAAAAATCACTCATGACCTGGCGCCAGTCGTGTTCGCCTTCTGCAATACCGTCCAGTTGGCGTTCCATGTTGGCGGTGAAATCGTAGTCAACGATGTTGGGGAAATGCTCTTTGAGAAGATCAGTAACAATAAGCGCAGTGTCAGATGGGAAAAGTTTCTTGTTGTCATCACGAATAACATAACCGCGATCCACCACGGTGGTGAGAGTTGGGGCGTAAGTTGATGGTCGACCGATGCCGTATTCTTCTAGCGCTTTAATCAAAGTAGCGTCAGAGTAGCGAGCGGCTGGTTCGGTAAAGTGTTGCTCAGGTCTGACCTCATTGGGCTTGCCAAGGACTTCTCCGACTGTTAAAACTGGAAGAATTTTGTCTTCTGCGGCTTGCCAGACTTTCATGAAACCAGGGAAGACCAAAGTGCTACCATTAGCTCTAAAAATGTGATCGTTACCTTCTAGATCAATGGCTGTTCGGCGCATCTTAGCGTTAGGCATTTGTGAGGCCACCGTCCGGCTCCAGATGAGGCGATAAAGTTTCCATTCGCCTGGTTCCAAAGTCTCCTTGAGGCTATCTGGGCTGGCCGTGACGTCTGTAGGTCTGATAGCTTCGTGGGCTTCTTGAGCGCCTTTTTTACCAGTCTTATAATTCACGACTCCGGTGGCGTACTCACTGCCAAAGGTAGTTTTTAAATAAGCTTGGGTAGCCGCGGTAAATTGTTCAGCTAGGTTTTGCGAATCTGTACGCATGTAAGTAATGCGACCGGTTTCGTACAGACGTTGTGCTAAGGTCATGGTTTGCTTGGCGCTCATGCCAAGGCGGTTGTAAGCATCCTGTTGTAGGCTGGAAGTGGTGAGCGGGGTAGGCGGCTTGCGTGAGGCCTCTTTGGTTTCAATATTTTTTACGCTAAAATCTGCGCCACTAATGGCGGTTACAATGCCGTTGGCGGTGGCTTCATCTTTAACGTCGAGTTTGTCTAGTTTCTTGCCAGCAATGGAAAAAAGTTTGCTCGGGATAACGAGATCGTCTTTGGCGAAATCAGCCTCAATGGTCCAGTACTCTTCTGACTTGAAGGCCAAGCGTTCACGTTCACGTTCTACCACGAGTCTGACGGCGACTGATTGTACGCGACCAGCCGATAGACCACGGGCTACCTTGCGCCACAAAAGCGGTGACAATTCGTAACCTACCAAGCGATCTAAAATGCGGCGAGTTTGCTGCGCGTCAACTAATTTATGATCGATTAATCGGGAATGTGTGAGCGCGTTTTCAATGGCAGACTTGGTAATCTCGTGGAAAGTAATGCGCTTAGCGGTTTTATCATCCATGCCAAGTACGGCAGCAATATGCCAAGCAATGGCTTCTCCTTCACGGTCTTCGTCAGTGGCTAAGTAAATTTCATCAACTTTTTTGGCAGCATCTTTGAGTTCTTTGACCTTGGCCTTCTTGTCCGGTGGCACTTCATAAGTAGGCTCAAAACCGTTAGCAACATCTACGCCCGTTTTCTTTTTTGGGAGATCACGAATATGCCCAAAAGATGACATGACCTTGTAGTCCCGTCCTAAAAATTTGGTAATCGTCTTGGCTTTGGTGGGGGACTCTACGATCAATAATTTGGTCATAAGCGGGTTCACGATAGCTGTGCTAGCCAATACCGTCAAATTTGGGCTAGCTTTGGCGATCTTTCAAAATCTGTTTTTCCGTTCTCCAGTGGGAGCGTAATTCGCCAGCCAAATAGAGCGATCCAGTGATGAGAATGGTATCAGACTTTGCGGCCAGTTTGAGGCTGGCAGCTAGTGCTTCCTGCGGGAACAGATAGCCACCGCGTCGGAGCTTGGCTGGGAAGAGGTTGAGGAGCTTGGCCGGGTTTTCTGGTTTGCCATAGCCGTTAACGTAACGGGTGGTGGTGACGTTCGCGGCGATTTGGCTTAATTGAGTGGCCATGGCTTTGGCGTCTTTACTGCTTTTACAGCCAAAGATCACATGGACGGGTTTGGTGGTGGTGCGCTTGATGTAATCAACGGTGGCTTTGATTTTGGCAGCATTGTGAGCACCGTCTAGGATGACGCTTGGTTGTGCTTGGATAGTTTCCAGGCGACACGGCAACGGTTGGATACTCTCAATAGCTAGTTCAGTGGCTAGCGGACTCATGCCAAGGAGTTTGGCGGCGGCGCGGCATAGGTCAGCGTTGTGCTCTAGGTGGTCATTGGTTTCATTCGGGATGACCATGAGCGGTGCTTTAGTTTTGCTGGCTTCAGCGCTGATGATTTTGAGCGGGATCGCCTCGGTCTCGCCGGTAATGACTAGACAGCCGGGTTTAATGATGCCGGCTTTTTCTCTGGCGATATGGGCTGTGGTTGGTCCGAGTAAGTCGGTATGATCCAGGTCGATATTAGTAATGACGGCTAGAGCGGGAGAGGGGATGACGTTAGTGGCGTCATAGCGGCCACCCATACCAACTTCAAGTACGCACCAGTCCACTTGCGCGAGTTTGAAGAGTAGGAACGCGGTGCAGGTGTTGAGTTCAAAAAACGTTAATGGTTCCTGACCAGCTAGAATGTGTTGTTCATGGGCGCTGATCACTAGTTCCATG
Organism: Patescibacteria group bacterium; assembly: GCA_049296775.1. Classification (GTDB taxonomy): domain Bacteria; phylum Patescibacteriota; class Patescibacteriia; order UBA9934; family UBA9934; genus JAGORL01. Next base: position 422,903 of record JBAQTB010000001.1, read on the forward strand.
GCGTCAGCAAGTTTGTCCGGATGGGGGAGTTTGTCATTAATGCGGTAGCGCTCTAAGTAGGTGGTGGTGTGGGGGGAGCTGTAGCTAGCGACTGATTCACCATTTTTTCTTAAAATTTCGTGGAGCAAATAGGTCACGCTGCCTTTGCCGCTTGTGCCAGTGACGTGAATATACTTGAGCCGCTTTTCCGGGTTGCCAAGGCGTTTTAAGAGCTGACGCATGCGAGTTAGAGAAACTTCAAGAGCCTGCTTGGAGGTATGTGACCAAGTGGTTTCTAAATTCGTGAAGGATAGCAGGCGCTCGTAAGCGGTGAAATATCTGGCACTCATACTTAAAGGCTATAAAACATCTGGCCTAAGTGACGAACTTTTCCATGAATTTCAAGAATAGTCAATGTTCCCAGAACTTCTGAGATGGGGAGCTGGGCGTGTTTGGCGAGGTCGTCAATATGTATGGGTTGTTTGGATAAGTGGGGTAGAAGCGCTGCTTCTGCTGGTGAGTTGGGGGTATAAGGCGGGGGAGTTAGTAGGCTGGGAGTGACTGGTGGTGTTTGGGCGGTGAGGCCAAGGACAGTGAGGATATCAGTGGCGGAGGTGGTGACGTGTGCGCCATCTTGCAGGAGTTTATTGGTGCCGACAGAGGTGGGGGAGTTGATAGGGCCAGGAATAGCGAAGACTTCCCGGTGGGCGTTGATGGCGGCCTGAGCAGTGTGAAGAGTGCCGGATGGGAGCTCAGCTTCCACTATAAGCACGCCCCGGCAGAGTCCCGCGATGATGCGGTTGCGAATAGGGAAATGAAAATGTTGAGCTGAGAGATGCGGGGGCTGTTCAGAGATGATGGCGCCGCCTTGTTGCAGGATGCGTTGGCTAAAAGCAAGTTTAGCGCCTTTGAGCTGCTCGTGGCCATGCGCTAAGACGGCAATGGTTTTGCCGTTTGCTTCCATGGCGCCAGTGTGAGCGGCAAGGTCAATGCCGCGCGCTAAGCCGCTGACAATGACTAGTCCAGCCTGGGAGAGTTCACTAGACAAGCTTTGTGCGGTGCTGAGGCCGTAAGTAGTGGCATCACGTGAACCCACTACGCCTAACATGTTGGTCGTGGTAGGTAGGCTGCCGCGCACGTACAGAATGATAGGGGGGTCGAAGATGGTTTGGAGTGCTTGAGGAAAACGCGGATCGTTGCGGTCAAGGGTGTCGATGTTTAGAGCCCGGACTTGTTCTGCGAGATGGTCGGGATTAATGGTTTGTCTCCAGGCTACAAATTGATCGGTGACTTTTTGATTAAGTCCGGCGGCAGTTAGGGCCTCTGGCGTGGCGTGCCAAATGTGTGCGTAAGTTTCAAAATTTTCAAATAACCGTACGTAAGTACGTGAACCAAAGGCTGCGAAGTGGCTAAGGGCGATAGCGTAAGGTGAAGTCATTAGGGGTTTAAGTTAAGGAGTAAAGCTGGGAGTTCAGTTAAGTCATTTAGAATGTATTCTGTGCCGAGGGCTTGCGCCTGAGCCCGGGTGAGGTAGCCAGTCAGGACTGCTACGGGTACAACTTGAGCGGCTAGAGCGGTACGGAGGTCATTTTGGGCATCACCAAGATAAATGGTTTCGTGAGCGCTGGCTCCGGCAATTTGCATGGCCCGCTCCAGCATGTAAGGTGATGGTTTGCGTAAAGCTGCGGTCACGGAATCGGCGGAGTGAATGCTAGAAAATAAAGCGGTTAATTCTGGCCCGAGGACATCTTCAATGAGCGCCATCTCTGCGCCGCTAACGATACTGAGTTTGTAATCCTGACTCAAAGTACGCAAGAGAGTGTCTACTTGTGGAAAGAGGGCTACCTGAGCACGAAAAGCCGGAGTTTGAATGGCGGCCTTAAAGCTCTGCATGGCAGCGTCTAGCTTGCTTGGATCATCTTTGACTAGTAATTCTACCTGCTGCTCTATGGATTGACCCCAACGTTCTAAAATGCGAGCTTTCTCAACGGCTGGGTCTAGCTGAATGCCGACTTTGACTAGGGCTTGGTGATAGCAAGCAAAATAAGCTTGGTTTGAGCCTTGCGCCAGGACACCGTCAAAGTCAAAGGCAATCAGCTTTAGCATATTAAATTTGGACTGAGATATCTGCTGGTCCGTGGGCGATGCTGTGCAGGATCAACTCCTTGGCACGATGAATGACCTCAATTAAGCTGGTCTGTTCAGCTTTTGAGAAGGTTTGAATGACGTAATTTTCCAGAGGGATATTGGCGGGCGGAGAATCGATACCTAACTTAAGTCTGACAAAGTTTTCGGTGGCGAGTTTTTCAATAATCGATTTTAGGCCATTGTGACCGCCGGCGCTACCGCCGGTTCTCAGACGAATAGTGCCAAGGGGCAGGGCGATATCATCTGCGATTATCCAAACTTGGTCAGGGGTGAGTTTGAATTTACGCATGAGGTGAGCCACGGCCACGCCAGAAAGATTCATGAAGGTTTGGGGCTTGGCTAAGATGATTTTTTGATCAAAATACGTGGTCTCAATCACGTCCGAATGCGCGGCTTTATCTAGTTTCCAGCGTGCTTGCAGGGCGGTGGCGAGTGCGTCGACAGCCAAAAAACCCGCATTGTGGCGGGTATTGATGTAATCCTTGCCAGGATTGCCAAGGCCAACGATTAAGAGTGGCATAAGGGGTAGGTAGTTGGCGGCCCGACGACCTACCAGTGGATTAGTACGTGGTGTGTGATTTGCGTTCCACTTCAATTTTAATCCTAATTGGCGTACCCGTGAAGTCGTATTGTTCACGCATGATATTTTCAAGGAAACGCACGTAGGCAGTGGCGAGAGAATCAGTGCGGGATAAGTTCACGGCTAAGGTGAAGACCGGTGGATTGATATGTGATTGACGGAAAGATGTGATCTTAGGGCTCTTAACACCCTTACCGCGCATAGGCTTGTGGCGCACAATGGCTTTGCTCATGAACTGCTTTGCTTCCGAATCTGGGAGTTGCGTAAATCTGGTCTGGAAGACTTTGGTGATTAACTTAAAAATATCTTTAGCCCGTTGGCCGGTCAGGGCTGAGGTGAAATGTACGGGCGCGTATTTAAGTCCTGGCATGAAAGCGCGAACGATAGCTTCATGATCATTGACGGTGGTTGGGGTTTTGTCTGGGATGAGGTCCCATTTGTTACCTACAATGATGACGCTGACTTTAGAGTCCTGAAGTACGCCGGCTAGGTGGCGTTCCTGCGTGGTGATCTCTTTAGATAAATCCAAGACGAATAAGGCGACGTCGGACTTACTCAAAGTTTCTAAAGTTTTATCCACACCAATTTTCTCAAGGTGTGTCCCTGATTTGCGGCGACTAGCTTGTTTACGAATACCGGCGGTATCGATGAATTGAAAAATCTGATCTTCGTGTTCCACGATGGCGTCATTTGGTTCGCGAGTAGTGTGGGGCACGTCAGCGGCGATAAAACGCTTCTCACCTAAGATAGCGTTTAACAACGTTGATTTACCGACGTTCGGTTCACCAATGACACAGATGCGCATGGGTAGAATCTCTGAAACATCGATAGGTGGTTTGCCGGCTTTCTCAAGGGCGATAGTCACTTCATCTAGGAGGTCGCCAGTACCCACGCCTTGTTTAGCAGAAATAGGGACCGGGCGATTCAGTGGCCAGGAGAGCCACTCTTCACCGGCAGCGCGACGTCTTAGTTCGCCGTTGTCAGCTTTATTGCCAACGGCAATGACGGGCTTGTTGCTCTTTAGGAGTTTGCGGGCAATATCTAGGTCATCTGTTAGTGGGCCGACGTTGACGTCAACCAGAAACAAAATGATATCCGCTTGTTCCATGGCGATATTGGCTTGTTCTACGACATTGCGTTCGATTTCGTCAGATTGATCGATATCCAGGCCGCCCGTATCTACGATGCGCATGACCTTACCGCGCCAAATACAATCAGCCTCAAAACGGTCACGGGTGGTGCCGGCAATGTGAGAAACGAGGGACTTTTGCTCTTCAACGAGTTTGTTGAAAAGTGAAGATTTGCCAACGTTTGATCGGCCAATTAGGACAACTTTAGGAGCTGTTTGCATAAAAGCGGTACCACTCGCCTTAACGTAATACGAGATTTGTTGAATCTTGGCCCAGAATTATCAAAAAGTCAATGTCCTGTTGGCTGGTTACTAGGTCAAGTCCAGGGGTGCCGGGTAGGACTTCATCCGGAATAACGGCATCAGCGGCTAAGTAGCCTTTGGTGGACATATAAACCTCAGCACCCAGATAGTCCTTGAGAGCTGCGAGTTCATCATCTTTTTCGCCGTCGGTGAGGTCGTAAATGATGGTGGTTGGCGTTTCGCGATTTAGAGCATTGCTCACTGAGCTAATCGTAAAACCAGAGCCCTCTAGGAGCTGGGCAGTTTGTGAGGCTAGTCCGGTGGTAGCGGTGCCATTTTGAATTTCAACTAGGATGTCGGCTGGGATGGGGGTTGAGCCGACGGTGGTGGTGACTTGAGGATCGTTGGGAGATTTAGCGAAAATGTCTGCGGCTACAGCGTGCAGTTCACTCCAATCTTCTTCATACGGCAGGAGGACGTAAGCGCCATTGATGTTGGCGTCATACAACAGGCCACCGCGGTTATCTAAGACATGCATGGCAATAGATTCACTCTTGATGTCTGGAATGTATTTGGCAAAGCGCACCATCTCCCACAGGGTGAGATTGGTTTTGACGTTATCCTGAATGGTGCCTAGGACTCGATTTAATTTGGCTGGATTCAAAAGTACGCCCAGTGACAGGGCCTTATCTTTGACGGCTAAAAGCATTTTTTGTTGTCTAGCAGCTCTAGCGAAATCTGTACCTTCCCCGTTTGAGCCATGACGTGAACGGGCAAACTGTAAGGCAGTGGCACCGTTCATGTGAGTCCAGCCTTCTGTAAAAGTCACCGTTTGTACGCCGCCAAGCGCGTCGTCTAATGGATAGGTGGTGTCGGTGAAGGATCGTTCTACGTACACATCAATGCCGCCGACGTCATCAATGATTTCCTCAAAACCTTTAAAATCAACTTTGACGGTGTAATGCACTTCTTCACCTAGGACTTCCTCAATGACACTGGCAGTTGCTTCTGGACCGCTACCACGTTTAGCGCTCTCTGCAAAAGCATTGACGTTATTGATTTTACGATAACCATAGCCAGGTAAATTGACATTCAAATCTCGCGGTACGGAAATCATACCCACTTCTGAGGTGGAAGGCTTGAGGCTGCCAAAAATGATAGTGTCAGTGAGTTCTGGGCCGTCATGACCACTTCCGCCTACGCCGAGAAGCAGAAAATTGATGCGGTCGTCATCTTGTCCGGCAACGGCTTTGTCACCAGCGACAACTAGGCGTTTGAGAGTGGACAAGAAGGAGAGATCCGTGTTTGGCTCTTGATTAGAGTTGCTTGTAATTCCGGTCGATAATAAGTAGCCCCCGGTCAGGAGGATGGTTAGGCCGAACAAGACGAGCTTGGAGCGGGTAGATAGCGCTTTTTTGGAGCGTCGTTTAGGCTGAAATTGACTCGTTTGATGAGTCTCGGCTGGCCTGTCTTGTTCCAGTTCTGAACTAGGTTTTAAGAAATCGACTGAATCTTGATCTGACATAAGCACATAAGGGGCGCGACTAAGTCGCACGATCAGTGTGAGTATAGCGTAAAAAACTGAGTTAGCCAAGCTTAAATTGGAGTTATAATATTTGTGTGAGATAATCCACGGGTTTTGCTATTCAGATGCTTTGGAGCATGTTATGATTTTTTTAACTTAAAATAACTATGTCTAGAATAAATTCTGTGTCATTTGAAAAATTTATAGAGCCATTGCGGAAATTGTTTTCTGGTAGTGTCATCGCGATTTTTTTCTTGACGCCGCTTGTGTTCGCGCCCTTTACTTCAGAGGCTCTGGAGATGAATAAGCAGATAGTTTTCGTGGTGCTGACACTCATGGCAGCAGTTGGATTATTTGGCAGCATGGTCATTGAAAAGCGCGTGAGCTTGCGTGGGGGCTGGATGGTGAATGTGATCCCGTTGGTGTTGCTTGGAACACTTTTGCTGTCAACTATTTTTTCGATTGCTGGCGTTGAGTCATGGTTGGGTTATGGTGGCCAAGAGTACGTGAGTTTCTTGACGGTGGCAGCTGGCGTGATTTTCTTTCTAACGCTCGTGAATGGCGGGACGGCTAAGTTAGCTAAGCAGGCTTTTGTGGCGGTACTCCTATCCACTAGCTTAGTGGCGTTTGTAACTCTGTTGTCATTCTTGCAGATTTACATTTTGCCGTTTGCATTTACGCACGTAGCTGGTTTTAACACGGTTGGGAACATTAACGCGTTTGTGTCTTGGCTGACGCCGGTGGCCTTGATTGGTTTGGGTATCTACTTGGTTGATGTTGATGGTGAGATTTTGCCAAATGGTCCTGGTGGCTTGTTTGCTCGTATTTTGATTGGGTTCTTGGCTTTCATGACCATGCTGCTGTTGATCGCTATTGATTTTTGGACGTTGTGGGCCGCCTTTATGGTGGGACTAGCGTCACTGTTGGCTCTGTCATTTTTGGGTCAGAGTCATTTTCCTAACATGCGCCGATTGGCTTTACCAGCCGGTTTGTTCTTGGTGGCAATCTTGTTCTTATTCTTGAAGTCGCCTATCAATCTCAAGATTCCAGCGGTGGTGTCTCCGTCAGTTAAGGCGAGTTTTAGTATTGCGACCTCTACTTTACGTCAGCATCCAGTTAGCTTGTTACTTGGCTCGGGCCCTGGTTCCTTTGATCTTGATTATGCTAAGCACCGACCGGTTGAAATTAACTCGACGATTTTCTGGAATACACGTTTTGACAGAGCGCAGATTCATCTGCTCACAATTTTAGCTACGAACGGCATTCTAGGTTCAATCAGCTGGATTTTGCTGGTATTGCTGGTGGCGGGCTTGGGCTTGGGTAGGATTATGCGTGGCCGAGATGAGTCTGAGTGGAAGTGGAATTACGCCTTGCTGTCTGGTTGGTTGGCGTTACTTGTGGTGCAGTTGCTATCACCGATCAACATGTCATTAACGATTCTCTTCTGGGGCTTGAGTGGTTTGCTAGTGGCAGAAGCGGTGGGTAGTGCTAGGCGCATGGAATTTTCTGAGGCACCAAGATTGGCGCTAGCAGTAACTTCTGGCTTAGCGATGTTGTCCGTAGGTGGTGTTTTGACGGTGTTCGCGTTAGTTTCCAGACATTCAGCTGAGATGGCTTTTGCTAAGGCGGCTAGAATGGATGCGGCGGGAGCCACTCCACTAGAGCTAGTGGATCAGATGTCTAAGGCGGTGGATAGAGACGGTAGCAACGCCGTGTTTGAGCGTAATTTGGCTACAGCTTATTTGGCTCAGGCAGGTGTGGTGGTGAGGGAGGGGGTAGCAGATAAGGAGTTTAGTGAAGAAGAGAAGCAGGCTTTGGCTACGGTCGCTGATTTGTCGATCAAGGCTGCTGCTAGAGCTGCGGCGTTGGGTGAAAATGATGCCGCTAACTGGTCAATTAACGGTTTGATCTACAGAGAATTGATGCCGTTTATTCAGAACGCGCAAAATTTTGCAGCTAGCATGTACATGAAGGCGTTAGAGCTAGAGCCGAACAATGTGTCTTATCAGACAGCTTTGGCGCGTGTGTACTTAGCGGTAGCAGACAGAGCACAGGAGATTCAGGATTTGCCAGACGTTGACGCTGAAGTTAAGGCCACGGCCGCGACTAACGAGATTGAGAATTTGCGGATCGCGGTTGAAAATTTTGAAATAGCTACCAGGTTGAAGCCGGATTACGCGCCAGCACATTATTACTTGGCCGCTGCTTATGAGCGTCAAGGCAATTTAGAAGATGCGTCTGCTAGGTTGGAGGCCTTAACCAAGGTGCAGCCCACTGACGCTGGTCTCGGGTTCCAGCTGGCGGTGATTTACTTGAAGATGGAAGAGACGGATAAGGCGGAAGCAGAGTTAGAGAGAATTTTAGCGGTGTCCAAGGATTATAGTAATGCCATGTGGTACTTGGCCGCGCTCAAGGCCAATGCCGGAGAGATTGAGTCTGCTTTGGCGCTGCTAGAGCGTGTTGAGAAACTGAACCCTGACAATCAGGTGGTAAAAGAGAGTATTGCTAATTTACGCGCTGGTAATACGCCGCCGGTAGATCCAGCACCGATTGATACCACAATTCCAAGTGAGAGCTTGCCAGGTCAGGAAACGGTTCCAACTTTGTAAGGCTCAATGACAAAGACACAGGCGCTACGCAGCGCCTGTGTCTTTGTTGGACCAGAGACTCTGATTGTGATAATCTTTAAGGAGTTATGGCAATTTTTAATAAGCAAAAAACCTCAGCTACAGCTTCCATGATGGAGCGGTTCTTTGGGCCGACCCTGGGGGCGGTGGCTACGTTTGTGCTGGAGATTGTGCAGATAGCTGCTTTGGCGCTGGCGATTATTTTGCCGGTTAGATACTTTTTGGTGCAGCCGTTTGTGGTGGCTGGAGTATCTATGGAGCCCAACTTCAAGGATGGCGAATATTTGATCATTGATGAATTGACCTTTCACCTGCGCCAACCGGAACGTGGTGAGATTGTCGTTTTTCACCCACCGACTAGTGCTGAGAAACAGTTTTATATTAAACGCGTGATCGGTTTGCCGGGTGAAACGGTGGAGGTCAATGACGGTAAGATCACGATTTATAATGAAGCTAATCCCAACGGCTTTGTACTAACAGAAGCGTACTTGGATGACTATACGCCGGGACGAGACAGCGAAACTTTGGGGGAGGATGAGTATTACTTGATGGGCGATAATCGTGACGAGAGTTTTGACAGTCGAGCGATTGGCCCGATCCCGTTTGCTAATTTTGTTGGCAGGGTTTGGATCAGGGGCTTGCCACTGGAGCGTATTGGGTCATTTTCGGTCCCGGAGTACACGGAATAGTGGAGTACTGACAGTTGGGTAGCACCTGAGGTTGCTTGATTATAGATTTTGAGGTATTAAGGTGTTAAATAAATAGTTTTTGTTATGCCTGTTAAGCCTAAAGTTGAGCCAGTCGCTAAGCCTGCTAAGAAGTCAAAAACCTTAGAGACCTTACGTGGCTTTAGAGACATTTTGCCGGATGAACAGGCAGTTTGGGAGAAAATTGAGGATGTGGCTCGTGGCCTGACCCATGCTTACGGCTTTGGTCGAGTGCGTTTGCCGGCCTTGGAGGGAACATCAGTGTTTGAGCGTGGTGTGGGCAAGGATACAGATATCGTAGAGAAAGAGATGTTTACGTTTGTGGATCAGGGCGGGGTCAAGATGACTTTGCGTCCAGAAGGCACGGCGCAGATTGCTAGAGCATATATTGAGCACGGCATGTTAAACCAGCCGCAGCCAGTTAAGTTGTGGTATTTGGAGCAGTTTTTTAGGCATGAAAGACCACAGGCTGGACGATATCGCCAGTTCTGGCAGCTTGGGTTTGAGGCTCTAGGGTCTGATGACGCAGTCTTGGATGCGCAGATTGTGATCATGGCTTACAATTTCTGTAAGGATTTGGGCGTTGAGACTATGGTGAATATCAATTCACTGGGTACCCCAGCTATCCGTAAGACGTATGTGGCGGATCTGTCCAAGTATTTTAAAGGTTTTTCCAAGAAGCTGAGTGAGACGGATTTGAAGCGTTTGCAGCGCAACCCACTCCGTTTGCTTGATTCAAAAGAAGAAGGCATGGAGGAGATTAAGGCCGGTGCACCTCAGCTGATTGAATACTTAGATGAAGAGAACAAACAGCACTTCATGAAGGTGCTCGAGTATTTGGACGAGGCCGAAGTGCCGTATACTTTGAATCCGTTCTTGGTGCGTGGTTTGGATTACTACACTAAGACCGTTTTTGAACTCATGTCAGCTAATCCTATTGGTGATAACGGTTCACAGCTAGCCTTGGGTGGAGGAGGTCGTTATGACGGTTTAGTGCCATTGTTTGGTGGTCGTGAGGCCACCGGGGCCGTGGGTGCGGCGCTTGGTATGGAGCGAGTGATCTTGGCCATGAAAGCGGCGGGATCATTGCCAGACAGTAAGCGCGTAGCCGATGTCTTCTTCTGCCAACTGGGAGATGCAGCTAGACGTAAGGGCTTGAAGATTTTTGAGAAGTTCCGTCAAGCCGATGTTGATGTTGCTGAGGCTTTCGCTAAAGGTAACCTCAAAGGACAATTAGAGATCGCGGATAAGATGAAGGCTCAACTGGCGGTGATTCTGGGTCAAAAAGAGGTCTTGGACGGCACGATCATTCTGCGAGACATGGAGTCTGGCGCGCAAGAGATTGTGGACGTTACAAAGGTGGTGGGCATTGTAGTGAAGCGTTTAGCTGATTTAAAGATTAAACCAAAGAAGACGGAGTAGGGGGCATCCGATACTACAGAATCCGCCTAACTAGGCCAGGCTTTACACTATTTAACTTACATGATAATCTCCTCCTACCCTGAAAGGAGGGTGAAAAAATACTGTGTCAGATATTGAAATCAAACGAAAAAAAGGCGAGAGTTTTGAGGCGTTATTCCGCCGCTTTACTCGTCGTATTCAGCAGAGCGGTAAGCCGCTGAATGTTCGTGCTGGTCGTTTCTTTGCTAGGAAGCCTAAGAAAAACAAGCTTCATGAAAGTGCCGTCCGTCGGTTAGAGATGGGTGAGCGTCGTGAGTACATGTTGAAGACTGGGCGGATTAGAGAAGAGGATCTACGCAACACTAAGCGTCGTAAGTAACACAAAAGAGGCCTACGGGCCTCTTTTGTGTTACCATCGCTTCAGGCAATTACGATTCCTGTTTAATCTACATATGGAAATTGAGAAAAAGTTGAATGAGGACATGAAGACGGCCATGAAGTCTAAAGATGCTTCTACTCTGGAAGTTTTAAGAATGACGATCTCGTCCATTAGAAACAAGGCGATTGAAGTGGGTAAAGAGTTAGCAGATGCAGAAGTTTTGGCGGTCATTAAGTCTGACGCTAAGAAGATTAAGGATGCTCTGGAGAGCTTTGTACAGAATGCGCGTGAAGATTTAGCCACCAAAGCACGGCAAGAATTGGAGATTTTAGAACGGTATCTGCCAGCGCAAATGAGCGATGCAGATTTAGATTTGCACGTTAGAGCCAAGGTGCAGGAACTTGGCGTAACCGATCCGTCTGCGGCCGGTAAGGTTATGGGCGTGTTGTCAAAAGAATTGCAGGGCCAGGCTGACGGCTCCAGAATCAAAGCGGCGTTAGATAGAATTTTAGCTGCTTAGCATGTTACGTGCTGTTTTAGCGGATGTTATTCATTTTGCGACCTCTAAGCGTGAGGCTGAGGATCGCATGACGGAATTAGCGGATTTAACCAACACATACGGTGGTTTGGTAGTGGTTAGGGCTATTCAGCGTAAGGCTAAGCCGGATTACGGTACTTTCTTGGGTAAAGGTAAGGTGCAGGAATTGATCGATACTTGGCCGGAGCATAAGGCCAATGTCCTGGTGGTGAATGAGATTCTAAAACCGGGCCAACTCTATAATCTTGAGGAAGCATTGCGACCAGTTAAAATGAAGGTTTGGGATAGGATTGATTTGATTTTGCAGATTTTTGATAAGCATGCCACTACGGCGGAGGCTAAGCTGCAAATTGAGTTGGCGAGACTGCGACACATGGGCCCGAGAATTTATAACATGGGCGCTGAGCTGGGGCGGCAGCGTGGAGGCACGGGTACGCGGGGTGGTGCTGGTGAGGGGAATACGGAGAGCATGAAGCGGCATCTCAAAGAGCAGGAGCGACGCATTTTAGACAAGCTCAAGGCTTATGAGCGCCAGCACACGGAGCAGAGAAAGTTTAGATCAAGGCAGAAATTTAAGACGGTGGCGTTAGTGGGCTATACGAATGCCGGTAAGACATCGTTATTAAATGCGCTAACTAAACGCGTAGAGTATGCGGCGGATAAGCTGTTCGCTACGCTAGATACGCGGATTGGCGAATTATATTTGCCCGAGGTCCAGACTTCAGTGTTGCTGTCTGATACGATCGGTTTTATTCAGGGTTTGCCCCCGGAATTGATTCAGGCGTTTAGGTCTACGTTGTCTGAGGCGGTGCATGCAGATCTGATTTTGCATGTGATTGATGCGACTGATCCGCATCTGGAGCTTAAACTTAAGGTCGTGGAAGAGATTCTGGGAGAACTTAAACTGGCGGATCGGCCTAGGCTGAGAGTCTTTAACAAGTTAGATAAATTGGTTACACCACCTGCTCACGATCCGGAGTCAGCGTATGTTTCGGCGCACGCTAAGTTGGGATTAGCTGAGCTGCGTAGCTTGATTGCACGGCGATTATTCCCGGATGGGTTTGTTGTCCCCACCTCAGAAAAAAAGTTAGGTGATTTTTGAGGTAAAATAGGGGGGTGAAATTAGTGTCTACTCGATTTAAACAGATTTTGTTGACCACGCTCTTGGGTGTGGCGCTCTTAAGTTTTGGTTTACCGGTCTTGGCGCAGTCAGACGAACTAGCGGTGACGGCGGCGAATTCGGGTTTAGGGTCGAATGATTTAGTGACGATCATCGGTACTGTCATCAAGGTATTCCTAGGCGTGTTGGGCATAATTTTCTTGATACTGGTGTTGTATTCTGGTTTTTTATGGATGACCGCTGGAGGTGATGATAAGCAGGTTGAGCGTGCTAAGAAGATCTTGATCAACGGTGTCGTTGGATTAGTTATCATGATGTTCTCTTACGCGATTACATCTTTTGTGATTAACGCGCTCCTTGACGCTACGGGCGCGAATGACGGAAATAATCAAAACGGCTCGGTGACAATCCCTATGTTCTCTGGCTCGCTCGGTAAGGCGGTGCGTGACCACTACCCGCTCCGTGATCAGACTTATGTGGCACGGAATACGAACATTACCGTAACTTTCCGCGACCAAATCGAACTCAAGTCTTTGATCGCTGGTTATGACAACGGCGGTACGCCACTTGATGTAGCGGATGATGTACCGTCTACGGCTCTCAATGCGGAGAATGTTAAAATCTTCGGCGTTGTTGACGGAGAGGAGGTCGCGGTGACTGATGTTGAGGTGTATTTTACTGATGACCTCAAGACTTTCGTGTTCAATCCGATCAATTATCTCGGTACCACTACTGGACCAGTTGGTTACACGGTGCGTTTAGAGAATGGCATTAGAAATGTGTCTGAGCAGCCGGTGTTTGTGGGTGTTGATGGGGGTGGTTATGAATGGTCTTTTGAGACTGGAGTTAATTTAGATCTAGATCCACCGACCGTGTTGTCTGTGACGCCGGTGGCTAACGGGACTTACGCTAAAAATATTATCGTTCAGGTAACTTTTGACGAACCAGTCGATCCGATTTCAGCTTCAGGTATTCGGGATCCGCGCCGTGGTTTCTCTAATTTACAGGTCACTGGCACTAGCGGGGTGCCAACTGAGGGTCAGTACATTATCTCTAATGGTTACAAGACTGTGACCTTTGAATCGAGTGCGAGTTGTGGCATTAACTCTTGCGGTGAGCAGATTTTCTGTCTGCCAGGTGGTCAGGCGGTGACAGCGACAGTTAAGGCGGCAACGGTGGGTACGTCGCCACCACAGGCCTTGGGCTTCCCGTATGACGGCGTGGTGGATATGGCAGCTAATTCTTTGGATGCGGACGGTAACGGCACAGCTGGCGATAGCCACGTCTGGAACTTTACAACGACTAATGAAATTTACTTACTCGGGAGTAGCTTGCAAAGTATTTCACCAGATATTACGGCTGAGAATGTGGCCTTGGATCAAAACATTACCTTGGAGTTTTCAGATATTTTGATGAGCTCCACGGTGAATTCAGACAACATTACGTTGACCAATCAGGAAGTGGTGAGTGAGACAAGTCATGAACAGTGGTTCAGATTTAACACGGCTAGTTTAACTGCTGATGGTTTGGAGGTAGAGAATAACACCATGATTCCAGCTAAAACTTTGGTCACGATGCCGCACGGAGTATTGCTTGAGTCAACTGACGGCAAGACTTACGTTTACGGCGTTAACGTGTCTCAAGGTGTACGGAATCAGTATCAGAACTGTTACTTACCGGCTCAAGGTCCAAATGCATCTGGTGGTATGTGTGGGGTGACGGCGGCTAATCCTTACTGTTGTAACGGCGTGGCCCAGGCTACGGAGTGTACACTTTTTTAACCTGATCACATGAAACCCTCTAGGTTCACACGGTTGTTACTTGGACTAGCGCTGGCGACGGCGTTTGGTTTGGGCATAGGTGGACCTGAGGCTTGGGCACAATCTGCTGAGGTAGCAGTGGAAGGTTTGACGACGGTGGGTGACGCTACGGGCTTAGGGTCGGAGGATCCTAGGGTGATTGTTGCTAAAATTATTCGGGGGGCGTTAGGGTTCTTGGGTATTATCGGCGTGATTATTCTGCTGTACGGTGGCTTTGTTTGGATGACGGCTGGCGGAGAGGCGGAGAAAGTCGCCAGGGCTAAGAAAATCATCATTAATGCCGGCATTGGCGTGGCCGTGATCTTGTTTTCATTGGCGATCACGCAATTTATCTTGGGTTCATTGATTAAGGCGACTGGAGGCGGTAGCGGTACGGTAGTAGATGACGGCAGTGGTGGTAGCGGGTTGGGTGGGTCGACTAGTTCCGCCTTTATTATCACCAAACACACACCAGTCGGCGAAGTGGCGATTAGAAACGTGGTCCCTCAGATTACTTTTAGTAAAGCTTTGTCTGAAGCTACGATTACGAGTGCTAACATTAGCTTTGCCTACGCGGACGGGGCTGAAATCCCGGGTACATTAACGGTAGTAAAAAATCGCGTGTCATTTGTGCCGGCGACACCTTGTCCAGCACCAAATGAGGACAGATTCTGTTTTGAGCCTGGTGTTGTTAATGTCAGAGTGAAGACGGGTGGAGCGAGAACGGGAGTTAAGAGTGACACTGGAGTTAACTTGTCTTGTGCTAACAATTTGTGTGTTTCTTCCTTTGTTGCTGGTGATTTGATTGACACGGAGGCACCAAATGCAGAGCTGGAGTTGCCGGATGACGGCGCTGGAGTCTCAAGCGAGTCATTGGTACCGGTGCAGGTGAGCGCTACGGATGATAGCCAGGTGGCGGGGGCTGATTTTGCGGCTAGCGATATCATTTTTGACACTATTCCAGCCACTGGCGATGATTTGTCTGACGTGTTGATTGAGACCTGGTGGGATACGGCTGGATTGCAGAATGGGAGTGCGTACCGGGTCACGGCTACGGTGACAGATATTGCCGGTAACACGGATGCAGATTCGATCACAGTTTCCATGCGGCCAGCGACTTGTTTTGACACGATCATGAACGGCATCGAAACGGGTTTGAATTGTGGGGGTGATAGCGCTAGTCCAAATTACTGTGGCGCTTGTGACGGTTCCTCATGTTCTGCCAATGATGAGTGTACGAGTGGTATGTGTACGAGTGGCGTGTGTGTATCTTTGCCGCGTATTACGGCCGTTACTCCAAACGACGGTGCGCCGGGCACCTGGGTGACTTTGAGCGGTACGGGTTTTGGCAGTGCGACGGGTAAGGTTTTCTTTACGGGTGGGTCTGGTCAGGTAGAGGCTGGTTTGGCGCCGTGTGCTGACGGTTGGACGAACACGCAGATTATTGCTGTTGTTCCGGTAGGGGCGGTGGATGGAGAGATTACTTTGCAAACTGCTGGAGGTTTGAGTGAATCAACTTTTGATGACAACGGTGTTTTGATCGCCGATTTTGACGTGAATGACGTTAACCACCCGGGCTTGTGTGCGGTCAGACCGACGTTTGGTGCCAGTAATGATGCGGTGTCATTAGAGGGTAATGGTTTTGGAGCTGAGCAGGGGGCGGGTAGCGTCTTATTTGGCGTGGCGCCTGCGGGCAGCTACACGAGCTGGTCTGACACGGGTATTGATGTGACTGTACCTGTGGCGGTGAACGGTAGTTATCCGGTGAGCGTCAGCGTGGCCGGAATAACGTCTAATGCGGTTAATTTTACGGTTGTATCTGAGACTTTGAGCGCGCCGTTTATTTCTAGCTTAACTCCAGATTCTGGTGCTGCGGGTCAGTACGTGACTATTTCTGGAACTAATTTTGGTTCTGGAACTGGGACGGTCTGGTTTGAGAATATTCAATCACAAGAGCGTGTTTTGTCCGATACACAAAGTTTCCCAGCTGCCTGTACAGGTGATCTTTGGTCAGATCAGTCCATTACGGTCATTGTACCTAAGGGCTTGGGGGCTTTGGGTAATTACAATGTGATTGTGGGCGCTAATGGTCAAGAGTCCAATGCGGTTAGTTTTAATTTGAATATCGCTCCACTGACTCCGGGTTTGTGTGCGGTTAAGCCTGGTAATGCCGAGCCAGGTGACATGGTGACTTTATACGGAGATAATTTTGGAGACACTAGCGGACGGGTGGCTTTTTCTAGAGCGGCTGAAGGTACAATCCAAAGCTGGACTGATAGCGAGGTCACTGTGGCAGTTCCGACTGGGTCGGTGACGGGGCCATTGTTGCTTCAGAATGAATCTCAGGTGAACAGTAACCCAATCAATTTTGAAGTTGGTGGGAGTGAGGTTGCGCCGTCAGTTGGGCAAACAGCGGCTTACGCTTGGACTTTTTCAAGCGGTAACATCCCTGATGCTCCACAGATCATTACGGAATGTTCAGACAAGCGGGTGAGTGCTGTCCCCAATGATCAGTTTGATAACTCTCCTGGCGTGTGTGTGAACGCTTCAGTCTTTGCTGAGTTTACGCTGGACATGAGTCAGTCGACTTTGACTGCGACCACTATTGAAGAATGTGTTGCCGGTGGTAATGATCCATGTGCAAGCACGGTGGCTGTGCCGGGCACGTTTGAAACTACCTCACGCTCTGTTAAGTTTTTGCCACTCGTAGATTTGAAGACCAGTACTACTTATAAAGTTTCCGTAACGAACACACTATTGTCAGCTGAGGGTGCGCCGCTTGCTAACCCAAAATCATGGACCTTCAAGACCAGAGAAGATCAAACTAGGTGTAGGTTGAGTAATGTGTTGGTAGTTCCAGATGAGGCCACGATTACCGAATTAAACGGTACCCGTGACTTTGCGGCCGTACCGGTTAACGGCTGCATGGTCTTGAATGACGATTACTCCTGGAGGTGGTCTGTTGATCCTAGCTACGCTAACTTTGACACTACTAGTCAACCAACTACTTGCGCGGCTGGAAATAGTACCTGTGCTCTGGTAAGAGGCTTGGCAGAGGGCGAGACGCCGGTCCGAGCGATTGAAGTAGCTAGCAACGTGAGGGGTGAATCAGACCTTACGATTGATTTCTCCGATCCGTATGTGACCAACTACTGGCCAAATTGTACTCAGGCTTGTGTGAACGCTGAGGTGGGAGCGAGTTTTAATACTGCCATGTTGCAGACAAGTTTACAGACGGCGGGTGCGGTTAGGTTGTATGCCTGTGCCAACGAATTGTGTACCAATTTGCAGCCTGTGTCTGGCACACAGATCAGATGTACGCTCGACGCCAATGGCAGCTGTACGGGCTTTAGGTTAAATAACTTAAGTTTGACCCCACTTAGGTACTACCGGGTGATTATTGATGGCGATGTCCAGAGTACGAGTGGGGTAGGATTGACTAGAACGAATTACGCTGGTGATTACTCTTGGACTTTTAGGGTGAGAGAGGACGCGACGATGTGTGCCGTGGATAGGATTGCCGTTTTCCCGGGTGAAGTTGTAGTTAATCAGGTTGGGGATCAGCAGGCTTTTGCTGGTGAAGCTTACGGTGAGGCAGATTCATGTTCCGTTTCCGGTCAACGTTTGAGTGGCTTTACGTATGCCTGGGATTGGACGAATCCGATTCAGGATGAAGATTTAGATAACGATAGCTCAACACGTGTAGCAGAGTGGGCCAATAATGTCCTGGTAGACACGAATATTTCGACCATTGCTCCTGGATGTACGGCCTCATGTACGGCTACGGGTAGTCAACCGCAAACGGCCATTTGTGGTGACGGTAAAATGAGTTTTGGTGAGGAATGTGAAGATGGCAACGTTGCGAACGGTGATGGTTGTTCGGCGAGCTGTTTGCGGGAAGGTTCAAGCGCTCCAAGTTGTGGCAACGGCAATATTCAGCGCCAGCCAAACGGGGCTGGTGAAGATTGTGATGACGGTAACTTGGTTAATGGTGACGGTTGTTCAGCGACGTGTTTAGCGGAGGGTTCCAGTGCTATTGGGGCGACCTGTGGCAACAAAGATGTAGCTATTGCTGATGAGTTAACTTTGGCAGGTGAAGAGTGTGATGATGGTAACTCCACACGTGGTGACGGTTGTTCTAATGAATGTTTGTTAGAAGGCTCACCAACGTTGACTGAGATTGGGGGCGCGGTGTGCGGTGATGGTAAGATCGAGTACCTAGCTGAAGAGTGTGATGACAGTAATATTGCGTCTGGTGACGGTTGCTCTAACCGATGTTTGTGGGAGGGGTCAACCACGACCTGTGGCATAAACGGTGTGCAGTACGGTGAGGCGTGTGATGACGGTAACCAGTTGTCCGGAGATGGTTGTTCGGCGAGCTGTCTGCGTGAAGGCTCGTCCAACTTATACAGCAGCCCGTCTTTCTGTGGGGATGGTATTCCTGGGGTGGGTGAATTGGCGTTCTGTGAGCGTGGTGCTCAGGGTGACGGCAAGATTGATCCGTTGCAGGTGGCGGTAGTCCCGACCAGCGCCGTGCGAGAGGTAGATCCAAATACGCAGCAAGCCGTAGCGACTATTCAGGTGTCTGAGGTTAGTTCCGGCTTGTCTACGCAGGCGACTTTGGCCTTGCTGTGTTCAGCGCAGAACGATACGCAGTGTACGGATTCAGCTAATTATGGTGTGGGCAATAATAGTTGTTGTTTGGCCCGACCGACGGTGCAATTTTCTCCAAGAGCGGCAGATGTGTGCCGGAATACGGCCATGTACGCGGTGTTTACGGATGAGATGGCTTTGGATAGTTTTGAGTATGAGGTGACTGAAGGCGGCGTGCCTGTGACTAAGCCTAGAATGTACGTGCGCCTGGATTTGGCGAGTGCGCCAGGCGGAGTTTGTCCTGCGGATCACACCACTTTGGCAATGCAGCCTCGCAACTTGGCGCTGCGAATTTGGGGTAAGTTGGTGAGATTGGTGAGTAAGAGTGCTAGAGCAGCTCAGGGTGACTGTGTAGTGCCGATCGGATCGATCAACCAGACTCAGATTGGGGTCAACAAGTTTAAGGTGCAGTTACATGCCGAGATCGTGTTAATTCCAAATGGTGCCTATACTTTAGTCGTCGAAGGTGACGAGAATGTCTTGGATGCAGAAACTACCGGCGTCTTGAGTGAATACGGCGTGGGGATTAACGGTCTTCAGACTCAGGCGTTTACGACTGGTACTGAGATTTGTGCTCTGGATGCTGTGAGTGTTGTGGACACGGATGCTGCTTCTCCTTACTTGTTTACCCGCGGTGAGGAACAGCACGTCTTTAGCGCTACGGCGGTGGCGCATGTGAATGGCGCCCCTCAAGAAATTGAGTCTGTTGACGGCGCTTATTCTTGGTCTTGGAGAAATTGGGAAGCTGAGGAAAATGGTGAGATTGTGGCGGTAGCTCAGGTTGAAGCTGCTTTGAATACGGCTACAGTGACTGCAGCTGGCGAAAATGGTGACGACGCCGTTTTGGTGACGGCGCTGATTGAGAATAATACGGCAGGTGTGGCGGGTCCGGAGTCTGTACTTGGTTCAGCGCCAGTGGTGGCGTTCCTGTGTGAAAATCCTTGGCCAGGCATATTTAGTCAATTACCATGGAGCGATACCGCTCATGGCGATATTGGGGCTGAGCTAGGTGGCGGTTGGATGAACTTCTCCACCATGTACTGTAAAGATAGTGGCTTAGCCGGAACGGTTGGCGATTTGCCAGACGTAACAGTGGTGCGTCCGCCAGTCACGGAATCAGCGAATGTGATTAAGGAGTATTTGTTTGAAGTCGGTGGGAGCTCTGATGCCATTGGTATTCGCGTAGTCAGTAACCCAGGTTATTTGAGTCCTGAAGCTTGGTACGCAGCCCAGGGATTCACGGGCAATATCACGCAGACAGAGGTCGGAGGATATAAGGCAGCTAAAGATGGAAGAACGACTTACGTAGTGGCACCAAACCAGTCAGATGACGGAACGTTATACGCCAACGTGTACGTGATCTCGTATAACGAAGGGGCGAATGACAGGACGATTGATATTTACAATCAAATTTTAGATAACCTGACTTTTGCCGTGAACGTGGATGACGTCACGGTCTGTACTGATGCTGAGAGCGACTGTGCCTCAGCGAGAGAATATCTACGTCGAGATGTTGGGCGCTTAACCGACATGACGGATATTCGTGGGGAAGTGATGGCTTACAAGGCGGTCAACGGCGTTGTGCCAACTTTGCCGTCTGGAACGTTCGTAAGAGCCCTTAGTTCTAGCGTCTGGGAATCTTGGCGAAGCATTTTAGGTGGCGCGTTAGAGGCCGGTGACTTAGCGGCTGACCCGATCAATGATTATGTGTCCTGTGGAGACGGCACTTACGGCGCGTATGACACTGAGACCTGCGTTGACGAATTGAAGGGTACATACATCTGTCCGGTTGATTCCCAGGCTTATCACTATAAGGCAGTGGGTGATCAACAAGCCTTTATTTACGCCGATCTTGAATACACCACCGGGACTTGGTCTAGCCCAATTGAGGTAGATGCAGCTGATGGAGTCACGATTAGTATTGGTAATTCTTCTGCTACGGCGACCGGTTTTGACTCTGCAGCTTTCTGTAGCGGCTTGGATGTGTACGGCCTATCCACAAGCTGCGGTGACGGCGTAGTGGGATCAGATGAGGTGTGTGAGTTGGGGCAGTTAGGTGGTACGGCGATTGCGTGTACTACTGCGGCGGGCATGTCTGGCACGCGGAGTCAGGTGTGTAATAACTCATGTAGCGGTTTTGTAGATAACACCGCTGCGGTTTGTGTAGTGGCGTCTTGCGGTAACGGTGTAGTAGAGCCTGAGGCCGGTGAAAAGTGTGATGACGGGTCATACAACGGTGTTTACGGTTTCTGTGGTAGTGATTGTAATCGTGCCAGTGCTTTCTATTGTGGTGACGGTAAGATTGCCGGTGGCGAGGTGTGTGATTGTGGTGTGACTTTGAATATGAGTTATGCCGACTCTAGGGCTTTCCAAGCTGGTCCGGGTAGTTGTGGCGGTAGGATTAATGGCACTTACACGGCGAGTCCAAACGGAAGCTGTGCTTGGAACTGCGCTGGTTCGGCGTCTTATTGTGGTGACGGTACGGTAGATGCCGGTGAGGTGTGTGATGGTACAGATGAGACTTGGGATGGCAAATTATGTGCCGCGTCATCACCGATCAACTTCAGAAATCAGCCGTGTACTACCGATGCTCAGTGCGGCGGCGGTACTTGTGGTGGTAATGGTAACCGTGAAGTTTGTCCAGTTGGAACGACTCGCGTGCGGACTTGTGATGACGCTCCTGGTGCTAGCTGTACGTATACTTATCAGAATTGGTCTTACATTGCGTGTACTGAAATTGGTAGTTGTGGTGACGGTCAAATTGATCCAGGTGAGGCGTGTGATGACGGCAATACTGACGGAACCGACAGTTGTACGGATCAATGCACGGTTAACGTGTGTGGTGATGGTTATGTCAATGCTGGTATTGAGCAGTGTGACGAGGGTACTGGCAACGGAGATAGTTGTGATTCGGCCTACGGTTCATCATGTACCGCTTGTTCCTTGTCTTGCCGGTATGAAGTATCTTCCGGTCAGTTCTGCGGAGATGGTGTCCGCAATGGCGGTGAATATTGTGATGGCAACGATATGCCGTATACCTGGTACAAGGCCGCAACTAAGCAGACTAACGGTAGCTGTACTGTCCCAAATGCCGTTAGTCCAACTGATGCGAGTTATGTGTGTAAAAATGTGGGTGTGTGTAACGGTGGCGGCGTGGCGTTGAATGGTAAAACATGTTTGAATTCAGCGGATTGTGGCGGTGCCGCTTGCGTTAAGCCGACTTGTTCTCAGTCTTGTGGCAATACCTGCCCGTTGACTTATACGTCTGTATCGATGCCGATGGTGACTAATCAGCCTGGAGCTCAGGTTTCTGAGATCGCTGAATTCTTTAGTTACGTAGAGGGCACTACGGTGGAGCTACCAAACGCGGCCACGATTACGGTCCCAGCTTGTAATGTGGCCACTGACCTAACGGCGACGGTTTCGTTGGCTGGTGTTGATCTTCCTACCACTTACGTGATGTTTGTCACCGACCTATCTCTAAGTATGAAGAACGAGGTAAGCGATAATACCTTGCCAGAATTTGGAGAAAAAACTCGGTTGCAAATTGCTCAAGAAGCCATCCCGGATGCGGTTGAAGAGCTGTTTAATAAATTTGGTTCAGACACTAAGATTGGTTTGATTGGTTACCGAGGATTGGTGAAGGGTCAGTGTTTCCACGATTCAAAGATTAATTGTTTGGTGGCTGGTGTGCCGGCCAACGGTCAGTGTGGGGTTGGCGGAGTGTGTAATCAAGAAGATTCCAGTCTGGCAACAGGCGTACCGTACGGTCATCAGTTTGAGCTAGACGGAGAATATTTTGTTGGTCCAGAACATGAAGCTGATTTGGCGGCAGAAGTGGCAAAGTATTTGCATGATAAGTCTTCGCCGGTGGATAAGGGTCACGGCACGTTTACGTATGAAGCCTTAATGCAGGCTAAGAATGCGTTTGATGATATTGCCGATTCTCCAGAAGGTGATAATGCTAGATACGTGATGATCTTATTGGCCGATGGAGAGGTGGCGGTTAACACCAAGTCCGCCGATGGTACTTTGTCGCCGAATCCGATTCTGATCGCGCAGGATTTTGATGCGTATATTCCGGGTACGGCCGGTTATGAGCTGTATACGGCCACAATTGGGGATTTGGTGGCTCAGGTTAAGAATATGAAGAATCTGTCTTCCAATAGTTATGATGGTAGGTTGAGCAGTCACGCGACTAATCCATATCCAACTTTTGGCGCGCCTCACCCGAAAGAAATTAGTGACTTTAACGGTGTGGATTATGCTTACGCTGGCGATTCTGAGACAGAGATGGCAGCTATGTATAAGTCTATTATTGATTCGATTGTACAGATTGCAGTGACGATTGTGTCTGAGAATAACGGTGCGGTGGTTGAGACTTCCGGCATGATTGAAGAAGGCGACAATGTCAGTTTGCCGTGGCCACAGAACTTTGTGTGTAATAACTTGTATCCGCAAGAAGTGCCGATCAAGATCTCTTTCCCGGGCGTGGGTCAGGTTAAGGTCAGTAATGTGCGCTTAAATTATTGCGCTCCGTAGCTTATGTCTGATTCTGAGAACTACCAGTATTACGATCCATCTCCACAGCCCACGGTCACCAAGTGGTGGCAGCGTAGGCGTATGTGGCAATTGTTCGGGTTGTTGGCAGTTACGGCTGGAGTATTGACGTTTGTAGTGATTGCAGCCGTGAATGTGCTTAAGAATAAAGATTTAGCTAACCAGGAGCCGGACATCATGGAGCAGGCGCAGGCTTTAGAGTCTCAACTCATGGCTGAATGTGAAGAGGGTGATGATGTGTGTCTAGCCTTGGCACGCGCTGATGCGGCGCGTGCTCTTGGGAGTAGTCAGGCCTGTGTGGGGTTGGATGATGGTCCGTTGGAGTCTTGCCTGACTTTGATTGCTAGAGATCAGATGAGTCTTGAGACCTGTAAGGCCTTATCTGGTCAGGCTCAGGTAAGTTGCACGGATGAGGTTTTGTTGCTTAAAGCTAATGCAGACAAAAGTTTAGCTAATTGTGCTCAGATTACGGATGAAGCTACGGAAGGCACGTGTCTAGCTCAGGTCTCGGCATTACTGGTGGCGCAGGGTAAGTGTGCGGAAGCGGGGGTCGAGAGTGGGGTGTGTGATGGAATTGCCCTTGTGAGCGCGGCTATGCAGACTGGTGACCCAGCTGCTTGTGCGGCGTTGGCAGATGAAGAGCAGCGGTATGAATGTGAACAGGGGATTAATTCCATCGATGAGGATCGTGACGGTTTAGTT
Source organism: Patescibacteria group bacterium (assembly GCA_049296775.1). Taxonomy (GTDB): domain Bacteria; phylum Patescibacteriota; class Patescibacteriia; order UBA9934; family UBA9934; genus JAGORL01. The sequence continues at coordinate 446,993 of JBAQTB010000001.1, forward strand.
TTGAGCGCAGAATTTAGTCTGGGATTATCTGATAGTATTGCAGATGGCGATGGGGACGGTTTGTCAGACGGGGATGAGGTCCATGTCCATGGCACGGATCCTACCAAGACCGATACCGATGGCGATGGGTTTACGGATGGAGGGGAAGTGCAGACGGGCTACGATCCACTAACGTAATTTCCTATGTTTGAGAATAAAAAAGAGCCGCAAGATATCTTTGAGGGTGTTGAGCCACCAGCTAATTTACCTGTGGCTGGTCAGACTGCCCCGGCCGCCGCTGCGGCGAGTGTTAGGCCTGGACCGCAAATGACGGCGCCCACGCAGATGGCGTCAGGCGTAAAATTAGCACCAGTCATCCCAGGCAGCGTGCCGCCGCCGACTGGCAAGATTGTCGCTGACAGACATACTAGCTCGGGTGGGCATTTGTGGAAGACTTTGTTAATTGTGTTTATTGCATTCGCGGCCACCGGTTTAGTGGCATTTGTGGTCTTTAAGGCTATGAATCCTGCGGATACAAGTGTGGATTTGCGTGACGGTTCAACGGCTGGGGAATCTGACGATACAGCGGAGTTGCCAGACGGCAAAGGTGGTGGCGGAGCAGTGATCGAAGAGCCGGAGGTGTTAGTAGTTGTCGATTCAGATGGCGACGGCCTAACGGATGCGGAAGAACAGGCCGCGGGCACAAACTCAAATTTATCAGATACGGACTCGGATTTACTGGGGGATAGGGAGGAGGTGCAGGTGTATGGCACAGATCCACTCCGGGCCGACTCAGACGCTGACGGCTTTTCTGACGGACAAGAAGTCCAGTCAGGGTATAATCCTAATGGGCCCGGTAAATTGCTAGAAATTCCCACCAACTAGAGCGTCAAAAGCGAGCGATTGAGTTAGCTTAACCTGGAGGCACATGTTCGAAGACAAACAGGTGATTAAACCGACTTCAAACCAGTCAGCTCCACCAAAAGTGGAGGTGGCTAGTTCTGAGGTCATCATCCACTCCATGCCGAAGGAGTTTTATGATAAAGCGGTAAAAATTAAGGAACTTCCTAAGGCTCAGCCGCCTAAGCCGGTGCAGCCTCCGGTGGCGGTACAGCAGCCGGCGGTCATTAAAAAACCGTTGCCTCCACCTGTTCCACAGAGATCGAATAAATTCAAAGTTTTGGTGGTTATCTTACTCTTGCTTATTGCCTTGGCGGCTGCTGGGCTTGGTTTGGCATATTCACAGGGGTATCTTAGCTTTAATGCGGGTACTCCAGTAGTGGTTGAGCCTGAGCCGGTTATTACTCAGCCAATAGAGCCAGTACCGATTCCGGAGCCAGCTAAGCCCATTTCTGGAGCGGATACAGATAGCGATGGCCTGACAAACGTGGAAGAGCTGTTATACGGGACTGATTTTAGGAACCCAGATTCAGATAGTGATACTTTCTTAGACGGTAATGAGATTTTTCACCGGTTTGATCCAAGAGGTTTGGCGCCGTCTACTTTGTTAGATACGGGAGCAGTGCGGGTGCTTGAGAGTTTGGAATTGCCATTTGTGATGTATTACCCAACTACTTGGAACCCGGTGAGTACACCAGTTTCCCAGCGGGTGACTTTCCGGTCGCCAACGGGTGCCGGAGTAAACGTCTTGTGGCAGGAGAAGTCGGCGAAAGTGAGTTTGGAGGATTGGTATGTGAGCCAAGTTGGCGAGGTCGAAATTAGTAGATTACAACCAACGCTAACCAAAGAGGGGTATGAGGCGTTGATCGGTCCAGATGAGCGTGTAATGTATGTGGCGGCTAATGGCCAGGTTTACACCTTGATTTACGATCTCGGAGATGCTACAAGTATCGAGTTTTTACAGACTTTCAAGATGATGGTTAATAGTTTTAAACTGGTGCCATGATTAGTTTTGACGTTTATCAAACTGTAGTTCCGGCCGCTTTTAGGTTGACGCGGTCTCGTTTGGCTAAGATTTCTCAAGCTTTTGCTAAGATCGTATCGGATCAGGCTGAGGGTCAAGTCGAAGTTTCCTTTATCTCCGACGATGAAATCAGGCGGCTGAATCGAATGTATCGGGGTAAAGATAAAGTGACGGATGTGTTATCTTTTGCGGCCGGTGATGGGGGAGTGAGTGGGCAGTTGGGGGACGTGCTGATTGCGTATGACCAGGCGGCCCGGCAAGCGGAAGACGGTGATATAGAGCTTGAGTTGGCGGATCTGCTAGTGCACGGCTTACTGCATTTAATGGGTTATGATCATGAAGAGGCTGAGGACGCTGAGGTGATGTTCCCACTGCAAGATTTGCTCGTAGCTGAAATTTTATGAGTTCATGGCGAAGATTTTTACGGAGCTTGCGCCATGCTTGTCGTGGGGTGGCGGAGGTCGCTCGGTCAGAGCAAAGTTTTAGATTACAGCTGATCGCTTCAATTGGAGTGGTGAGCTTGGCGGTGATTTTACCTTTGGATACTTGGGAGTTGGTGCTGGTGCTGCTTTTGTGTTCAGCGGTCATGGTGCTAGAAATTTTGAATAGCATCATGGAAAGATTTGTAGATGCGGTACAGCCTAGATTGAGTTCAATGGTCAAAGAAATCAAGGATATGATGGCGGGGGCGGTATTTTTAACGGCGATTACCGCGGCCATCATTGGCGTGATCATTTTTTACCCTCATCTGTATGATCTCGTTTGTGCTATACTTGAAACCTACGGAGGACGCTAAGGGCGCTAGTGTATTTTGTTATGGCCGATGAGATTATTGTAGGCTTAGACATTGGTTCTTCTACCATTCGTGTCGCCGTATGTCGGTCGGCGGCTGGTGAAGACGGGTCACCACGACTCAATGTTATCGGGGCCGTAGCTTCTCCCTCTGCGGGCATGCACAAAGGTGCAGTCTCCAGTATGGAAGAGGCTGTTTCGGCGATTTCTAGAGCGTTAGAGAAAGCGGAGCGGATGACGGGTGTGGCGCTCAATAGTGCCTGGGTGGCGATTGCCGGCCAGAGCATTATGATTCAGGAGAGTCGTGGGGTCATTGGCGTGTCCAGACCTCAGGCGGAAATTCATGAAGATGACGTGGAACGGGCCATGGAGGCCGCTAGAACAGTGGCCACACCCTCAAACTACGATATTTTGCACGTTATCCCAAAGAGTTTTACCGTTGACGGTCAGCGTGGCATTAAGGACCCGGTAGGCATGAACGGTATTCGTTTAGAAGTTGATGCCGTGATCATTGAGGCCTTGTCTTCACACATTAAAAATTTGACTAAAAGCGTGTATCGGACCGGTTTGGATATTGATGATTTGGTATATGCGCCGCTTGGCATGGCTGAAGCGGTCTTAACTTTGCGCCAGAAAGAGCTGGGTACGTGTGTAGTGAATATCGGTTCAGCTACAACTTCATTGGCGGTGTTTGAGGAGGGGGATTTGTTACATACGGCTGTGCTTCCAATTGGGGGCGATCACGTCACCAACGATATTGCTATAGGTTTACGGACGTCCATTGAAATTGCTGAGCAAGTCAAACTAACTTACGGGCATGCGGTGCCAGATGCGGTGGATCGCAAGCAGCAGTTTGCGTTACGTGATTTTGGTGCCGAAACTGATGAGCTGGTCAAATGTAGATTCGTAGCAGAAATTATCGAGGCCAGATTGGAAGAGATTTTTGAGGCTATAGATGCTGAGTTACGGCGTGTAGATAGGTCAGGTATGTTGCCAGTGGGCGTGCTATTTACCGGTGGCGCCATGAAGCTGGAGGGTTCCATTGAGGTCGCAAAACGTGTTTTACGATTACCGTGTGCTGTTGGGGTCTCCATTGGGATCACAAGCGTATTGGATGAGGCGCATGATCCAGCTTTTGCCACGGCCATTGGTTTGGCGGCTTGGGGTAATGGTATTAGAGAGATGCATGGTAAAAAGTTTAATTTTGGTAATTTCTTCAAATTTAAGAGCGTAGACAAGGTCGCTGAACAGATGCGTAAGTGGATGAAATCGTTAATTCCGTAAGGCTAACGGATAAAACTAGGAGATTGTTATCCCCCCGTTGCGTTGACGGCCTTTTCTGCGATACTATAAGGTAGTAACCAAAGGTATTCGGGAGGTGGCGTTATTGAACACTACTTGTATTCACTATGGCGGAGATAAAGCCAGAAATTGAAACCTGCGCAAAAATTAGGGTTATTGGCGTTGGTGGCGGTGGCGGTTCCGCCATTAACCGCATGATTCAGGAAAAGCTGCGCGGTATTGAGTTTGTAGCTGTGAATACTGACGCTCAGGCGCTGCACTCTAACTTGGCGTCTATCAAGATCCCCGTGGGTAAAACTGTGACCCGTGGCCTGGGGGCAGGTATGAACCCAGAGATGGGTCGCCGAGCTGTTGAGGAGAACGCTAATGAACTCCGGAATGCTTTAGCTGGTGCTGACATGGTCTTTTTGACAGCTGGTTTGGGCGGAGGTACAGGTAGCGGCGCTGTGCCGGAAATTGCTAAGATCGCTAAGGAGCTGGGGGCGTTGACGGTGGCAGTGGTGACTAAGCCGTTTGGCTTTGAGGGAGCACAGCGTCGCAGAATTGCAGAAGATGCGCACGCTGAGTTAGCACAGCATGTGGATACTATTATTACCATTCCAAACGATCGGGTTTTACAAATTATCGATAAAAAAACCACCGTTGCTGAATCTTTCAGAATCATTGACGATGTTTTGCGTCAGGGTGTGCAGGGAATTGCAGAAATGATTACGGTACCTGGTCAGATTAACGTTGACTTTGCTGACGTTAAGGCGATCATGCAGAACGCGGGTTCAGCCTTGATGGGCATTGGTAAGGCGGCTGGTGATAATCGCGCGGTGGAGGCGGCCAAACAAGCTATTGCTAGCCCGCTCTTAGAAATTTCCATTGATGGCGCTAAGGGTATTCTGTTTACGGTGGCTGGTTCGGCAGATGTGTCCATGTATGAAGTGCAGGAAGCGGCTAAGGTGATCACTGGCGCCGCAGATGATGATGCTAAAGTTATCTTTGGTTTAATTTTGGATGAAACTTTGGGTGATGAAATTCGAATTACCGTAGTGGCGACGGGTTTTGATAGTCGCGATCACCGTAGGGCCCCAAGTTTGGGCGGAGAAGTCGAATTGCAGTCTAGGTCATGGAAGCCGAGTGCCACGCCACTGTCTAGGCCAGCTGAAGTGGCGGCTAGAACCGCGGGTAACCCCATGCCGATTAGTTCTGGTTCAGATTCGCCCTTTGGTAAGCGTCCGGTTAGTCAGGCGCCAGCCCCAGCCCAGCGCGAGACTCGGGAGGTAAATAATTTCGATGAGCAGCCTATTGCTCAACCGCAGACACCAGCTGCGCCGCCAAGTACCCCTAAGGATGATGACGGTGAGATTGGAATTCCAGCTTTTATCCGCAGAAAGATGATTTAAGTCGCGCGAAAGTGTAACAGCCTATGCGCTGTCCGGTGTGTAATTTTAAGTCTACACGTGTTGTTGATTCGCGCTTAGGATCAGATGGCATGTCAGTCAGGCGCCGCCGTGAGTGCGAGCGCCAACGTTGTGTCTTTAGATTTTCTACCGTTGAGGAGATGGAATTGTTAGATGTCACTGTGATCAAGCGTACAGGTAAACGCGAGGCTTATTCTAGGGATAAGTTAACGGCTGGTTTAAAAAGATCTTTAGAAAAACGTCCATTCACTGACATTGAACTGCAAACTATCGTTCACAACATCGAAAGAGACATTCAAAAGACTCGTGGGGGAGAGATCACGACTTTGCAAATTGGCGATATTGTCATGAAGCATTTAAAGACCTTTGATAAAGTGGCGTATATTCGTTTTGCCTCAGTGTATTTGTCATTTGAAGATGTTAATCGCTTTGAAAAAGAGTTAAAGGGATTGAAGAAGTCTAAAAAGGTCGATTCTTAGACTTGGGCAGTGCTGTATACTACTGACAGTATGGAGTTTGCCCGCACGCGCATTGTTTGTACGATTGGTCCGGCTTCAAGCTCCGTGACAGTTTTGACGCGGATGATGCGGGCCGGCATGGACGTGGCGCGTTTGAATTTTTCTCATGGCACACATGCCGAACATACGGTTTTGATGAGATCGGTGCGGCAAGCAGCTAAGAAAACTTCTAGTACTGTCGCGATTTTGCAGGATTTACAAGGTCCCAAGATTAGAGTGGGTAATTTGCCAGCCAAGGGCGTGAGTTTGCCAGAAGGTTTGACAGTGACTTTGTCGGCCGTGGTGACGCAATATAAACCAGGTGGACCAATTCCGGTGGCTTATCCACATCTGCATCATGACGTGAAGGCGGGGGATCGAATTTTATTAGATGACGGTTATTTGGAGCTAGAGGTGTTGCGGGTGCGTGGCAGAAATGTGCATACCGTAGTTAAGGTTGGTGGCAACCTCACGGCGCATAAGGGTATTAACTTGCCGGATTCAAAAGTGAGTGTGGCGTCTTTCACTGAAAAAGACAGGCAAGATTTGATGTTTGGTATTTCTCAAGGTGTTGATTGGATCTGTTTGTCTTTTGTGACGGGGCCTGTGGTATTGAATCAGGTGAGAAAAATTATCAAAATCGAGGCACGTAAGTTTGGGGTGAGAGCACCGTTACTGATGGCTAAGGTAGAGAGAAAGGAGGCTTTAGATCATTTGGACGAGATCATTGCTGCGGCAGACGGCATTATGTTGGGCCGGGGTGACTTGGGGGTAGAGATTCCCTTTCAAGATGTACCCGTAGTTCAGAAAGATGTGGTAGAGAGGTGTCGTTTGGCTAGCAAGCCGGTGATTGTGGCTACGCAGATGCTAGAAAGCATGCGAGAAAATCCTAGAGCTACTCGGGCCGAGGTTTCCGATGTGGCGAACGCGGTCTTTGATCACGCTGATGCTGTCATGTTATCCGCTGAATCGGCTACGGGCAGATACCCGGCGACCACAGTCCAGGCCATGGCGTCTGTCATTAAAGAAGCGGAGAAATCACGGTTTGATAAATTGCCAGAAGATACGGGTGTCATTAATTGCTTGCCGTCAGCGTTGGCGCATGCCGTGGCGGTGATGGCTAGACGTAATTTGATCCAGGCTGTGGCTACCACGTCATCACTCGGGGCGGGAGTAGGTTTTTTGAATATGTTCCGCATGGATGTCCCAATCCTGATAGCGGTGCCAGATCTGGCCGCGGCTCGTCAGGTGATTTTGCATGCCGGCTTTGAGCCGGTTATTCTTGATGATCACAGTGCGACGTTTGCGGCCCGCATGACAACCACGGTTAAATCACGGTTAGGTTTAAGAGCTGGACAACGCATAGCTTTGATTACGCCTGGTATTAAAGACGGCGTGACTCTGGCGGTGGTGACGGTGTAATTATGGCTTGGATGTCTGCTAGGGTAGGGGCGGCGCTGATAGTTTTATTCGGCTTAGGTTTTGCTGGTTGGAGTTTGGCGGTGAGGGCACCGTATAGCCCGTGGTATGTGGCGAGGTGGGAGGAGTTGGGGGAGGGTTTAGAACGGATGGAGTTTGTCTCAGCGACGGACGTGAACGTTCTTCTGTACCGCATTGAGCCCGAGCAATACGACTTCGCAGTTAGTCAAAAGTCTGTACCGGCTAGGGTCAAGTCTTGGGCGGGGGAGTTGCCGGGTAATCATTTGGTGATTAACGGTTTTTACTTTTTAGAAGATTATTCACCAGCCGGTTTGTTAATTAGCCAAGGCGAATCAATTCACGCTCAGTCTTTTGATTTGGATAAGTCGGGTGTGATTGAGCTAGCTCCTCAGTTTGGCATTATCGATACTCAATTTGAGTCTTTGGAGACAGACGGTTTAGAAGAAGCGGGGCAGAGTTATCCATTTTTGTTAAAGCATGGGGAGGAGAGTATTAAAGAAGATAGTCGTTTACGGGCTAGGCGAACCTTCATGGGTCAAGATACGGCTGGCGATGTTTACGTGGGGGTGGTCTGGAAAGATGACGTGAGTTTATTTGAGCTGATGAGGGTGTTGCAGGAGGTGGAGATTGATTGGGATGACGTAATTAATCTTGATGGCGGACCGTCCACTGGCGTGAGTGTGAATTCAGATGGATTTTATGAGACCTTAGACAGTGCCGCTCCCGTTCCAAACGTAATCATCATCCAGCCAAAATAAAAATGATCCTCACAGAATAGCTGTGAGGATCATTTAAACTTGGAGAGTAGGTTACATCTTTCTATCCGGCATCTTGCACATGGAGCACTTAGCGCAGAAGAGTGAGAAGATGGCGGAGAGTCCGACTACGGCGTAGACGATGCGCTCAACCGTTGGTGCGCCGCCCAAGATTTCGTTCACCAAGTTGAAATCAAAGAAGCCGATCAGGCCCCAGTTTACGGCACCAATAAAGACTAGCGCCCAAGCGAGTTTGTGACCTACGCACATACCTGATGACATCATATCTGTACAGTTAATAAATTATCTCCCGTAAGCATAGCAGGTTTTTGGGTAATTCCAGGTTTTATGGGGATGATTTATTGGCTGAGGTTTGAGCATTTGCAATATTTGGCCCATATGATAAGATACTGCCGCTATTGAGAGTGACATTAGTGAATAATTTGTCCCAGTCTAGATTGCTAGTCAACTAGTCATGGGACGGTAGCTCAACTGGTTAGAGCGCCGCCCTGTCACGGCGGAGGTTGCGAGTTCGAGCCTCGTCCGTCCCGCCATCCCCCTTCGCTCGACCTAACGGTCGAGCTTCGGGGGATGCCCCCCATAGCCC